>JAMJQL010000005.1 GCA_023554245.1 Gemmatimonadota bacterium
CACATCCGCGTCCCGCCATGCTGCCTCGAATTCGGCTCGCGCCGCCGCCGCTTCGTCGCTGCGGCCCTGCGCCTCGAGGGCCATGGCGAGGCCGGCGAGCGACCACCCGTTAGCCGGAAACCGGACCAGGTCCTCCCGGTAGACGGACTCCGCCTGCCCGGGTCGGTCCGCCTCGAGCAGAGCGCGGCCCAGCGTGTGACGGATCGGCAGATACCAGACGGGCGGCTCTTCGTAAACCATTCCGTCTTCCAGCCGGGCGGCCACTGCCAGGTGCTCGGCCGCAGCCTGCGGGTCGTCCGTCCGCAGAGCGATTTCGCCTGCGAGCGCGTGCGACGCGATCGCGACCACGATCTCGGGTCCCTCGCTCAGGTCCGTCGCACCGATTCGGGCGGCGATCTCATCGATCGACTGAAGCTCCCGACGCGCTTCCGACTCACGACCCGTGGCGGCCAGGGCGATTCCCCGCGCGTAGTGGGCCATCGCCGTGGCGTTGTCGAGCTCGGCGGATGGCATCGGCGCTGCGAGAACGCTCTCCCAGTCGCCGAAGGTCACCGACGTGAGCATCGGCAGGATCAGCACGTTCTGGATCCAGTAGATCTCGCGCGCCACCTCCAGCGGCACCTTCGGGGCGACCTTTCGGGCCGCGTACATCGCTTTCTCGCTCATCCCGGCCATCGTCGCCGCGAACCACATGAAGTGGTAGTTGTGCGGATAGTAGCCGGCCGGATAGAGGCCCCGGGGATTCTGGTCCTGGATGTACGTCTCGTCGGCGTGGACTGCGTGCTCGTTCTGCTTCACGGCATCGGCGTACCTGCCGACCCGTATGTAGATGTGCCCCGGCATGTGCACGATGTGACCGGCTCCCGGCATCAAGCCGGCCAGACGCTCGGCGCATTCCACCGCCCTCTCCGGGTAGGCGGCCTCCACCGAGTGGATGTAGTAGTGGCAGGCTCCCGGGTGCTCCGGATTCAGCGACAGCGCTTTCTCCAGGTGCTCGAGCATGGTCGGCGTGTCGGGACGCGGCTGGCGGTTCGCGTAGTCTCCCGTCCAGTAGAACCACGGGCTGAGATTCATCAGGGAGGCGGCATACAGCGTCAGCGCGTCGGGGTCGCGCGGAAAACTCTGAGCTACGATGCCCATCGCGTTGGCGTACGCCGAGTCCAGCGGCGCGCGCCCGGCCGTCGGGTCCTCTGCGTATCGCTCGGCGAGGGCTCCGATCAGGGCCCGCTCGGCTGCGGGTCCGCGATCCGCCAGTCTCTGCGCCTCTCGAATCGATGCAAAGGCTCTGGCGCCCGACGCCGAGTCCATCGATGCGTTGATATTGGGACCCAGTGCGAGCGCGATCCCCCACCAGCACATGGCACACCCGGGATCCAGCCGGACCGCCTCCTCGTACGAGCGGATAGCCTCAGCGTGATTGAAGGCGTATTGCAACCGGAGACCATGGTCGAAGTAGGCCTGGGCCCGATCCATCCCGGTGTTCACCGATCGATGGTAGTCGCCGAGATTGTCGTACAGCGGTACGGAATCCGCCGCTGCTCGGGCAGCGAGATCCTGCGCCCTTCCGCGTTCACAGCCCTGCGTCGCGAGGGCGGCTGCGAGGGTGAATCCGACGACCAGCAATCTTCTTCTCATCTTCTCTTCTCCTGACCTGTCTCGGGATCCCATCGCGCGCCGGCGACCGGACCGCTCGATTGTCTACCCTACATCGATGTGCGAGAAGCGAGTAAGGTCTGAGACATCGGACGACGCCTGCCGGAAAGCCGAGCCGGCACTCTCGCCGCTGGCCGAGGAGGAGAGCATGACTGACGAGGAACGCACCGTCGAGTTGTTGACCGAGATCCGTGACCTCCAGCGCACGCACCTCGAGCGATACGAGGAGGCGCTGCGCAACCAATCCGCGTCGATCGAAGCGCAGAGGGAAGCGATCGAGTACCAGAAGAGAACGATTCGCAGGGTGATGGTGGCGCTCGTCCCGCTGATCGCGATCTTCCTGGTACTCGCGCTCGGAACGATGGTCGGACTGGTGCTCTAGTGCCGGTTTCCGACATGACTCGACCTGGCCCGGTGGAGCGCCCGCCGGTCGCCGTCGCCGCCCTCTGGCTGATCGGCGTCAAGCTCGCCGCGCACCTCGTGACGGCCTTCGCCACGCCCTACGAATTCCACCGCGATGAGCTCCTCTACTTCTCGATGGGCACCCACCTGAAGCTGTTCGGGATGGACTTCCCCCCGTTCATCGCTCTGCTCTCGGAGACGCTGCGCCACACGGTCGGAGTGACGGTCGCGAGCTACCGGATCACCCCGGCCCTGTTCGGGGCGGCGGTGATGCTCCTGGCCATCCTCATCGCCCGGGAGCTCGGCGGCGGGAAGCGGGCGCAGCTGCTGACGGCCTTCGTCGTCCTCCTGAATCCCCTCTTCCTGCGCACCGCGTCCCTCTTCCAGCCGGTGGTGATCGATCAGTTCTGGTGGCTGCTAGGCTTCTGGGCCCTGCTCCGACTGATCAATACCGAGGACTCACGCTGGTGGATCGTGCTCGGAGTCGCCGCCGGACTCGGATTGCTCAGCAAGTTCTCGATCCTGTTCTTCGGGCTCGCCGTGCTCGCGGCACTGCTGGTCAGTGACCGGCGACGGGCCCTTCTGGGACCGTGGCCGTGGATCGCGCTGGCGATCGCACTCGTGATCGGAAGTCCCAGCATCATCGGTCAGATTCGTCTCGGCTTTCCGGTCGTCGAGCAGATGTCGGGACTGCGGGAAGGCCAGCTGAACCGGATCACCTTCGGCGAGCACCTGTTCGAGCAGGCGATCTGGGGGCCACAGATCCTGCTGGCCTGGGGCGGCCTCGCCACTCTCCTCTTCCGGCAGGACATGCGGCGGTACCGTATGCTCGGCTGGGCGGCGCTCGCCGGTCTCGTCCTGTTCGCGGCCCTGAAGGGAAAATCGTACTACACGGGGCCGATACATCCCCTCCTGTACGCGGCCGGCGCCGTCGGACTGGAACGCATCGCAAGAGCGCGCCTGCGGATGATTTTCACCCGGGGGCTGGTCGCGACGGTCACGGTATGGGGAGTGTTCATCCTCCCCTTCGGTCTTCCGATCCTGCCGCCGCAGCCGATGGCCGAGTACGCGGCCATGACCGGGATCACCGCGGGAACGAAGACCAACTGGGGCGGGCAACTCGAACTGCCGCAGGACTACGCCGACATGTTGGGCTGGGAGGAGAAGGCCGAGGCCCTCGCGAGCATGCTGTTCGTACAGGAGCCGTCGCTCGTTCGACACGGGGCGGTCCTGTACGGCGCGAACTACGGCCAGGCGGGTGCGCTGGATCTATACGGCCGCCGGCTGGGCCTGCCCCCGGTGGTCAGCCTCGCCGGGAGCTGGTACTACTTCGGACCCGGCGACCGGCCCGGCGACCCGATCGTACTGCTGGGAGTCGAGCCCGACGAGCTCGATTCCGCGATTTGCGGCCGGATCGAGCTGGCAACGCGCGTGCAGAACCGCTGGGGCGTCCCGGAGGAGCGGGACGTTCCGATCGTCTTCTGCAATGAGCCTGCCATCTCTCTCCAGGAGCTCTGGGAAAGACAGGGCGATTAGACCCCGAACTGCCGCAGGTGGTGGTCGAGGTGCTTGTAGGCGGCCCAGCCCCGCTCCTCGTGGCTCAACACTCCGAAGATCGGGTGACGGGCCGGCGACTCCTGCTCCGTCGCCCGGAAGGCGGTGAGCTGAACCAGCAACCGCGCCTTCTCCCGCTCGAAGTCGCGGGGCTCACGCTGCTCGTACTGGGGATGGGTCCGCGCGTCCCGCGGGTACGGTTTTTCGCTCACGACCATCCGCCGGATCAGAGGCCCGAACAGCCTTACGAGGAATGGCGTCCCCTCGAGCTTCCGGCTTCCGTTCCCCACCTCCTGGACCTCGGCACAGTGCGCCAGCATCTGCGCGGCGGTCATGGTCCCCCAGACCGGAGCGGAATCGGCCGAAAGGCGATCGATCCGCTCGAGGCACTCGCGGTAGATGTCGTCGGAATACAGACTCTTCGTGCCCAGGCTTTCCTCCCGGTTCCCGGTTGATCGGCGGGCGTGCGCAGCGCATTGAACCTATCTCAGGAGAACGGCCCCCGGAACCGGGATCCGTGTGCCGGGTTCACTCAGCTACCGAGGCCGGAACCGGGGGGCGATCGCGGCCCGTCGCATCACCCCGGGAATCAGAACCATAAACGACTGATCCCGGAGGAGAATATGTCGGACAGGAAGATCATCGCGGTGGTCGGGGCAACCGGCGCGCAGGGTGGCGGGCTGGTCAGGGCGGTTCTCGACGATCCCGAAGCGGGGTTCGCTGTCCGGGCGCTCACCCGGAATCCGGACTCCGACAAGGCGAAGGCATTGTCCGCTGCGGGGGCTGAAGTCGTGGCCGCCGATCTGGATGACGAAGCGAGCCTCGTCGAAGCGCTCGATGGCGCGTTCGGCGCGTTCTTCGTCACCAACTTCTGGGAGCACTTCTCGCCCGAGAAAGAAACCGGGCAGGCGGCGAACCTGGCCCGCGCCGCGAAGAAGGCCGGGCTGAAGCACGTGATCTGGTCCACTCTCGAGGACACGCGGCTCTGGGTGCCGCTCGAAGATGACCGGATGCCGACCCTGATGGGGTCGTACAAGGTGCCGCACTTCGATGCGAAGGGCGCGGCCGACGAGATTTTCCGGCGCGAGGGAGTGCCGACCACGTTCCTTCTGACCTCCTTCTACTGGGACAATCTCATCCACTTCGGTATGGGTCCCGCGAAAGGACCCGATGGCCGGTACGGCATCACGCTCCCGATGGGTGACGGAAAGCTCCCGGGCATCGCGGCCGAGGACATCGGACGCTCCGCGTTCGGCATCTTCAAGCGAGGCGATGACCTGATCGGGGAGACGGTGGCGATCTCGGGCGAGCAGCTGACCGGCGAAGAGATGGCCGCGGCGATCGGCGGCGCCATGGGCCTGGAGGTCGTCTACAACTCCGTGGATCCAGAGCTCTACCGGGGCTTCGACTTTCCGGGGGCCGAGGACCTCGGGAACATGTTCCAGTTCAAGCGGGACTTCCAGGAGGCGTTCTGCGGACCCCGTGATCCCGACATCGCCCGTTCGCTGAATCCGCGCCTGCAGTCGTTCGCTGACTGGCTGGAGGTCAACGCCGACCGGATTCCACTTCAGGACTGATGGCCGGTCTCTTCATCGCCCTTTCGCTGCTCGCAACGTCCGTCGGCAACGCCCTTCGCATGCCGACGGACGCGAGCGCGAGCATAGGTCTGCCGGTCACCCTCGAGGCCCCGGTCACCGAGCTGTCGGGGCGTCTCGTAGCGGCCGACGGGCGACCTATCGCGGTATCGCACGTGCACCTGCAGGGCTACGTGGACGGGGCGATCCTCGCTTCCGTCCGTGTCGGCCCGGACGGAGGGTGGACCCTCGCGGCCGACACCACCGGTCTCTTCCTCCTCTGGTTTTCGGGTGTCGGATACCGGGGCGAGCGAGTCGGACTGCTTCTCTCGGGTGAGGAGCCGGCGATCGAACTCGAGGCACGGCTCGCGAGACACGAGATCCTGCCTCGTCCCTGGCAGGCCGAGCTGATTGGTGACTTCAACGAATTCCGTACCGATCAGGGCGGGATTTTTTTGAGGTCGCGAACCGATGGATCGCTCGCGGCCGAAGTGGCATCGGGCTCCGACTCGATCGCCGTCCAGCTGAAGGGAGTCGCGGTCGCCGCGGAGATCGAATTGCCGGACGCGGATCGCTACGTATACGACGGGGCCGGTGGCTATCGGGGGGTCATCGACGCCGCTGGCCCGTTCGCCGCCATCGCGCTAGACCCGGGCCGGATCCCTGCAGGTGACGGCATAGGCGAAGTGACGTTCACGGACCCGGACTCGGAGTCCGGCCGGTTCGGACGTTTTTCGCGTGATCTGTTCGCGAGGGTCGACGCCTACTTCGCGCACAGGGCTCGCTCCAGCGCGGCCGGGGCGACCCTGACGCAGATGCGGGCCATTTACGAGGAATACGATCCGGCACCGGACGCGGCCATGCTGGCTTCCTACCTCGCAGTCGAAGCCGACCCCTTCGTCCGGGATCTGATGCTCACGACATACATGGGAGCGCCGATCAAGACCGATCGAACCACGGCGCGGAAGGCCCTCGACGAAATTCCGCCCGGTTCGCGGGCGTGGCGTGCTCAGCCGCGCGGGCTCTCGGAGGCGCTATCGGCGTCGGCCGATCCCGACCGCGCTCACGAATACGCCCTGGCCCTGCTCGCGGAACCCGCGTGGCGGAGCGAGCAGGATGCGTCGGTCCGTTCCACTGCCCTGGGCTGGCTGATGGAGGATGCGCTCGGGTCGGGTCGGCCGAATGAGCTGGCAGCCTACCACGCCTGGCTGACGGGGGAGTACGCCGGCACCCGGGCAGCCGAGAGGGCCGCCGCTCTGTATGCACCGGACAGGAAGATTCAGCCGGGCAACCGGATTCCCGATTTTTCGGTACGCTCCATGGACGATGCCGGCGCCAGCTGGTCGCGGGACGGACTCGAGGGGCAGGTCGTGATGCTCGACTTCTGGGCCACCTGGTGCGGCCCGTGCATCACCGAAATGCCCTATCTTCACGCGGCATACGAGGATTGGCGCGACGCCGGATTCACGATTCTGAGCCTCTCCTTCGACCTGGCTCCGGAGGACGTCGAGAACTTCCGCGCCGAGGGGGACTGGCCGATGCCCTGGCTGCACACGTACGTCGAGGACGGCGCGGACAGTGACCTCGCGAAGGAGCTGGACGTGGTCAACATCCCTCGGGCTATTCTCATCGGGCGCGACGGAACGATCCTCGCCACGAACGAGGCCCTGCGGGGCGAGAAGCTGGAGCTAACGCTGGCCCGCGTCTTCGAACGGGAGAACTGATGCATCGGGTGACATGGAATCACGTCACGTATCGCGGGGTTGTTCTTTCCTGCCTGGCGCTGCTGTGCGCCGGGGCCTCTGCACCGGACGCCTGCGCTCAGGGCGTGCGAGGTGGCGCCGACTCGGTGCGCGTCCAGTTGGCCGGTGTCGAGCGCCTCTCATCGGCCGGCTCGGCCGACGCCGGATCGAGAGAGGACCTCTTCGAGGTTTCTGTCGCGATCGTTCACGCGCGGAACTTCCATTCCTGGCCCGACGAGCCGGTCGTACCTCCCGAGCTCGAGGTACTCAACCCGATCGCAACCTCGATCCGCGTGGCATCGGCGCCGGCTGGCGTCGAGGTCGAGGTGATCGAATGGCCCGAGCCCGTGGTGGTCACCGTACGCTATACCAGCGAGCCGCTGGAGCTGCTGTCGTTCGTCGATACCACGGTCGCCCGGCTGCGAATCAGTCTGCCCGAGGATCTGGTGGACATTTCCGGCGCCGCCGCACAGGCGGAGGTCAAACCTCTGGAGCTACAGGTCCAGTTCCAGTCCTGCGACGAGGAATACTGCTATCCGCCCCGGCGCGAGACCCTGTCCGTCCCGCTCGCCCTCGATCCCTGATCCTACCCGGAGGACAACGTGCGCTCTGAAGCGAAGACCGTCGAGGAGTACCTGGCGGAGCTGCCGGAAGATCGCCGCAAAGCGATCTCGAAGGTCCGCGAGGTGATCCTCGAGAACCTCCCCGACGGATACGAGGAGTCGATGAACTGGGGAATGATCGCCTACGAGGTTCCGATCTCGACGTATCCGGACACCTACAATGGTCAGCCGCTCTCATACGCCGCGCTCGCTTCGCAGAAGAACCACATGGCCGTGTACCTGTCGGGCATTTACATGGACGAGAAGGCGCGGGCGAAGTTCGAGTCGGACTACAAGGCCACCGGCAAGCGGTTCGATGTCGGCAAGTCCTGCGTCAGGTTCCGGAAGCTCGACGACCTGCCCCTTCCCGTCATCGCCGAGGCGATCGCTTATCTGCCCGCGGATGAGTTCGTTGAGCGGGTGAAGGCCGTGCACTCACCCCGGAAGGCGGCACGAAAGAAGTAGAGCTCGACGCGCGCGAGGGGTGCGCTGCGAGGAACTCGAGAACCATGCATGCGGCAACCTCCGGGCGAACGCGACGGGGCGTCAAGCGGCCGAGGTGACACTCACGGAAAGACATCGGTAGAATGAGTACCGTTGCCGGAAGTTCACGATTGACCGGACGAAAGGAGCGCCAGTGATGGCGAAGCCCGATCACCCGCACGAGGTTCGCCTTCGCATGGCCATGGAACGGGCACTCGAACTGCCCGCCGACGAGCGCGGGGAATTTCTGCGCTGGCTCAGGACGGCCGACCCGGAGCTCGCCGCGCACGTTCTGGTCGCGCTCGCCGACCGCGACCCGGACAAGTCCGGAGACTCGGCCGGGTAGACGCCTGCCTGCTGCTCAGCTTCCCCCGTCGTTCAGAACCAGCAAGTCGATCTCGTCGAGTGCCGCCGCGCCATCGAACAGGAACAGCGTGCGTACCGACGCTGATGGCACCGTGATCGGACCCGAATCGAATACGACGTCCTGAGTGCCGACGTCCGTCAGGACCAGGGTGATCTCGCCGCTGGCGAACTCGCCGTACAGGGTGACGTTGAGCCAGTCGAGGGCTCCCACCGTGGGCGTTCCGTCAACCTGCTCGCCGGGGAGAAGCAGGTACACGTCCACGGGACCGATCTGCAGTCCGCCGTTGGCGACGCGCACGTAGGCCTGGCCGACATCCGGCACGCCCGGGTCATCACTGAAGAACATCGCTCGCGGAAGATCCGACTGTCCCGTTATGGCGATCGTATGGTCGGTGCCTGCCGCCAGGAACGCGGTCCCATTCACATCGAGCGGTCCCGCTTCATCCTCCACGAAGACCACGTAGTCGCCGGGGCGGAGAGCTTCGTATGCGGTGATGTCACTGAACGCAACGACTTCCGAGGGACCGTTGCGCAGACCGATCTCGACCGGGCCGGTCGTGAATTTGACTGCGTTCACGTAGCGGATCCGCGCGTCCAGGCTGTTGTCCGGCTCGTTGGAATCGCTGCACGCCGCCCCGGCGAACGCCGGGACGAGAATGCTGATCAGAAGAATCTTCGAGCGGTGGCGCATCAAGCCTCCTCAGTCGAGAAGCCGCAGAGGCATCACGAGACAGAGATAGTCGGGTGCCCCTGAAGCCGGCAGGAACGTCGCTGCCCGCTCGGGTGCCTTGAATTGC
>JAMJQL010000076.1 GCA_023554245.1 Gemmatimonadota bacterium
GCACCGGATGCCGTGACCCGCTATGGCGTCCGCTTCGCCGACCTGCGCCGCCAGCTCGTTCCCGCCGCCGGGCGCCCGGTCATGCAGGAGATCCGGGCTCCGTTCACCGGCGAAGTCCTCGCTCACCTTCCCGCTTTGGCCGCCGAAGAAGTCGAGGCGGCCGTAGAAAGGGCCCGGGTCGCGTCCGAGGCCTGGAGAGCGACGCCGTCCCCTCGAAGGGCGAAGATACTGGAGCGCTTCCAGGACCTGGTGCTCGAAGGCCAGGACGAGATCCTCGACATCGTGCAGCTGGAGACGGGCAAGGCCCGGGCGCACGCGTTCGAGGAAGTCGTGGACGTAGCCGTCACTGCGGCCTACTACGTGAACCGGGCCCCCGGACTGCTGCAGCCGAGACGGCGCCGCGGCGTGATTCCCGGCCTCACGCGAGTCACCGAGCTGCGCAGGCCCCGGGGGGTGGTGGGAATCATCGCGCCCTGGAACTACCCGCTCAGCCTCGGTGCGACCGACGCGATCCCCGCTTTGCTCGCCGGAAATGCCGTGGTGCTGAAGCCGGATCTGCAGACCACGCACACGGCGCTGTGGGTCTCGGAGAAGCTCTCCGAATCAGGGCTGCCGGACGACCTCTTTCAGGTCGTTTCGGGCTCGGGCCCGGAAGCGGGAGCCGCGCTCGTCGAACATGCCGACTACCTGTCGTTCACGGGCAGCACGGCGACCGGGCGGATCGTGGCGGCGGCGGCGGGCGGAACTCTGACAGGCGCGAGCCTTGAGCTCGGCGGGAAGAACGCGATGATCGTGCGCGGCGACGCGGACCTGGAGAAGGCGGTCGAAGGAGCCCTGCAGGGTTGCTTCGCGAATGCCGGGCAGCTCTGCATCTCGATCGAGCGGATCTACGTGCACCGATCGATTCACGACCGGTTTCTCTCCCGTTTCACGCAGCGGACCGCGGGGCTCAGGCTCGGGACCGGCCTGGACTGGGGATACGACGTCGGCTCGCTCTCCTCGGCGGCCCAGCTTGAGAAGGTCTCAGAGCTCGTGGACGATGCGGTCGCGCGGGGCGTGACGATCCGGACGGGAGGACGTCCCCGGCCGGAGGTGGGCCCCTGGTATTACGAGCCGACCGTGCTAACGGGCGTGACCCCGGAGATGCGGGTTCACTCCGAGGAGACTTTCGGTCCCGTGGCAGCGGTCCGCCCGTTCGAGTCGGACGATGAGGCGGTCAGCCTCGCGAACGACAGCCCCTATGGCCTGAACGCCAGCGTCTGGTCCCGGGACAGCGAGGCGGCATTCGGGCTGGCGAGCCGGATCGAGGCCGGGACCGTGAACATCAACGAAGCCTACGCGGCGGCCTGGGGCTCGGTGGACGCGCCCATGGGCGGCATGAAGGACTCGGGCCTCGGACGCAGGCACGGAAGGGAAGGGCTGCTCAAGTACACGCAGACCCAGACGATCGCGGAACAGCGCGGTGCCTCGATCTCGGAGGCGATCGCCTGGGCGCGGCGTCCCGGCGGACGCCGGGTCACCACGGCGCTGCTCCGTTCCCTTCGAGGATTTCCGGGAAGCCGTTGAGCAGGATCTTCTTCACGGGGATTCCGGGGTTCCTCGGATCCGAGCTCCTTCCACGAATACTGTCGCGGTCGGATGACGCGACAGCCATCTGCCTCGTCCAGTCCCACTTCGCCGATCGGGCCCGGCGGTGGGTCGAGGAGCTCGAGCTCTCGGAGCCGATGCTGCGCGGCCGGGTGAGCTTCGTGGAGGGCGACATCACGAGAGCGGATCTGGGGCTCGGCGCCTCGCTTCGTCGGGTGGCATCGGATGTGACCTCGATCTTCCACCTCGCGGCGATCTACGATCTGGGCGTGAGGCGCGAGGTCGGCATGCGGGTCAATCTGTACGGTACGCGGCACCTCCTCGAGTTCGCCTCGGCCTGTCCCGTCCTCGAGCGACTCCACTACGTCAGCACCTGCTACGTCAGCGGCCGGCACCCGGGGATCTTCGCGGAGGCGGATCTCGAACGTGGCCAGGCGTTCAACAACTACTACGAAGAGACGAAGTACCTGGCCGAAGTCGAAGTGCGGGCCGCCGCGCGCGACGGGGTACCCGTCACCACTTACCGTCCCGCGATCGTAGTCGGCGACAGCCGCACCGGGGAGACGCAGAAGTACGACGGGCCGTACCCCCTGATTCGATGGATGCTGCGGAACCGGCGCAGGGTGCCGATGCCGGAGATGCAGGGCGCCGCGGAGAGCCGTATCAACCTCGTGCCCCGGGACTTCGTGATCGAGGCGATCGCCTACCTGTCCGCGCTGCCGCATACGACCGGCAGGACCTACCAGCTCGCAGATCCCGATCCCCTGACCGTTTCGGAGGCGGTGACGACCATAGCGGAGGCCACCGGTCGTGAAGTTCTCCGGATCCCGGTCCGCAAATCAATCGCCCGGAGGGCTTTGCGGACCGTCCCGGGTCTGGCGCGCCTTACGGGAATCCAGCCGGAGGCACTCGACTACTTCGATCATCCGACGCATTACTCGGTCCAGCACGCGACGACCGATCTGCAGGGATCGGGAATCTCGGTGCCGCCATTTCGAGATTACGTGGACCGGCTGGTGGCGTTCGTGCGCGCGCACCCCGAGGTGGCTACGGGTCCCCTGGCCTGACGCGGGCAGGCGCCGGACGGGACCCGGTCGTGGCCGGTTTTCTCGGCGGCCGTCACTCCAGCGGCACGGCCGCTCCGACCGCATCCCGCTCGACCCCGAGCTTCGCGAGCAGCACCCCTCCTACGATCGAGGCGGCTCCGACGAGCTGCAGCAGCGTCGGCGTTTCACCCAGCGTCAGCCAGGCGACAACGATCGCCACGAGCGGGACCGTGTTCGAGTAAATGGCGGTCCGGGAGCTTCCGAGGTGGCGCACGCCGTAGTACCAGATCAGGTAGGCCAGCGCGATCGACAGGGCGCCGCTGAACACCAGTCCGGCCCACGCTCCGGAGCTCACGATCGCCCAGTCCTGGGCGAGCAGGGAGGGCAGAGAGATCGCCACCAGCACCACCGTGCCGATCCACATGGTCCCGGCCGTGGTGCGCAGGGGCCCGTAACGCTTCACGAGCGGCGCCGCGCCGACCGTGTAGGCAGACCAGGCGACGGCGGCGCCCAGCATGGTGAGGTCTCCGCGCACGGTCTCCTGGCCGAACTGTACGGCGCGCGTGCCGCCCCAGACCACGAGCGCGATTCCTCCCACGGAAAGCGCCACTCCCAGCCAGCCCGCCGGCGCGATCCTCTCATGCCCGAGCAGGGTGGAAAAGAGCGATACGAAGATCGGAACCGTAGCCAGCATCAGAGCGGCGTTGCCGGCCAGGGTCCAGTGAACCCCGAAGATGAACATCAACTGATAGACGACGTTTCCGAGCAAGCCGAGACCAATGAATTTTTTCAGGTCGCCCGGCTCGAGCCGGAAGGTCATCCGCGACGGACGGAGCACGGCGAGCAGGACCGCTGATGCCAGCACGAAACGGAGAGCGTTGAAGGCCAGAGGCCGGAACTGCTCGAGAGCGTACTTGACTACCGAGAAGTTCGCGCCCCAGATGAGGACGAGGACGAGGATGGCGAGGTCCGGGGAGATGGGCGGCCTCGTCGCGGTCGCCGTGCCATGTGATCTGTCGCCTGGGGTCTGCGCCACGGAGCCTCGATGCGGGATGCGGGATCGTCGTCGCGGCCCGGAGCCACGCGCTCCGGGGTACTAGCCGTCGCTGCCGGGCCGGGCAAGGCCGGCGGACACTCTGAACAGGAGTCGCAGTGCTTCGCATCGCGCTGATCCAGAACCAGGTGGGCCCGGACCGGGCCGAGAACCTCGAGCGGGCGCTGGGCTCGATGCGGTCGGCCAGGGAGGCCGGGGCTGGCCTCGTGACCTTTCCGGAGCTCGCGCTCGACCGCTTCTTCCCCCAATACCGGACATGCGGCTGGGCGGACTCGGTCGCCGAGCCGATTCCGGGTCCGACGACGGACCGCGTGGCAGCGGTGGCCCGCGAGCTCGGACTCGTGACTGTTTTCAACCTGTACGAGCGGGACGCGGAAGGGCGTCGCTTCGACAGCTCGCCCGTGTTCGACGCGGACGGGTCGCTGCTCGGGGTGACCCGCATGGTGCACATCACCGACTACGAGGGCTTTCACGAGCAGGCGTGGTATCACCCCGGGGACACGGGTGCGCCGGTGTACCGGACGGCGGTCGGCCGCGTGGGCGTGGCGATCTGCTACGACCGGCACTATCCCGAGTACATGCGGGCGCTCGGCGCGGCCGGCGCCGAGCTCGTCTGCATCCCCCAGGCGGGGACGGCCGGCGAGTGGCCCGAAGGGATGTACGAGGCCGAGGTCAGGACCGCGGCGTTCCAGAACGGCTATTTCGCCGCTCTCTGCAACCGGGTGGGCCAGGACGACGGGCTCGAGTTCGCCGGCGAGTCGTTCGTCTCCGACCCCGAGGGCCGGATCGTTGCGCGCGGTGCCTCGGGGGAAGAGGATCTCGTGGTCTGCGACATCGATCTCGGCGCCTGCGCCGGGTCCACGGCCCGCAGGCTGTTCTGGCGCGATCGCAGGCCGGAGCTGTACGGAACCGCCGAACTGAATTTCCAGGAGTGACAAAGCATGCTTCGATCTCTCACCCCACACCAGCTTCGCGATCTGATCTTCGCCGGATTCGTCGGCTTGACGCTCGCCGCGTGCGGCCCGGCCGAGGAGGACTACGGCCTGCCCGCTACCCGGCCGGAGAGCCCGCTTCCCGATCCCGACGGATGGGGAACCCAGGTGCTCGCGGTGGGCGTCGCGCCGGACGGAGCCGTCTGGGTGGGAACCTACGGTGAGGGGATCTTCGTCAGCCGGAGCGGAACGGGCGACGACTGGGAGCGGATCGTCGCCTCGCGCGAGGACTCGACTTCGATCAGCTGGAACTTCGTGAACGCCTTCGCCTTCAGCGGCGATGAGATCTGGTACGGCACCGTAGGGAACGGCTGGGGGCTGTCGCGTGACGGGGGCCGCACCTGGGACAACTGGACCTTCCGAAAGCTGGGTCCCCGCTGGCAGTACGTCGTTCCGGACGGGATCCGCGCGGTCGGCGACACCGTGTACGTGGCGACGGCGGACGGGCTGCGATTCACGGGCGATGATGGCGAGAATTGGGTTGAGATAACAGAACGTAATGGTTTTTCGAATAAGTATCTGTTGGCAATAGAAACTCATGCTTCCGGTGCCGGGGGAAGCACCCGGGTCGAGGTGGCGCATCTCGCGGGAACCTCGCTGAGCCGGGACGGAGGCACGACCTGGGAGCAGGGCTCCGCGCTGGGCGGGGAAGAGGTGCGCGAGATGCTCGCCGGGAACCGCGACCGGGGCGGCCGCGATCTCTCTACCGGGGTCTCCGAGTCGACCTGCGAGCACAACGATCTGACTCGTCGGCTCTGCGCATGGCGAGCTGAATTCCGGAGCTATCCGGCCGGCGGGCCGGGGATCGTGGAGCCGTCGGACCGTTCGCACTTCCGTTTTCGCCGGCCGGTCCTGCGCGCGGACAACCCGCACCTCGACCAGACGTACACCTACGGCTCGACCATGGGCGGCAACTTTCAGCAGCACCAGGGAGTCGAGTTCAACGTGCCCGAGGGGACCCCGATCCACGCGATCGGGGATGGCGATGTGGCCTTTGCCGGGGAGGCCGAAGCGGGCGCGCTGACGGTGGTGATCCGGCACGACGAGCCGATCGAGGGGCAGACCGTGTGGTCCACCTATTTCCACAATTCCGAACTGCTGGTAGAGACCGGACAGCGGGTCGGGGAGCGGGACCCGATCGCGCGGGCCGGGAACACGGGCCGGGCCACCAACGACCATCTGCACCTGGAGATCCACACCACGCCCGCGGACGCGGACCCGTCGGTGGTAGTGAGCCCCGAGGAGCGCTACCCG
>JAMJQL010000077.1 GCA_023554245.1 Gemmatimonadota bacterium
GCCGGACGGTCGTATCGCCCTGGCCGGGGCCGATAGCTGGTACACGGAAGGAACGGATTCTCACATGAATGCAAGGAAAGCGAGGGCGCGCGCCTTGGTCAGCGCCTGCGCATGGGTATCGATAGGGATTCTGGCTCCCGAAGTCTTCGGAACTTCTACGGCACTGGCACAGCAGGCCCCGGCCACCGTACGCGGCCTGGTCGTAACCCCGTCGGGGGAGCCCGCAGCCGATGCGGCGGTGCGCGTGATCGGGCTCGGACGCCACGATCACACGGATGACGAAGGTCGATTCTCACTGAGTCTTCCGGCGGGCAATCACGTGATCGAGCTCTACAGCCGGGAGCACGGACAGGCGACCCGGCGGGTCAGCATGGAAGCTGGCGAGACGGTCGAGCTCCGGATCGAGCTCGAGCCCGCATTCCACGCCGAGCCGATCATCGCGAGCGTAGGCCCCGAGGCCCGCACCCGGTCGGAGGTCTTCCAGCCCTCCGACGTCGTGGCGGGCCGGGAGCTCCTCGAGCTTGGCGTGAACAGCCTCGGAGAGACACTCGCGGAGCGTCCCGGAATGAACTCGACCTATTTCGGTCCCGGCTCGAGTCGCCCCGTGATCCGGGGTCTGCAGGGGGACCGGGTGAGGACTCTGCAATCCGGCGTCGGAACGGGAGACGTCTCGGCGACCGGACCGGACCACGCGGTGGCCACCGAGCCCCTGCTCGCGGGCCAGATCGAGATCCTGCGCGGTCCGGCGACGCTCCTCTACGGCAGCTCGGCGATCGGGGGCGTCGTCAACTCGATCGATCCGCGGATCCCGCGGGAGATCTCGACGCATCCGCTCACCGGCTTCGCGCAGGTACAGGGCGGAAGCGTCAATGACGAATTCAACGGGGCAGCCTCACTCAACAGTTCGGTGGGCTCGTTCGGCCTCCACGCCAGCGGCCTGATCCGCGAAACCTCCGATTACCGGATTCCCGGTTTCGCCGAGATCGATCCTCTGCCCGGAGAGGAGGAGCCCGGCGTCATCGAGAACAGCGCCCTCGAAACCCTCACCGGCTCATTCGGCACATCCTGGGTGGGCTCGGCGGGTTACCTCGGCGCCGCGGTCACCGGGTACGGCACCCGCTACGGCATCCCGGGCCACGCGCACGCGCACGAGGAAGAGCACGAGGACGGTGAGGAGCATGAAGGCGAGGAACACGAAGGCGAAGAGCACGGCGAAGAATCCGTGGAGCTCGACCTGGACCAGTTCCGGGCGGACGTCGAGGGAGCCTGGAGCTTCGGTTCCGCCGTCGTCCGGACCGCCAAGCTCCGCGCCGGCTACGCAGACTACACGCACACCGAGTTCGAGGGAGAAGAGGTCGGCACCCGCTTCGATTCCGAGGCGCTCGAGGCCCGGCTCGAAGCGACACACGCGCCGCTCGGGCCGCTGAACGGAACACTGGGCGTGCAATACGGGACTCGCGACCTGAAGGCGACGGGAGACGAGGCCTTCATCCCGGAGACCCGGACGAATGTCCTGGCGTTGTTCCTGTACGAGGAACTGCCGGTCGGGCCGGTGCGCTTCGCGATCGGCGGTCGATGGGAGGGACACGAGAACGAGACGGTGGACGGATTCCGGCGCAGCAACGACGGGCTGTCCGGCTCGCTCGGAGTGAACTGGGCGGCGTCGGAGGCGATCACGATAGCGGCTACGGGCTCGCGCTCGAGCAAGCTGCCGTCGGCTGAGGAGCTGTTCTCGGACGGTCCGCACATCGCCACCCGCCTGTACGAAATCGGCGACCCCGACCTCCGTAACGAGGTCGGGTACAGCGGGGATCTCGCCCTGACCTTCACGGCGGGCCGCGTGACCGGACAGGTCGCAGGTTTCCTCACTGCCTTCGAGGACTTCATCTTCCTCATGCCATCCGACTCGATGGTGGACGGCCTCACAGTCGCGACCTTCGAGCAGGCCGATGCGAATTTCCGCGGATACGAGATCGACCTGCAATTCTCACTGCTGCACCGGCCGCAGAACCACCTCGCGCTGACCGCGTTCAGCGATTATGTGTGGGCCGAAACACGCGACAGCGGAGAACCGCTGCCGTACATCCCGCCGCTGCGCTGGGGCGCGGGCGGACTCTGGGAGTACGGTCAGTGGAGGGCGACCTTGAACGTGCGCCGGGTGGAGGAGCAGAGCCGCGTGTCGGAGTTCGAGACCGTGACACCCGGCTACACGATGCTCGATGCATCGGTGAGCTACGCGTTCTTCACCGGATCGCTGGGACACCAGATCCTGCTTCGAGGGACCAATCTCACGGACGAGGAGGCGCGAAATCACGTCTCGGTTCTCAAGGACACCGTACCCCTACCGGGGCGCGACATCCGCCTGACCTATCGCCTCATGTTTTGAGCCGCTGTTGATTTCGGCGCCGATAAGGGTACATTTCGGGGACCGGTCGCGAGTCCGCGGCCGTTCCCCGCCAGTGCGCCGGGATCGCCGGCAGCCGTGACGGGTTTTTCTCAGAGGTCGTGGTCTCGAACCGTTTTTCCTTCGGAATCCATGCAGGAAACCGAACGGTTCCACGGCGGGCCACGCCAGACCCCGGTCTGATTCGCTCCGACGGACCGGTCACCGAACGCAATGGAAGAAGATTGACGAACGAAGCATATCTCGGCGTGCTCGAGGTCATGAGCAACGGCCGTTCCGGATTCATCCGCCGTCCGCAGGCGTCCTACACGCCGAGCACCGAAGACGTCTACGTCGGCCAGCGGGCCATCCAGAAGTACAAGCTCCGAACGGGTGACGAGATCACCGGCGAGGTCGGAAACCCGCCGGGAGCCGGGAAGAGCCCGCCCCTGAAGCGGGTATTCGCCGTCAACGGCGTTCCCGCCGACCAGCTCGGCCAGCGTCCCCAGTTCAACCGCCTCTCCGCGATCCACCCCAACGAGCAGCTGGTCCTCGAATGCGGGCTCGAGCGCCGGGGGCAGCCGGACTACACCAACCGGATCATCGACCTGTTCTGCCCGCTCGGCAAAGGCCAGCGGGCGATGATCGTGGCGCCGTCGAAGGCGGGAAAGACCTTCGTTCTGCAGGCGATCGCCGAGGGAATCCTGCGAAACGATCCCGATGCACTCGTCTACATCCTGCTCGTCGATGAACGGCCGGAAGAGGTCACGGAGATGGAGCAGCACGGCTACGGCGAGGTCGTGGCGTCGAGCTTCGACTATCCGGCCGAGCGGCACGTGCAGGTGGCGGAGATCACTCTCGAGCGTGCCCGGCGGCGCGTGGAGATGGGCCAGGACGTGGTGATCATCCTCGACTCGATCACGCGTCTGGCCCGTGCTTACAACGCGGTGGAGACCGGGACGGGTCGCACGCTGACGGGTGGCCTCGACGCCTCCGCTCTCGACAAACCGAAGCGGTTTCTCGGCAGCGCCCGGAACGTCGACCCGAAGCAGGGCGACGGGTCATTGACGATCATTGCCACCGCTCTCGTCGACACGGGCAGTCGCATGGACCAGGTGATCTTCGAGGAGTTCAAGGGAACCGGGAACAGTGAGCTGGTGCTCAGCAGGGATCTGGCGGATCGGCGCCTCTGGCCGGCGATCGACCTGCTTGGCAGCGCCACCCGACGCGAGGAACTTCTCCTGTCGGAGCCGGCCCTGACCGCATCGCACGCCATGAGGCGGGAGTTGTCGGGGATGTCCCCCGAGGATGCTCTCGCCGAGGTGCTGGGGATCATGCGGCGCACGAGCTCGAACGCAGATCTGCTCGACAAGGTCACCGCTCGCATTTAACATCTCCACCTTCTCGTCCGGTATTCGCGGGCCCGGGAGGATGACCTTCCGGGCCTTCCGCGTTCCCGGATCCGGTCGCCTGAGCGCGGAAACCCGAACCCAGCGAAGAGCGTGAACGAACAAGAATACCCGGCGCTGCCGGCCCGCATCGCCCGCCTGGATGCCCTCTCCCGGAACCTCTGGTGGGCGTGGCAACCCGAAGCACGCGCGCTGTTCCGGCGCCTGGGGCTGAATCTCTGGGTGCGTTCGCGCAAGAACCCCGTCGCGATGCTGCACGAGCTGGATCCCGAAAGGCTGGAGGCGCTCTCCGGCGATCCACTCTTCCTGCGGGAGTACGACGCCGTCATGGCGGAGTTCGAGGACGTGATGGCGGCCCGTCGCAGCTGGTTCGCCGACACGTACGGCGATGCCGGAAATGGAGGGATCGCCTACTTCTGCGCCGAATTCGGTGTGCACACCTCGATTCCGATCTACTCGGGCGGACTCGGGATCCTGGCCGGCGACCACTTCAAGGAGGGCAGTGATCTCGGCGTTCCGCTGAAAGGGGTGGGCCTGCTCTACCAGAAGGGCTACTTCCGGCAGCGGCTCGGAGAGCACGGCGAACAGCACGCGATCGATGAGCCCTTCCATCCGGATTCGATGCCGCTGGAGCGGGTCTGGGGGAATGGTGACGACGGGAGCCACGCGATCGTCACTCTCGCCGGCCGTGACGTGCATCTGGGCGTCTGGCGCCTGGCGATCGGGCGAACCTCGATTTACCTCGTAGACACCGACATCGAGCGGAACCACCCGGACGACCGCGCGCTCTCCCACCAGTTGTATCGCGGCGACCTCGAGATGCGCCTCCGACAGGAAATCGTACTCGGAATCGGGGGCGTTCGAGTGCTGCGCAGCCTCGGGATCCACCCGGGCGTCTGGCATGCGAACGAAGGTCATGCCGCCTTCATGGTGATCGAGCGCCTGAAGGAGCTGATCGCCGAGGACGTTCCGATGGACGAAGCGATGCGACGCGTGGCCGCTTCGACCGTGTTCACCACACACACGCCAGTGCCCGCCGGTCACGACTACTTCCCCCGCGAAATGATGGAGCGATACTTCAGCGAGTACGTGACCGGATTCGGAATGGACCTCGAGACATTCTGGGACCTGGGTCGCCATCCCGAGGATGACGGCAAGTTCCACATGTCGGCGCTGGCGCTGCGGATGGCCGATCACAGGAACGGCGTGAGCCGCCTGCACGGCCAGGTGGCGCGAATCATGTGGCAGGGGATCTGGCCTGAGGGCGTGGAGGATGAACCGCTCGATGGCAGCGCCGGACACTCGCCGGCCGCTGCACCGGAGTCGTTCCCGACCGTCGCGAACGCGGCGGTCGAGATTCCCGGGGCGCCAACCGTGGCTGAGGTGCCGATCGGACACATTACGAATGGCGTTCATCTCCCGAGCTGGCTGTCCCCGTCCTTCCGCGAGCTGTTCGACCGCTACCTGGGTCCGGACTGGCTGCTGATCCAGGACGAGCCCGCCCTCTGGGAACGGGCGCTCGATCTGCCCGACGACCTTCTGTGGAAGGCGCACCTCGAGTGCAAGTACCGCCTGTTCAGCGTCATGCGCCAGCGGGCGCGGCGACGGTGGCGCGAAGAAGGATCGGCCGCCAGCCAGGTGATCGCCGCCGGTACGCTGCTGGATCCCGAGGTGCTGACCATCGGCTTCGCCCGCAGGTTCGCGACCTACAAGCGTGCTTCACTGATCTTCAGCGACCTGGACCGTCTCGAACAGATTCTCACGGACACGTGGCGGCCCGTCCAGCTCGTATTCGCCGGCAAGGCGCACCCCGCAGACCATCCGGGCCAGGAACTGCTGGGCGGCGTGTACCGGAAAGCGATGGAGACCCGTTTCGGCGGACGGATCGCTTTCATCGAGGACTACGAGATCAACGTCGCCCGGGACCTCTACTCCGGGGTCGATGTCTGGCTGAACAATCCACGGCCCCCGATGGAAGCCTGCGGCACGAGTGGTCAGAAGGCGGCGATCAACGGGGTTCCGCAGCTCTCGACCCTCGATGGCTGGTGGGCCGAGGGTTGGACCCGGTTGAACGGCTGGGCGATCAACGAGCGTCAGCCGATTCTGCTCGAGGGGGATCGCTCCTCCCGGGACGAAGCCGATGCCCTCTCATTGTACGAGGCGATCGAGTCGGAGATCGCTCCGCTCTACTACCGACGCGACGTGGATGGCGTGCCGAGGGGTTGGATCCGGGTGATGAAGCACGCCATTCGAACTGGCGGCACGGGGTTCTCGGCCCGGCGGATGCTGAAAGACTACGTGGAGCGCTACTACGTGCCGGCCGCGGTGTCGGTCTCCGCGCTGGAGTCGGTCTCCGAATCGGAGTAGGTGGGGGAATCGAGGTGCGGCTCGATGTCGGGGTCCGACTCCTCCTTGGACAGCTCCGCCATTGTGCGGTCCGCATGGTGAAGGATTCGCCAGGCGGTTGCCTCGAGTAAGCGGATTTCGCGACCGTCAGGGGCCGCGCGTCGGATCAGACGGCGAAAACTGCGCATCTTGGAATGCTGGTCTCCAGCCTTGAACATGGAGATCCGATCGAGAGCCTGCTGCCAGAGCGCGAAGAATTGCTCGATCTCCGCCGCCGTGGCCGGTGGAGCCTGATCCCGCAGCTTTCCTGACAGGTCCCGATCTTCCAGGCCGCCAAGGTCCCGGGCGGCCTCGCGCAGTTCGTACAGAACCAGCACTGCGGCGTGTGCCAGGTTCAGCGACGGATGCTCGGGGTTGGTAGGGATGCAGATCGCCTCATCGCAGAGGTCGAGGACGTCGTTCGGGAGTCCCCGGTCTTCACGGCCGAACACGATCGCCACATCGCCGCTGGTCGTTCGCTCCAGGATCGCGGGCGCGCCGGATCGAGGCTCCGACCACTCCTGCCGCTTCGCCCGGCGCCGGCCGGTCGTGGCGAATATGCGAACCGTGTCGGCAACCGCTTCCTCGAAGCTCTCGACGATCCGGATTCGCTCGACTACGTCCTCCGTGTCATGCGCGATTCCAGTGATCCGCCATGCATCGTACTCGGCCGGCGCGACCAGACAGAGTCGTGTCAGCTCCATGTTTTTCATCGCCCGGACGACGAGGGCGATGTTGACCAGGTCCTGCGGCTCGTACAGGACGACCAGGATGCGATCGAGGGCCTCGCGACCCGACTTCGATACTGATTCGCTTGATTCGTTCATTCTCGCTTCGTGCTGTCGTTACCTTTCGGATCGACAAGCTAGGCGGCCCGAGACCGCCCCGCGAACATTGACATTCACGGGACCCGGGCCATAACATTCTGACCGGTCAGAGGCCGGGTCCACGGACCCGGCTTTCGTGCCTCCACCGCCGACCGTCGTCGGCCGAAGAGGCTTCGCGGGCATAGCTCAGCTGGTAGAGCGCAACCTTGCCAAGGTTGAGGTCGCCGGTTCGAATCCGGTTGCCCGCTTTGATGAAAACGCGTCTGGTGGCGCAGCCGGACCTTTGGATGCGGAGCATACAAAGCATCCGGTTGCCCGCTTTGATGGATTTCGGGGCGGTAGCTCAGCTGGCTAGAGCGCTGCGTTCACATCGCAGAAGTCGGGGGTTCAAGTCCCTCCCGCCCCACTGGTGTCGTGCTCGAGTCGTCCCTCCGCGAACTCCGATCGGAGATCGCGGTGCGCGCTTCACGACGGCAAGAGCACGAACCTCGGATCGCAGGAAAGAAGACGTAGTTGCTATCCGAGTGGTGGTGATCGCTGGCGCGATCCTCCGAGCCTCGCTCGGGAGAGCGCAGAAGAGATTACCACCACGGCCTGCGGGCGTAGCTCAGTGCGTTCCGCGCCTGCGGCGCAGAACGGGTCGGGGCTTTGCCCCGACGGGGTAGACATTGCGGGCGTAGCTCAGTTGGTAGAGCGTCAGCTTCCCAAGCTGAAGGTCGCCGGTTCGAGACCGGTCGCCCGCTTCACCTGCTCAATGTCGCTAGCGCGACACGGCAGATCACATTGCGGGCGTAGCTCAGTTGGCAGAGCGTCAGCCTTCCAAGCTGAAGGTCGCCGGTTCGACCCCGGTCGCCCGCTTAGGCCCGATTCGTCGGGCCTTTTCATTTCGTATAGGTCGCCGGTAGTTCGCAGGCGATCGCCTGCTCAATGTCGGAGCTGAGAAGCGCTCCGACTCCGACCCCGGTCGCCCGCTTAGGCCCCAGAAATGGGGCCTTTCTTCATCTGGGTCGTGTCGCCGTGCGGCCTGGGGCTATAGTGGACCATGCCCACATTCACCTCCGACCGGGAGCGATGCCTCTGGTTCTGGGCGGCCGCCGTCGCCCTGGCGATCTACTCCACTCTGGGCCTCGCGGGCACGCTGGCGGGGGTCCTGAGGGAGCGGGGCCTGCTCGACGCGTCGTACGTCGTCGGCCTGCTCCTGATGATGCTGGCGACGATCGGGAGCGCGTGGAGGAGACGTCCAGGGAAGCGCGAGATCTGGGTGGCGATCGCGGTCACGGCGGTATATGGCATGATCGTTCTCCGCATGGGACTCGGCCCGGAAGAGCGCACCCACCTGATCGAGTACGGCATCCTCGGTGTCCTCATTTACCAGGCCCTGATCGAGCGGCGGCGAAACGGGGCCCAAGTTCGGTCGCCGGCAGCTCTGGCGGTGTTGACGACTGCCCTGCTCGGACTGGTCGACGAAGTCATACAGGCGATTCTCCCAAACCGCGTCTGGGACATTCGCGATGTCGGCTTCAACGCTCTGGCCGGACTGATGGCTGTTGCGGCCAGCGCGATCGTGTCGCGCATGTGGCGGAAGCACGGGCAGACTGAAGCGTAGCCTTGCCGTGCGATCAGTTGGAGACGTAGCGTCCGGACCGACCTTCACCGACTCTGGAGTGCGCTGATGCTCGACGTCGGGCACCTGTTCTTCCTTCAGTTCACGGCCATCGGTGCCGCGGTGCTGGCCGGCATCCGGTTTCCGGATCTGGGCAGGGAGGTTGAGAATCGGTGGGCGCGGGTGGCCGACCGCGTGAGCCCCGCCCTGGCGCCAGTCGCGATCGCGCTCTTGGCCCTGGCCGGGTGCATCGCCGTCGCCTTGCTCGTTCGTTTTCCGCTCCCATGGGTTCACGACGAGTTCAGCTACCTGCTGGCCGGGGACACGTTCGCGGCCGGGCGACTGACGAACCCTACGCACCAGTTCTGGCCCTTCTTCGACACGTTCCACGTCATTCAACAGCCCACCTACGCCTCCAAGTACCCTCCGGGACAGGGGGTGCTGCTCGCTCTCGGTCAGGTGATCGGCGGGCATCCGGCCGCGGGCGTCTGGCTGGGGATCGCGCTCGCCTGCGGGGCCATCTGCTGGATGCTACAGGCCTTCGTGTCGCACCGCTGGGCCGTGCTCGGAGGTCTCCTGGCCGTGGTCAACTTCAGCTTCTTCTCGTTCTGGGCCCACAGCTACGTCGTGCATGCGCTGTCTGCCGCCGGGGGAGCCATGCTGGTGGGAGGTGTTCGGAGGCTCGCGTCAAAACCAAACTTCGTGGCCGGTCTGACCGTGGGGGCCGGCCTGGTGATCCTCGGCGTGAGTCGCCCGTTCGAGGGGCTTGTCCTGGCGGTTCCATGGGGGGCGGCGCTTACGTGGGCGATCTGGACGGCGGCGCCCGCTGCGCGCGCGGCGCTCGTGAGAGCGTCGGCAGCCATCCTTCTCGTCCTCGCCGCGGGAGCAACGGCCCAGGGCGTCTACAACCAGGCGGTGACCGGCAGCTACTCGCGCATGCCGTACGCGGAACACGAAGAGCAGTACGCTGCCGCGCCGGTATACCTGTGGGCCGAGGCGCCTCCGATTCCCGAGTACTCCGATCCGGCACTCGAGAGCTACCAGGTGGGCTGGAACCGCGTGCACTACCAGATCAAGCGCTCTGCCGCGGGCTGGCTGCTCGGCAAGACGCGGGAGATGCTCGAGGCCGGAGGTCTCCTGCTCCAGTTCAGCCTTTGGGTTCCGATCTTCGCCTTCCTGAGCCAGCGCCGCCGGCGCGATGGATGGGAGAATCTCCTCGCACTGAGCACGGGGCTCGTCTTGCTGTCGGTCCTCGGGCTGACGTGGTCGACCGCCCGCATGCTCGCGCCCGTGGCGGGGCCGCTGATCCTCATGGCCGTGCTCGGACTGCAGTGGATTCGGGAGTGGCAGCCGGAGGGGACCCCCGTGGGACGAGTCGTGTCCCGAGGAATCGTCCTGGCCACGTGCCTGTCCCTCCTCGCCGGCCTGATTCCCTGGTTCCAGGAGCCGATCAAGCCGGTGGCGCTGGAGCGGGCGCGGGTCATGGCCGAACTCAGAGAGGCCGGCGAGAGACACCTGGTCATCGTGACGTACGGTCCGAACCACAACATCCACCAGGAGTGGGTCTACAATCGCGCGGACATCGACGGAGCTGCGATCGTGTGGGCCAGGGACAAGGGTCCCGCCGCAAACCGGCGACTGCTGGACTACTTCGACGATCGTCAGGTCTGGCGCCTCGAGGACGACGGTCCGCCGGTTCGCCTCGTCCCGTATGATTCCGGCACGGCGACCGGGGCCGGCGGCCTCTCGATGCCTTAGGCAGAAGGGAAAGACATGTCTCAACGTCTCGTGCTCGCCCTCTTCACGAGGTCCTTCGTCCGGCGCCGCTGAGAGGCGCCGCGGAGTACCAAGGGCCTCTTTCAAATCGCGCCCCGTACGACTAGTATTTCGGGCCGTACGACAGCTCTCTCTAACTCGTACTCGTGAGATTCCGATGGGCGAGTTTTACGTATCGAATCGGGACGAATCCGTCCGCATGTTCAAGAGCGATCTTCTCGAGCGCACGACCTACGTGCACCCCCTGGTCCCGCACCTGATCTACGTGCCGATCGTTGTCGCTCTCCTGTGGTTCAGTCCCCTCGGCGTGGTGGCCAGCGCGGGC
>JAMJQL010000078.1 GCA_023554245.1 Gemmatimonadota bacterium
CCGGCGGTCGCGGGCCCGCACGCTGCCGGGCACCGAAGTCGTGAAGATCCCGCTTCGGCCGATCGACCCGGACGCCACACGGGCGTCCGACATCGCCGACCGGGCAGCCCGGGCGCGCGCGAAAACTGAAAGGCCGGGCACAGCGGCTCGGACCCGGGTCGAACCTCGTTCGGCGCCTCGTGCCTAGACCGGCACCAGGACGGAGCCTCGTTCGGTGCCACGGGCGGGCACGACGAAGCGTTCGGTGCCGCGGGCGGGCACGACGAAGCGTTCGGTGCCCCGTTCGGTGCCTCGTTCGATGCCTCGTTCGATGCCGTCGACGCGCTCCACGCCGAGTGCGAGATCCAGACCGAGCACGCGCAGCGTACCGAAGAGCACGCCGCAGCGGGCGCCGAGATCCAGCACGACGGGACGCACTCCCCAGTAGCTCGACAGAGGATTCGCGAGGCCGGGCCGAAGGCCCCCGGGCACCACCGGGGGCCTTTCTGCGTTACTGGAGCAGGTGCCCGCGCAGTCAGTCGCCGGGCGGCCAGGCGTCGCTGGATCCGTTGCACGAGGGCTCACCGAGGTCGCATGATTCGGGCGCCGGGATTCGAGCTCGCATGGCCTGACCGGCGATCCGTGCCGCCGACAACCATCCGACAGGACGACAGGCAGACGATGAAGGAATACGGCGCGGCGATCGCCACGAGCTCGAAGCTCGCGGCCGACGCCGGCGCGACGATGATCGAGGCCGGAGGCAACGCGGCCGATGCCGCGGTCGCCGCGGCGCTCGTATCGGGCGTCACCGAGCCCGGCGTCGTGGACCTCGGCTCCGGCGCCTATGCGACGATCTGGCCGGCCGACGGTCCGCCCCTGACCCTCGATGGCGGCGTCGAAATGCCCGGCCGCGGCCTGGACGAGGACCAGTTCGGCCGTGGACTCCGGGAAGCGGTGATGGAGTACGCCGGCGGCGTACGCACCTTCGTCGGTCATGGCTCCGTCGGGACGCCGGGGACGCTCGCCACCCTCGACGCCATCGCGCGCCGGTTCGGACGCCTCCCGTGGGCCGACCTGGTGGAGCCCGCCTACCAGCACGCGCGAAACGGCTTCGCGCTCTCCTACGCGTCGCACACCTACATGGAGTACTGCCACGAGGTGATCTTCGGATGGGACCCGCGCAGCCGCGCCGCGCTGCACCACCCCGACGGGAGCCTGCTCGGTCCGGGTGAGACGGTGCACGTCGAGGGTCTCTCCGACAGCCTTCGACGAATCGCCGACCACGGCGCGGAGGATTTCTATACGGGCGAGATCGGACAGCTGATCGCGGCCGAGATCGCGGAGCACGAGGGAATCCTGACCGAACGGGACCTCGCCGCCTTCGAGGTGCTCGATCGCGAGCCGCTGATGGTGGAGATGGACGGCTGGCAGGTCGCCACGAATCCGCCGCCCGCGGTGGGCGGCGCGGTGCTGGCCGCGATGCTCCTGTTGCTGGGCGATCGTCCGGCAGGACCCTGGACAGCCGATGACCTCGCCCTCCTCGCGCGGGCACAGCAGGCGGCGATCGGCTTCCGCGCGGGGACTCTCGACGTGACGCTTGATCCCGAGTGGGAGGTTCGCAGGCTGCTCGAGGAGGCCGTGCCGGGCCCGTTGCGCGCCTTCGTCACCTCGCCCTCGACGACGCATACGTCAGTCGTTGATTCGGACGGTCTCGCGCTCTCGGTGACCCTCTCCTCGGGCTACGGATCGGGTCTGCTTCCGTCGGGCACAGGAATCTGGATGAACAACTGCCTGGGGGAGCTGGAGCTCAATCGACGCGGGATCCACGCGTGGCCGGTCGGCCGCCGCCTGCCGTCGAACATGGCGCCCACGATCGCGCGGCGCGGCGACGGGACGGTGCTCGCCGTCGGCTCTCCGGGCGCCGATCGGATCACGACCGCGATTCTTCAGACCCTGGTCGGACACGTAAGGATCGGGCTGCCACTGGCCGATGCGATCGAGTATCCGAGGCTCCACGTGGCTCTCGAAGAGACCGGTCCGATGATGTTCTACGAGACAGGACTGCCGGTGGAGACCATAGATCTTCCGCGGCGGGAGATGCCTGCCGGATCGATGATGTTCGGAGGTGTCGGTGCGGCGCGCTGGAGCCCGAAAACGGGGTTCGAGGTCGCGGCCGATGGTCGCAGGGCGGGCGGAACGGCGATCGCGCACGGGGCCTGAAAAGGACCGGCGCCGGAAGCGAGTTCCCGGCGCCGGCCATGACCGGCCATGACTGGTCATGACCGGTCATGAAACGAAGCCCGGCGGTCAGCTCACGAGGTCATCCTGCTCCTCGGAATCGTCCTCGCCGTCCCGATCGTCATCCTCGTAGACGTGCAGCGAATTCTGGATGTTCTCCTCGACCACGCTCTCGTTCGGTTGCCCCGTGGAGGCCGTGGAGGGATCGATCAGCGTCACGCCATCTTCCGCGAAGAACCAGGTCGAGACATCCACCTGGAGGGTGACGTTGGCCGCGGTTCCGTCGCCGACCACCAGCGGCGGCGCGAGCTCCATCTCCTGCTCCTGGCTGAGATTCGAGACGAACACGAACGGCTGGGGTCCCCCGCCCTGACCGTCGTCGAAGGTGCCGGTCGCCCGAACGCTGATTCCATCGAACTCGGGATGCGCGATCAGGAAAGCATCGTCACCCGGATCGTCCTCCGGGGTGTGGATTTCGAACTCGATCTCGTCGTAGCTGCCCGCGGGCACGCCTGGTATGGAGAAGGCCTGCGCGGCACCGGTCGCATCGAGGGGAACGTCCAGCAGGTAGGGGCCGGTCTCGAACTCCTCGCAGTCGTCGTCCTCGCCTTCCAGATGGTCGTCGCAATCTTCCGAGTCCATGCGCTCGAGCTCGATCTCTCGCAGGACGATCTCGACGGTCTCGATCTCGAGTGTGCTCACGCCGTCAGACACCGGAACCATCGCGAACAGGGCTCCATCGGGTCGATAGGCGGCTACGGGGGCGGGCGCAGGCACGGCCACGGAGAGAGCTACGGTCGCCCCCTGTCCGCTCGGGCCCGCAGGATCATCGTCTCCGCATGCCGCCAGGGGTACAGCGAGGGCGATCATCACCCACAACAGCTTCGAAATCACGTTGCGGTCCATACTTTCTGCTCCCTTCGAAACAACAGCTTGCTTTCAGATTGCCGGTCGCGGCGCGACGCAGCCTCGGATACCCAGTAACGCAGGCACGGGTCGTTCCGAGTGTTCTTCACTGCGGGCAGGACTGATGTAAGCTCACTGTTAGTACTTGGTTGCACTCCAGCTTCGTTTGACTTCGGGTGTTCGAAGGAAACCTCGAGTGCGACATTCCCTGCACGATCCGAACAAAGGTGTACTCTCCAGCATGCCAACCGTTTCCTCTACCTGTACACCTGTACACCTGTACAGTTGGACACCTGCACACCTGCACACCCGCGCGACGCTCTACCTGTACACCTGTACAGCTGGAGAGGCTGCAGCGGGGAGGACCGAATCAGTCCAGCAGTCGCCCGAGAATCGGAACGGGGTCAGAGACCGAACACGACGGGAACGAAGACCCGCGACGCTGCGGTGATCAGGAGAGTGAACAACAGGTTGATCCAGACCCCCGCTCGCACCATGTCGGTCATCTCAACGGCGCCGCTCCCGTATACGATCGCGTTGGGTGGCGTCGCGACCGGCAGCATGAAGGCGCCGCTCGCGGCGAGGGCCGCAGGCACGGCGAGCACCAGCGGGTCCTGTCCGATCGCCAGGGCCACGGCGCCCAGCACCGGAAGGAAGGTGGCGGCGGTGGCGGTGTTGCTGGTCAGCTCGGTTAGCAGAATGACCGTGGCCACGACCGCCGCCACGAGCAGGACGAGCGGCCAGTGAGTGATCGTCTCCATCCGCCCGCCCAGCCAGTCGCCGAGCCCCGTCCGTCCGATCGCCGCCGCCAGGCTGAGTCCACCGCCGAACAGGACGAGCACGCCCCATGGCGTCGCCTCCGCCTGCCGCCAGGTCAGCAGCCGCCCGCCTCCGGGCTCTCCCGAGGGGATGAGGAACAGCAGTAGCGCCGCGCCGATCGCGATTCCCGCGTCGCTCAGTCCCGGGATCCAGTCCTGGAGCAGGGGACGGGTCATCCAGGCGAGCGCAGTCAGCGCGAACACGGCCGCCACGCGCTTCTCGGGACTCCGCATCGGTCCGAGCGCCTGGCGACGGCTCTGAATCAGCTCCGCGCCGCCGGGGATCTCCTCGAAGGGAACCGGGAACACGAATCGGGTGAGGATCAGCCAGGCGAGTGGAAGCCCCACCAGTGCCAGCGGTACGCCGAGCAGCATCCACTGAGCAAATCCGATCTCCACCCCGTAGGTCTCGAGCATGAACCCCGCGAGGAACGCGTTCGGCGGCGTACCGATCAGCGTCCCCATCCCGCCGATGCTGCAGGCGTAGGCGATCCCGAGCATGAGAGCGGTGCCGAACTGTGATCGACTCGGCTCATCCGCTTCCCCCGGCAGCAGCTCGATGAGCGAGATTCCGATCGGCAGCATCATCAGGGCGGTGGCCGTATTGCTTACCCACATGCTGAGGAACGCGGAGGCGGCCATGATTCCGGCGATCACCGATCCGGGCCGGGTACCGAACAGCCGCACCGTCTCCAGCGCGATCCGCCTCGGGAGACCCACGCCCTGCATCGACTTCGCGACCAGGAATCCACCCAGGAACAGATAGATCAGCGGGTTGGCGAAGGGTGCGGCGGCCTCGCCGATGGTCCCGATCCCGAGAACGGGGAAGAGGGCGAGGGGAAGAAGCGCGGTGGCGGGAATCGGGATCGCTTCGGTCACCCACCAGCTGGCCATCAGAACGCCCACCGCGGCCGTGCGCCAGGCGGCCCCGGAGAGCCCGCCCGGTGCGGGGAGCAGCATCAGTATCGCGAACAGTGCCACACCGAGAACCAGGCCGACGCGGCGGCGCACCGGGGAGCTCACCTCACGCTCCGCCCCCGAGCTCCCGCCAGCGGAAGCAGCGCGTGACGTGGTCGTTGACCATCCCGGCCGCCTGCATGTAGGCGTAGCAGATCGTCGGCCCGACGAACTTGAATCCCTCGGCCTTGAGGGCCTTGCTCATCGCCTCGGCCTCGGGCGTCTTCGCCGGCAGCTCCGCCAACTCCTCCCAGGCGTTCTGGATCGTTCGTCCCGATGTGAACTGCCAGATCCACCCGTCGAACCCGCCTTCCCGGTCCTGCAGATCGAGGAAGGCGCGGGCGTTGCCGATCGTGGCCTCCACCTTCTGTCGATTCCGGATAATGCCCGCGTCGGCGAGCAGGCGTTCGCGGTCATCGTCGCCGTAGCGCACGATCTTCACCGGATCGAAGTCGTCGAGCGCGCGGCGGAAATTCTCCCGCTTGTGGAGTACGGTCCGCCAGCTGAGTCCGGCCTGGAACGCGTCGAGCACGAGGAACTCGAAGTGGCGACGATCGTCGTGGAGAGGCTCGCCCCACTCCTCGTCGTGATAGGCCATCATCAGCGGATCGTCACCCAGCCAGGCGCAGCGTTCCATCAGCCTCCTCCATCTCGGGATCCGTCGAGTTTAGCCGGACCGGGCCGCCCTCGATACCGGGGCAACCCGCCCTCGATACCGGGGCAACCCGCTCTCGACACCGAAGCCGGCGGCGGTTATGCATCCCGGCCTATGATCTCCCCGCGCGGCCCCCGCGAATCCCACCGCACCTCCGAACCGGCCACGGCACGTCCGCCGGCCGCGCAGGAGGTGATCCCCGGCCGGGGGGCCGGGCTCGGCACCTTCGGAGGCGTGTTCACTCCGTCGATCCTGACGATCCTCGGCGTGATCATGTACCTGCGTTTCGGCTGGGTGGTCGGGAACGTGGGACTGCCCGCCACTCTGCTCATCGTCACGATCTCGACGTCGATCACCTTCCTCACGGCGCTGTCGATCTCGGCGATCGCCACCGACCAGCGGGTGCGGGTGGGCGGCGCCTACTACATGGTCAGCCGCTCGCTGGGGATCGAGACCGGCGGCGCGGTGGGGATCCCGCTGTTCTTCGCCCAGGCCCTCTCGGTGGCCCTCTACACGGTCGGGTTCGCGGAGAGTGTGTCCCGCGCCTTCCCGCTTCTCCCGGAGCGGCCCGTCGGCCTCGTGACCACGGTTCTCGTGGCCCTGCTGGCGCTCAAGTCGGCCCGGGTGGCGATCCGGGCGCAGTACTTCATCATGGGTGCGATCGCGCTGTCGCTGATCTCCTTCTTCTTCGGCCACTCGATCGGCCCGGCCGACGCGGTCGTGGTGCCGATCCGCGACGTGCCGAGGCAGGACTTCTGGGTCGTGTTCGCGGTGTTCTTCCCGGCCGTGACCGGGATCATGGCCGGCGTGAACATGTCGGGAGACCTGGCGCACCCCGGGCGGGCGATTCCGCGCGGGACCCTCGCCGCGATCGGCGTCGGCTACGCTATCTACATGATCCTCCCGATCTTCCTCGCGCTCAGGGCGGACGCGAACAGCCTGATCCAGGACCCGTTGATCATGCGCCGGATGGCGCTGTGGGGAGACGCGATCCTGCTCGGGGTCTGGGGCGCGACCCTGTCGAGCGCCGTGGGATCGATCCTCGGGGCGCCGCGCGTGCTCCAGGCCCTGGCCCGGGATGGTGTGCTGCCGGAATCGCTCCGCTGGCTGGGCCGGGGCAGCGGGCCCGAAGACACGCCCCGCGCCGGTACGATGGTCACGCTGGGAATCGCGCTGGCGGCGGTGGCGCTCGGAAACCTGAATCTGATCGCCCCCGTGCTGACGATGTTCTTCCTCACCACGTACGGGGTGCTCAACATCTCTGCCGGCCTCGAGCGCGCGCTCGGCAGCCCCTCGTTCCGACCCCGGTTCCGGGTGCCCTGGTACCTGTCGGCGATAGGCGCGGTGGGCTGCGTGGTGGTGATGTTCCTGGTGAACGCCATCGCCACCGTCGCAGCCATGGTGATCGTAGGCTGGATCTACCTGTGGCTCGAGCGGCGCGAGGTGCAGGCGGCCTGGGGTGACGTGCGACGGGGACTGTGGATGGCGCTGACCCGGGCGGGCCTGTTCCGACTGCAGGGCGCGGACGACGCGAAGAACTGGCGTCCCCACCTGCTCGTGCTCTCCGGCGCCCCGACCCGGCGCTGGTACATGGTCGCCTTCGCCGACTGGCTGGCGCACCGGCGGGCCCTCGTGACCGTCGCCAGCGTGATCACCGACGAATCGGTGACGCTGGAGAGGCAGAGCTCGATGGAGAACACGATCAGCGACTATCTCGCCCGTCGGGGCGTGCAGGC
>JAMJQL010000079.1 GCA_023554245.1 Gemmatimonadota bacterium
CCGTTCGGGATCCCCATCTCCTTGACGATCTCGATGAATCGCGGGTCGTCCCGAAGGGAATCCCACTCGGGAAACACGCCGATCCGCCACAGGTCGCCGGCGCCCGAGCGCTGCATCTCCTGGAGGTAAGCGATCGTCTCCTCGGTCTGACCCAACTGGGCCCGAAGCCCGAACTTGTCGCGCGGAAGCAGTCCGTCCTCGGTGTCGAGCACGGCAATGGCCTCCTCGCGTCGGTTCCCGGTCACGATCGCCTCGCCGACGACTCTCCAGCCGGCGGGGTCCGGAATCCCCATGCCCGCGGCCGCCCGTTCCGCGATCTCCGCTGCCTCGGTGGCGTCCATTCCGAATTGGCGCGCGTAAATCAGCAGCTTCAGATATCCCCTGCCGTTGCCGACCAGTTCTTCCGAGCGCTCGTACGCGGCCCGCGCCTCATCGAGCTCGCTCGCCACGACGAGCCGGTCGCCGAGGTTCAGGTGGAAGAACCAGGAGAGCGGATCGAGCTCGACCGCCTTTCGCAGATAGGGCCTGGCTTCCTCGATCCGTCCGAGGTTGGTGAGCAGGCCGGACAACTGCTGATGCGCGTTCGCGTACGAGGGGCGGAGCTCGATCGCCCGACGCAGCGCCAGCTCGCCGACCTCGTGGTCGCGATCGAACTCCGCTGCGAGGATCCCGGCCGCCGCCCAGCCCTCCGCCATCTGCGGATCGAGCGACAGCGCCCGGAGCGCCGCGAGTCGGCCCTCCGGCAGGAGCCTGACGGCGTCGATGTCGCGCCAGGCGAGCGCGTCGATCGCGTCGGCGAGGCCGCTCCAGGCGAGCGCGAAATCCGGGTCCATCTCGACGGCAGCGCGGAAGTCGTCCACGGCCTCGCGAAGCTCGACCACGTCCCGACCCCGCCACTTCTCGCGGCCCTTGAGATAGAGGTCGTACGCCTCGACGTTCCGCGTGCCCCCGCGCGTGGTCGGAGCCTCCTCGTCCCGTAGCTTCGGCAGGAGGGCCGCCGTCACCGCGCTCGCGATCTCGTCCTGCGTCGCGAACACGTCCTCGAGCCCGCGGTCGTACTCGTTGGACCAGAGATGGAATCCATACTCCGCATCGATCAGCTGCACGGTGATACGCACCTGGTCGCCGGAGCGCCGCACGCTGCCCTCCAGCACCGTCGCCACGCCCAGGGAGTCGGCGATCGCGCGGATGTCCGCATTCGTGCCCTTGAAGGCGAAGGAGCTGGTGCGCGCGGCGACCCGCAGGTCCTCGACGCCGGCGAGGGCGTTCAACAGCTCCTCCGAAAGACCGTCGCTGAAATACTCCAGCTCCTCGTTGTCGCTGAGGTTCGCGAACGGCAGCACGGCGATCGAGTCGTACGTGCCGGTCCCGCGGATCCGGCCCGTGGCGAGCCACCAGGCGCTGAGACCGATCAGGATCATTCCTGCCAGGGCGGCGAGTCCGATCGGCCAGCGCCGACCCACCGGCTGCGCCGCGATCGCGTCGATCTCGTCGGCGGTGGCGTCCTCGGTCTTCCTCAGGCCCTCGGGCGTAAGCTCGAACGCCCAGGCGATGAGGATCGCGATCGGAAACCCGAGCACAACCAGCAGCGCGACGGCCGTCATGATCCAGGGCGGCAGGTGCAGCGCCGGAATGAAGACGTCGGCCGCCTGCACGATCACGAAGCCCACGCCGCCGTACACGGCGGCGATGCGGAATACGTGGCGCCGCTTGAGCTCGGCGAAGAAACGCTGGTAGGCGGGAGTTTCGCTCATCGGCGCCGCCGAAGTCCGGGCGTGCGGGTCGCGGTGGAATTCACGGTGAGGTCGGAGGGCCCGGATCGGGCAATTCCAGTTCCCGCACGACTGCCCGGAACCTCGGGTGATCCCGGATCGGATCGTACATCGGCATGTCGATCAGCTCGAGCCCGATCAAGGGTCCGGCAAACAGCCGCTCGAACATGTCCAGAGCCTCCTCTTCCGCACCCAGGATCACCAGCCACATCGGCTGGGTCACGCCACCTCCGAGTCCCATGGGCAGCATTTCCAAATCACTGGCCATTCGAACGCCCAGCTGGCGTTCGGGCGACCCGGGCGGCTGCCTCGCCGCCTCGACGAGCGTCTCGAGCGTCGCGGTAAGGCTCGGATCCAGACGCGCCGCCCGCTCCGCCTCGTCGAAGCGCCCCTCGTAGGCCAGGTACTGCGTCAGAAGGACCGTGGCGATCGGGAAGCCCCGGATGTTCCAGAACCAGTCCACGGCTTCCTCCTCCCGTCCGGAGGCGAGCTGGTACATCCCGAGCACGGCCTTCTTGTGCGTGGACAGCGGATCGAGCTCCAGCGACAGCTGGGCCTGTTCGAGCGACTCCTCGTTCCGCTGCACGGCCAGCAGGTATTGGGCGTATTCTCCCCGGGCCTCGGCGCTGCGCGGCGACAGCTGGATCGCTGTCAGGAACTCGCTCTCCGCTGCAGTCCACTGGCGCCTGTCCCGCAGCACGCTACCCAGCGCGACGTGGGCGTTCGCCGACCCCGGGTCGAGCTGGATCGCCCGGCGGGCGGCGGAATCGGCCGTCGCCAGCGACGCTTCGATGTCGATGTCCATGTAGTAGGGGTACAGCGCGTACACCTCGGCGAGACCTCCCCACGCCGCGGCGTAGGTCGAGTCGACGGAGAGCGCCGCGCGAAAGTGCTCTTCGGCGCGCCGCAGAGCCTCCCCTCGCTGACTGATGTATGCCCGGCCGAGCAGGTACTGTTCGTAGGCTTCGATGTCCGTGCGCGGGACGCTGAGCTCCGTCCTCTGTTCGATGCCGAGCGTGCCGAGAAGCGCCGTCGCGATCGCCTCCGCGATCTCTTCCTGGACCTCGAACACGTCGGTCAGCTCGCGGTCGTAGGTCTCGCTCCACAGGTGGAAGCCGTCGGAGGCGTGGATGAGCTGCGCCGTGATCCGCAGTCGATCGCCCGAGGCGCGAACGCTGCCCTCGAGCACGTTGGCGACGCCCAGCGAGTCGGCGATGGTCCGGATATCTGCGCCGCCACCCCGAAAGGCGAAGGACGAGGTGCGGGCGGCGACCTGAAGGCCGTCGACGCGTGCCAGTGCATCGATCAGTTCTTCCGACAGTCCGTCGGAGAAGTACGCCTTGTCGCGCTCCTCGCTCATGTCCTCGAACGGCAGCACGGCGATCGACAGGTCACGCGCCGCGGATTCACCATCTGCCACCCGGACAGGATCGTCAGCGCCGACCGGACCTCCGGGCTCCGAGCCCAATCCTGCGACGCCGGGGTCGGGCCGGCCGAGCGCGAACCACGTGCCGAACAGCAGCAGCGCCGTGCCTGCCGCGGCCGCGAGGCCCACCGGCCACCGTCGGGCGGCGGGCGCCTCGATGATCTGCGTCAGCTCGCCGGGCCTTGCCTCTTCCGTGCGGACCAGTCCCGCCGCACTCCGTTCGTAGGTCCAGGCGACGGCCAGCGCGACCGGAAATCCGAGCAGACCGAGGACGGCGATCCAGGTGATCAACGTCTCGGGAAGGTGAAGCGCGGGGACCAGGACATCGGCGCCCTGCAGCACGCCGAACATACCGGCGCCGTACACGGCGGCGACCTGAAATACCTTCCGCCGCTTCAGCTCGGCGAAGAACCGCTGGTAGGCCGGTGGAGTCACTCGCTCACCCGTGCCAGCATCTCCGGGTCGGCGTCCGACCAGAGCGTTTCGAATGTCGCCCTGTAGTCGGCTGCCGCTTCCCCGTCACCTTCCCGCTCGGCGATCTCCGAGAGTCGGAGCTGGGCCACGGAGCGGTACGGAAGATCGGACGGCGAGATCTCACCGAGGGTCGAGAACCACCGCTTCGCCTCTTCGTCGCGTCCGAGCTCGAACAGGACCTGGGCCCGCAGGTAGCGCTCGGCGACCCGTGCGAACAGCGGGGAGGCCATCGTCTGGCCGTACCAGGCGTAGTTCCTCGCGGCCTCGAGCTCGCCCAGCGCCTCCTCGAGCCGTCCGGCCTCGTAGTGCACGGCCGCACGCACCGAGTGAGACAGGTCCGCGGCGAGGCTTCCCGAGGTGGACGGCAGCGGCATCCGGCTCACGGCTTCGGCATGCGCGAGCGCGGCCTCCGACTGCCCCAGCCGGGCGCGCACCAGGCCGAGCTGGTACTCGCGGATCAGGGGATGCAGCTCGTCGTGCGAGCTGAACACCACGCTGGGGTTTCCGCTCGGCGGAATGGAGGCCGGATCCAGCCTCTCGAGGCGATTCGCGAGGTCAGCGAGCTCCTCGTCCGTGACCGGTACGAACGGCATGGTCGACACGATTGATTCGTACTCGAGCCCCACGCCCGGAGCGATCCTTCTCAACTCGGCGAGTTTCTGCCGGGCCGCGCTCAGCCGCCCGCGTGCCAGATCGAAATAGGCGAGCCAGGTGTTGCCGAGCTGCCGGGCCTCTAGGCTGCGGCTCGGGGAGGCGAGCACGGTCGCCACGTGCTCCGCACCCGCCACCCGGTGCGGATAGGTCGCCACGCTCCATATCGCCAGCGAGAGTCCGACGTCGCTCGTGCCGGGCATGCGGACTTCGACGGCTTCGACTCTCGCCTCGTCGCCGTGTGAGTAGGCCTGAAGCGACTCGATCTCCAGGGTCCGACCGGGATCGGGATTGAGCGCGATGAAGCGGTCGGCCAGTGTATCCAGTCGGTCGTAGTCCCCCTCGAACGCCGCCAGTCGGGCGAGATGGATCAGCGCCGTGGAGTGATTCGGATCGAAGGCGATGACCCGGTCGAGCGTCGATCGGGACTCGGTGAACGAACGTCCATACAGCGGATTGGAGTGGAACAGGACCTCGCTCAGATCGAGCCACGCTTCCATCTCGTCCGGGTGAGTCCCGAGGATGGACCGATAGGCCCGGGCCGCTGCCTCGTTGTCTCCCCTCCGCCGGGTCAGATAGGCGTCGAGCATCCGGCGATCCCGGGGCGCGAGCCGGTCGGCCCAGCGAATCGCGTCCTCCGCCGACTCGTTCGATACCGCCTCCAGCAGGGCCCACTCGGCGACGATGCTCAAGCGGTAGTGGGCCAGCGCGAACGCGCTGTCCTCCTGCACGGCGCGCTGGAAGCTGGCAACCGAGGCCTCGAACTGGCCCCGGCGGAACTGCTCTTCTCCCTCGAAGAACGCCTTGAGCGCGGCGAGATTCTCGGTGGTGACCGCCGCGATCCGGCGCACCCGTGCGGCCGGTCCCCCCGAGAGCCCGGAAAGCAGCTCCGCCGCCAGCGCGTCCACCAGCTCGAACATCTCCTCTTCACCGCCCTGGACACTGGCCTCTCCCACCGGCGTTTCGGCACCGGAGGCATCGTACAGGGCGGCCGTGATCTGCATCCGTCCCCCCGCCTCGACGAGGTTTCCGACCACGTAGTAGCCGGCCCCGAATTCGCTGGCGGCAGCAGCGCCGGACGACGTGTCACCGGGCTCGAGCCCTTCCCGCTCCATCGTGTGCATGACGGCGCGCGCGTCGACGGTCTGCAGGGCCCCGGCACCGTCCAGCTTGGTGCCGAGCAGGCTGACCATCCCCTCGCCGAGATAGGCCACGTCGGGGCTTCCCTGCACCGCGAACGGGATGATGACGACGCCCGTTCCGCCCGCGGCCGTGGCGGCTGCCTCCGCTCCGTCAGCTACCACGCCGGTACTCTCTCCCTGCGGGATCGACTCCGCGTCGCCGGCGATCCGGTCGAAGGCCCACCAGCCGCCCCAGATCAGCAGAACCGTGCCCGCCAGAGCAGCGAGCCCGGCTGGCCAGCGCCGGCTCGGGGCGAGCGCCACGATCTCTCCGATCTCGCCGGATGTCGCTGCCGGAGTGCGGTGCAGCTCTCCGCCGGGGCCGCGTTCCAGCGCCCAGGCCAGCGCGATCGCGATCGGGAAGCCGACGAGGACGGCGACGGTGATCGTAGTACGCACCACGGGGGGAAGCTGGAGACCGTCGGCGATCAACTCTGTGACCTGCAGGACGATGAATCCGGCCGCTCCGTAGCCGGCGACCACGCGAAACACCTTTCGGCGCTTCAGCTCGGCGAACAGCCTCTGATATGCGGGGGCATCCTCGGACATGCGCACGAAGATCGGACCTTCAGGGCGGGCGGGGCAAGCGCCGGGCGGAAACTCCGCTCAGGCGTTTGTCGTACCAGCTGTGTGCGTGTATTATGTGTATGTACATGTTCCATGTATCCAAGTGCCGGTCTGAGGTGAGATCGCGATGAGCAGCAGAATCCACATCGTGGTGGACGAGAGCGAGAAAGAGCAATTCGTCCGTCGGGCCCGCGAGGAAGGAAAGAACTTGAGCCAGTGGTTGCGGGATGTGGCGCGCCAGGCGCTGCTGCGTGGTGACGGCGGACCGAAGCTCACCTCGGTCGATCAGCTCCGGTCCTTCTTCGCGCGCTGCGACGAGAGGGAGTCCGGCCGGGAACCGGACTGGGATGAGCACAGGCGCATCATCGAGCAGTCGGTCGCGAGAGGCGCGGGCGGCGCATGACCGCATGACCTTCGTCGATACGAACCTGATCATGTATGCCGTCGGCGCTTCTCATCCGCTCCGGGCCGAGGCCCGGCTGTTCTTCGAAGACGCGCTGGAGTCGGGCGAGCCGCTGTGCACTTCGGCCGAGGTGCTCCAGGAACTGCTGCACGCGTATCTCGGGGTGGGACGAATCGAGACGCTGGATGCGGCGCTGACCCTGGCCCGAGCGCGAATACCGGTGATCTGGCCGGTCGAGCTCGAAGACGTCGAACTGGCCCGATCGCTCAGCGACCGGTACCCCGGCCTCGGTGCCCGCGATCTTCTTCACCTTGCGAGCTGCAGACGGAGAAACGTCGGGAGCGTGCGGACCTTCGATCGGGGCCTGGCCGCGGCCTTCGCCTGACGGCCAGTGCGAGCTCAGAGCGTCTCGACGCCGGTCGCTCCGAATTTCCACCGTTCCTTCGAGGCCCGCGCTTCCTCCACGTCCACGAGTGCCAGCAGGATGCCGCCCACCACGAAGAAGACCATCAGTGCGAGGATCGCCGGACGACCGGAGCCGGTCCGGGTCACGACGAGCGCGAAGATCAGCGGACCCCAGATGGCGGCGAACTTGGAGAGCACCGAGTAGAAGCCGTAGAACTCGGCCGACGCCTCCTCGGGAATCATCGAGCCGTACAGGCTGCGGCTCAGGGACTGCGCCCCTCCCTGCACGAATCCCACGCAGGCGCCGAGCGCCATGAAGCCGGCCGGCACCCGCTCGGGCAGGAAATAGGCGGCCACGGTGATCAGCGCGAACCCGGCCAGACAGATCAGGATCGTCGGCCGCGCCGAGATCTTCCCGGCTACCCGTCCGAAG
>JAMJQL010000080.1 GCA_023554245.1 Gemmatimonadota bacterium
AAGGCGAGCGCGCCTCCGCCGAGCGCGTTGCGCCAGCTGAACAGCTTGCGGGTCCCGGAAGCGCTGCCCGATGCAGCCCTCGGGACTGCCGAGAGCTCGGTCCCAGCGTCTCGAGGGGCGCCGCTTGTCCCCGCGTCCGACTCTCCCTCCGGCTGACTCTCGGGCGCCATGCCTTCCTGCACGAAGGCGGTCGCCATCACGATCGGCAGTCCGATGATCAGCAGCACGAGCGCGAACGGCTCCACCCAGTCGGGAAAGCCGACGGAATCTGCCAGCTGGGCCACCACCTGCAGCGCCACCCAGGACCCGGCGAGGTAGATACCGAGTACCTGCCAGAGCGAGCGCCGGTGCGCCTCGTGGATCAGCTTCTTCATCCGCGCTGCCTCAGGATCTCCTCGAGCCGGGCCCGGGCGGCGGCGACCCGCGGCTGAAGCTCCAGGTCGGCCTCGTCCCACAGCTCGACGAAGCGCGCGTAGTAGATCGCAGCCTCTTCGAGGTCACCGGCCTCGTCATGCAGTTGTCCTAGCCGTTCGAGAGTCGGGGCCAGCGTATCGTCGTCGAAATTCAGCCTGTTGTGCCAGTCCGCGTCGACGTAGCCCTCGTAGTAGGCGATGGCGGAGTCGCGCATCCCCAGCGAGTCGAAGGCTGCCGCGACAGGAACGAACTCGCATAAGACGCATCCCCGGTCCTCCCGCCGCCTCAGCGTTTCGATCGCGTCCTCGAACCGGCTTTCGTGCATCAGCAGCAGGCCTTCGATCCCGAGATAGGGGTTACTCACGTCGGTCCGGTATTCCTCGGGCACTTCGGCCTCGAACTCCGCCAGTAGCGCCTCTGCCCGGGCGCGGTCGCCCAGCCGAGCCCACTGAAACGCTGTTCCGATGTAATTCCGATTCACCGGATCGTCGGCATCCAGCGGCTCGGCCAGCAGCAGACTCTCAAGCCGACGCGCCGCCGCCTCGGGGTCGCGCCTGACGTTGGCATCAGCCCAGACGAGTCCCGAGAGCATCGACCGCCGCGGATCGGGGAATCCCGCACGTTCATGCGCCCGGGCCGACTCCTCGGCCAGCCGCTCCGCCTCTCCCAGCCGGCCATGCACGAGCGCGACATCCGAGAGGGTCGCGAGTCTCGCCATGTCGTTACGGGGGTCGGACGGCAGATCTCGGAATCGCTCCGCGGCAGCCGCGACCGCCTCGAAGTCCTGCTGGCTCGCGGCGAGTGAGACCCACAGCCTCACGACTACGTCGTCGGTCGGAAACCGCTCCGTCGCCTGTTCGAGGTGTTCCCGGGCCTCCTCGTACATTCCGAGGTTGATCTCGGTGCGGGCTACGTTTCGCAGGTGCACGGCCGTCGTGGAATCCCGTTCCAGCGCCTTTCGGTAGTAGTCGTACGCCACTTCGTGCTGCCCCAGGTCCTGGTCGTAGATCACGCCCAGGTTGTTGAGGGCCCAGGTATCGTTCGGGTCCATTTCGATCAGCCGCTCGTAGGCGTTGATCGCCGGCTGGAAGTCCCTCCGAACCCGCTCGTGATAGGCCGCCTCCGTGAGGAGCCTCTCTCGGTCGCTGAGCCGGTCCCGCCCCTCGTATGCGTTCTCCAGCGCCTCGATCCGGCCACTCCTCGTGTCCCGGGTCAGACCCAGCTTGCGCCACGCCATCGCGAATCCGGGGTCGATCGCCACTGCCTCTTCGAGCAGGTCGTTCATCAGGTCGGTGTCGCCGCCCCGGTCGAAGATCGCGATCGACTCGGTGTACTTCTCGAGTGCCTCGAGCGACGCCGTGGTGACTTCGTCGAGCGGCGCATCGGCCCGGAGGTCAGAGTAGGACTCGCCTATCCGTTCGCGCATCTTCGAGGAGAGACGATCGATGGCGGGGATGATCGCGTCGGCGTCCTTCGCCGACTCCCGGTGCGATGCGAGGGTCTGCCCGCTGCCCGCATCCACGATCCGGGCCGATAGCGTGTAGCCGTTGCCCACCATCTGGATCTCGCCCGTGATCACGGCCGGGTATCCCTCGCGCACCGCCACCTCGCGAGCCACCTCGAAGGTCAGAGGCTCGGAGGGATCCCTCTGCATTCGCTCCATGGCACCCACGAGGGCCGCCGGCTCGACGACTTCCACGATGTCCGACTGCGCGAGATCGATGCGCAGCGCCTCGGTGGCCGCCGCACCGATCGAAGCATCCGGCGACTCGAATTCGGCGATCACGATCGGGGCCCGGTCCTCCAGAAGGCCGCTGGCCACCAGCGAGCCAACCGGCCCGATCCCGGCGTTCCGCATGTACATGAATCCGCCCGTCACGATCGCGAGCATCACGAACGCGAGACCACCACCGACGAGCGCGTTGCGCCAGGTGAACAGCCGACGGACATCCTCCGAGGCTCTCGACTCCGGAGCCGACTCCGTGACTTGCGCCGCGCCGGTCGATGCCACTGCCATCCGCCTCTGCACTGCCGCCGTCGTGAGGATGATCGGGAGCCCGATGAGAAGCAGGATCAGGGCGAACGGAAACACCCAGTCCGGCAGCCCCATGTTGTCGGTGAGCACGTCCACCACCTGGAGCACGAGCCACGAGCCCGCGCCGTACAGGGCGAGGATCTGGATCAGAGACCGTCCTCCCACTATTCGCGCTCCCCTTTTTTCATCCGCGCTCCCTCACGATCTCCTCGAGCCGCGCCTGTGCAGCCTTCACTCTCGGCTGTAGCTCCGGATCGGCGTCCGCCCAAAGTTCGACGAACTGTGCGTAGTAGATGGCGGCCTTTTCCGGGTCGCCTTCGGCCTCGTGCATCCGGCCGAGCGACTCGAGCACGGTTCCGAGTCCCATTGCGTCGAGTATGTGGCGGATGTGCCACCCCTGCGAAACGTACAGCTCCCAGGCCGCAATCGCGCCCGCCCGGTCGCCTTCCGCCTCGAGAAGGAAACCTTTGTAGAATGGCCCGCACTCGGGGCAGTTGCTCCGCTCGAGTGACTCGTATAGTTCGAGCGCGGCGGCCACATCGCCGGCCTGTTCCGCCACCTGTGCCCTCGCGACCTTCTCCAACGTCACGTCCCAGCCGTTTCCTGCGAACGCTGCATCGGCGGTGCTGTGTCTCTCGAGGAAGGCCTCCGCTACCTCCATGCGTCCCAGCGCGGCACTGATCATCGCGAGATTGAGCAGAGGCGCCTCCCCGTCCGGAATCGTCTCGGGCGGGTAGCGGTCGAGGGCCTCGTCGAGAATCCGGGCGGCTCCCTCCGGGTCCCGTGCCGCGAGGAGCCGCGTCCAGGCGGACCAACTCGCGCGCCACAGATAGGTCCCTCCCCAGCCTTGTTCCACCAGGAACCGGGAAGCCTGCGCGCGCTCCCTCTCACCTTCCGAAATGCGACCGCGCGCGTCGGCCAGCAGTACCCCGCCCTCCTGCGCGATCCAGTTCCAGTAGCCGCTGCCCGAACCGAGCGCGGCGACTGAGTCGTAGAGCGCGGCTGCACGTTCAAAATTTCCTTCGCCCATCTCCAGGTTGGCCAGCCGGTTCAACATATCCGGCGCTTCGGGCGTGATCCGCAGGGCCTCTTCGAGCACGGCGCGAGCTTCTTCCGTACGACCAAGCTTCTTGAGCATGACCGACTGGTTTCCGAGCGCAAGGACATTCGACGGGTCTGCGGCGAACGACCGCTGATAGAGCTCCAGCGCCCGCGCATGATCTCCCTGGGCGCCGGCGAGAACACCAAGATTGTTCAGCGCCCACGCATCGTCCGGGTTCAGATCGAGCAGGTTCTCGTACGCGTTAATCGCGCGGCCCCGATCCTTCACCACGTCGTTGTAGTAGGTACCCTCGGTCAAGTACCGCTCGCGCGTGGTGAGACGATCCCGGTGCGCGAAGGCCTTCTTCTCCGCCTCCAGGGCTCGGCCGCCCTCGACGTTCCGATTGCTCAGCAGGACACCAAGCTTGCGCCAGGCCATGGCGAAGGCAGTATCCCGCTCGACGGCCTCCTCCAGAAGTGCGATTGCGCGATCATCGTCTCCCGAGTCGTCCGCCTCCAGCGCCTGCGAGTAGAGCCGCAGCGCGTCCAGCGAACCGGTGGTCACCTGCTCGAGCGGCACGGACGCTCGAAGCGAGCCATACGATTCACCGACCCGCTCCCGGAACCGGGCCGACAGCTCATCCACGGCCGGTACGATCTCGCTTTCGTTCGAGGCCGTCTCTCGCAGGGCGAGCAGCTCGCTGCCGTTCTGTGCGTCCACAAGTCGTGCCGACAGGACATACCGGCCTCCGGCCTCGTTGATCTCGCCGACGATCACGGCCGGCCACCCCTCGCGGATCGCGATCTCGCGAGCCGTCTCCTCGTCCAGCGGCCCCTCGAGCTCGATCTCCATCCGGTCCAGCACCCGCCCGATCACCGCGGGCTCGACGACCTTGACCACGTCGGACTGCGACAGGTCGATGCGGAGCGCTTCGGTAGCCGTCGCCGCGAGTCCCGGCTCGCGGGACTCGAACTCGGTGAGGATGAGTGGAGCCCTCTCCTCCAGCACCCCCTTGGCGACGAGCGAGCCGACCGGCCCGACGCCGCTGTTGCGCATGTACATGAAGCCGCCCGTGACCGTCGCGAGCATCACGAAGGCGAGGCCGCCGCCGAGGAGTGCGTTGCGCCAGGTGAACAGCCGGCGGATCTCGGAGGTTGCTCCGGCTGCCGACCCGGCCGTGGTGACCCCTGCGGCGGGTTCGTCACTGAGCTCGGTCGATCCATCGGACTCCGGGCCCGCGTCGGCACCCGCCGTCCCCCCCGAAAGCCGCTTCTGCACCACGGCTGTCGTTAGGATGATCGGCAAGCCGATCAGGAGGAGCACGACCGCGAACGGGAACACCCAGTCGGGCAGGCCCATGTTGTCGACGAGCACGTCCACCACCTGCAACACGAGCCAGGAGCCAGCCGCATAGATGCCGAGAACCTGGACCAGCGTGCGTCCGCCGATCATCCGCGTTCCCTCATGATCTCCTCGAGCTTCTCCTGCGCCGCCCGGACGCGGGGCTGCAGCTCTGGATCGGCGTCTTCCCACAGCTCTACGAGCTGCGCGTACCAGCCCGCCGCCTGCTCCAGGTCGTCCTTCTCCTCGTACAGCGCGCCGAGACTCTCGAGAACACCAGCGCGGAAGCTGGCATCCGGAAAGACCCGCCAGTGGTAGGGACGGGCGAGGTACTCCTCGAAATACACGATCGCCGAGTCCGCCTGCCCCATCGCTTCGAACGCGCGTGCCGGTCCGAGCGCGGCACAGGGCCGACAGTCATCCGGCGGCTGCTGCCGGAATTCCTCGAGTGCGCGCTGCGGATCGCCGCGAGACAGGGCGATTTCTCCCCGGGCGGCGTGAGAGTTTCTTTCGAACGCCGGACGGAGACGGGGATCGAGAAGGTCGGTCGCTTCATCGAGCAATGCCGCGGCTCGATCGGACTGCCCGGCCATCGCCAGAATCGCGGCGAGCCACTCGGCCGACCAGTCCGCCACCGGCAAGCCTTCCAGTTCGACCTCCTCGAGCGTGCGGTCGATCATCGCGACCGCTGCAGCCGTATCCCGGACGGCCTGCAAATGAATGCTCGCCTCGTTCAGTCCCCGCTGAAGAAC
>JAMJQL010000081.1 GCA_023554245.1 Gemmatimonadota bacterium
CTCGACAAACAGGGCATGTCGCTGGTCGACGAATTCGTCCGGGAGTTCCGGACAGCCGGGACCACCGTGATCATCGCCTCACACCAGGCGGGAGAAGCCACGCGATCGGCCGAGCAGACACTGGTTCTGCGCGAAGGCCGGCTGGAGGAGATGGACCACGACGAGGCAGCTCGGTCTCACCTGTCGGCGCAGAATCTGGGTGCGGAGCAGGCCTGAATGGAGCTTCTGCGCCGCTCCTGGGCGATCGTCTGGAAGGACCTCCTGATCGAGGCCCGTACCAAGCAGGCGTTCAATGCGATGGTGTTCTTCGCCGCGCTGGTGCTTTTCATCTTCAGCTTCGCCCTCGGTCCCGACACCGAGTTGCTGCGCGAAGTCTCGGGAGGGCTCCTCTGGGTGGGTATCGCGTTCACTGGCATTCTCTCGCTGAACCGGACTTACCAGAGCGAGGAGACGAGCGGCGGTATCGAGGGCCTGCGGGTCTATCCGGGCGACCCCAGGGCGATCTTCCTGGGGAAGCTGTTCGGCAACATCATCGTGCTCCTCGCGGTCGAGGCCGTCCTGTTTCCGGCCGCCGCCGTGCTGTTTCAGATCGAGATGCTGCCGCACGCCTGGGAATTGGCGGGCGTAGCGCTGCTCGGTACGGTCGGCTTCTCGATCGTCGGGACCTTCTATGCCGCACTCACGGTAAACCTCAGAGCGCGTGAAGTGATGCTTCCGCTGCTCCTGTTTCCCGCACTGGTTCCGATGCTGCTCGGTGCGGTGAATGCTACGACCCTGATTCTGGTCGGCGATCCGATGCAGGACTCCGACATCTGGATTCGTCTCCTGATCGCCTTTGATGTGATTTTCTTCGTTATCAGCACCTGGATCTTTCCGATCGCCCTGGAGGAATGATCGTGACAAGCAACTCGGGCATGGCGAAGCTGATCGGTGTCGCCGCCCTCGTTACCATGTTGATCGGCTCGTTCGTCGGCCTCTTCGTAGTCTCGCCGGATCGGTTGCAGGGAGACGTGCAGCGGCTGATGTACGTGCACGTGCCTGCTGCGTGGCTGGCGTTTCTGGCGTTCTTCATCGTCTTTCTGATGAGCGTTCTCTACCTCATCCAGCGTGATCTCAAGTGGGACCGGGTCGCACACGCCTCGGCCGAGATCGGGGTCGTGTTCACCGTGCTCACTCTCGCGCTCGGCTCGATGTGGGGGAAACCGACCTGGGGCGTCTGGTGGACGTGGGATCCGCGCCTGACGACCACGGCGATCATGCTCGCGATCTACGTCGGCTACCTGGCGATCCGGAGCTTCGCGGACGACCCGGACAAGCGGGCCCGCTGGGCGGCGATCGTCGGAATCATCGGCTTCGCGAACGTGCCGATCGTCTACCTGTCGGTGATCTGGTGGCGAACCCTGCACCAGCCGCCGTCCAGCCCCAGGTCGGTGTCGCCGGAGATTCTTTGGACGCTGCTGTTCAACGTCCTGGCGTTCACCCTCGTGTACGTCTACCTGATGATGCGGCGGATCCGGCTGGCGAAGGTCGAAGGGGAACTCGAACAGCGTGTGGCGTACAATGGATAACCTCGGTTTCATCGTGGCCGGGTACACACTTACCTGGGTCACCCTGGTCTGGTACGCGTGGCGCACGAATCGTCGCCTCGATGCGGCGGCTCACGCGCTGGGCGAGTGGACGCAGACGAGCGCGGGGACCGGCCGGCCGGCCGGTGACCTCGACGCCTGAGACTCGGAGAAGAGCGACAGATGAGCAGTTCCAAGAAGATATGGGCAGGTGTTGGTGTGCTGGCGATCGTAGGGGCCATCGCGTTCCTGATCGCGGGCGGTCTCAAGGAGAACGTCGTCTACTTCCTCACTCCGTCCGAGCTGCTGGCTCGAGGCGCCGAAGTGGTCGACCAGCCCCTGCGACTGGGCGGGCAGGTCAAGCCCGGTTCGCTCGACTGGAATCCGGAGACCATGGACCTGCGCTTCGTGGTCCAGGACAGTCTCCAGGAGGTCAGGGTTCACAGCACCGGAGCGCCGCCGGCCATGTTCCAGGAAGGTCAGGGCGTGATCATGGAAGGCCAGTACCGTAACGACGGCACCTTCGAGTCCACCAACGTCATGGTGAAGCACTCCAACGAGTACGAGGCTCCGCACGAGGGACAGGACCCGAAGAAGATGTACGAGTCCCTGGTCAAGCCCGGCGACGAGTAAGGGGGCCCGATGCTCAGCATGATCGGGTCCGTCAGCGTCATCGTCGCGTTGCTGGCGGCCATCGTGGTCGCCTTTTCGGGAATCGTCGGAGGCTTCCGTCGTAGTGAGACCCTGTCGAACGTAGCGCGCTGGGGCTCCTACCTGATGTTCGCGGCGATGACGGTCGCGTTCGTCACCATGGAGATCGCGCTGCTGACTCACGACTTCAGCGTCGATTACGTCGCTCGGGTCGGAAGCCGGGAGACGCCCACTTACTACACGGCGATCTCCTTGTGGAGCAGCCTCGACGGTTCCATCCTGTTCTGGGGCTGGATTCTCGCGGCCTACCAGGCCCTGGTGGCGTTCGTGCAGCGGGATTCCGAGTCGGTCCTCACGCCTTTCGCACTGGGCGTGATGGGAGTCGTCTCGATCTTTTTCTTCGGCCTCCTGGCAGGACCGGCCAGCCCGTTCGGATTGATCTCGCCGGCACCAGCCAACGGCCCCGGTCCCAATCCGCTGCTCCAGAATCACCCGTTGATGGGCCTCCACCCGCCGATGCTCTACTTCGGGTACGTGGGCCTCACGGTGCCGTTCGCGTTCGCGATCGCGGCGCTGCTCTCGGGCAAGCTGGACGAGGAGTGGATCCGGACCACGCGCCGGTGGACGGTAGCTCCGTGGGCATTCCTCTCCGTGGGAATCATCGGTGGCGCCTGGTGGTCCTACGAGGTCCTGGGCTGGGGCGGATACTGGGCCTGGGACCCGGTGGAAAACGCCTCGTTTCTGCCCTGGCTGACGGCAACCGCATTCCTGCATTCCGTGATGGTGCAGGAGCGGCGCGGCATGCTGAAGACCTGGAACCTGACCCTGATCATCTCGACCTTCCTGCTCGTCCTGTTCGGCACGTTTCTGACCCGGTCGGGCGTGCTCGAGTCGGTGCACGCGTTCACCGAGGGGGTCATCGGGCCCCTGTTCCTGGCCTTCATCGCGTTCGTGGCGATCATCTCGCTCGGATTGATCGGCTGGCGGTCGGATCGCCTGCACGCACCGGGACATCTGGATGGGGTGGTTTCCCGCGAGAGCGCGTTCATTCTCAACAACCTGCTTCTCGTGGCATTCACCTTCACGGTGCTCCTCGGTACCACCTTCCCGCTCATCGTGGAGGCGGTGAACCAGAACCGGGTGAGCGTGGGGCCACCTTACTTCAACAAGGTGTCGGTCCCTCTCGGCCTGATGCTGCTCTTCCTGATGGGAATCGGGCCGGCTCTGCCATGGCGGCGGACATCCCCGGAGAAGCTCAAGCGGAGCTTCGTGATTCCGACGCTGGTGGGACTCGCGTCGGCCGCCATCGCCTTCCTCCTCGGCCTGCGCAGCGTGTGGCCGATCGTGACGATCGGCTTCGCCGGCTTCGTCATGGCCACGATCGTGGAGGAATTCCGCAAGGGGATCAGCGCCCGGAAGCGGATCGCCGGGGTCAGCACACCCGTGGCGTTCTGGCAGATCCTGACGCGCAACAACCGGCGATACGGCGGCTACGTGGTGCACGCCGGCATCGTGGTGATCATCGTCGCCCTGGCGCTGTCGGGAACCGGTCGGACGGAACGCGAGGTGACCCTGAATCAGGGCGAGCACATGGTGCTCGGTGACTACGTGATCCAGTACGACGAAGTGTGGGGCGAGCAGGAACCGCAGCGTTTCGTGGTCGGCAGCACCTTCACGATCTTCAGGGAAGGTGAAAACCTGGGCCAGTTGCAGCCCCGGATGAACTACTACACGGGTTCCCAGCAGCCGATCGCGACGCCGGCCGTCCGCTCGAGTCTCAAGGAAGACCTGTACCTGACGCTCATGGCGTTCGATCAGGAGCGGGGAGCCTACGCCACGGTGCGGGCGATCGTAAATCCTGCCGTTCCGTGGTTGTGGATCGGCGGGATGATCGTCGCGCTTGGCGGTATCCTCGCGGTCGCACCGCAGAGAAAGGCGGGACGACCCGTCATCGCCACGAGCCTCGAGGAAGTGGCATTGGCGCCTCAACAGGCGCAGGAAGAACCGGCTACGGTCTGACGGGACGATATAGATCATGAGGAAACACCTTACGTGGATTCTGCCGCTGGCAGCGCTTCCCGCCCTCTGGCTGCTGTTCCAGGGGATGGGCGTGGACAAGTACGAGCTGCCGTCCCCACTCGAAGGCAACACCGCGCCCGAATTCACCCTCGAGACGATGGACGGGGACACGGTGGCGCTGGCCGACCTGGCCGGAAGAGCCGTGGTGTTGAATTTCTGGGCGTCATGGTGCATTCCGTGCCGTCAGGAACATGATGTCCTGAAGATGACCGAGGCGACGTACGATCCGGAGCAGGCGGTGGTTCTCGGCGTGGTATATCAGGACACGGAACAGAACGCCCGACGGTTTCTCGCGGCGCTCGGCGGTGACTGGACTCACCTGCTCGATCCGACTCAGCGCACGGCGATCGACTACGGAGTGTACGGCGTTCCCGAGACCTTCTTCATCAGCCCGGACGGTCAGATAGCTCGAAAGAAGGTCGGCCCCGTCACCTGGGATCTGGTCAAGCCGACCCTCGATTCGTTGATCGCGACGCAGACCTCGACGGCCGCTTCGCTCGGAGGTGCCGAGTGAGCATCATGAAGCGCCGGCTGGGCAGCATCGCCGTTCTCGCCGCGTTTCTCGGAGCGGCTCCTCTGGTCGCGCAGGACGCCGTGCCCGCACAGCCCGAGGCTCCTCCGCAGAGCGATCCGGCCCTTATGGATCGTGCCGAGGAGGAGCTCGATGCGAAGGCGGCGGAGATCGCGGCCGAGTTGCGCTGTCCGGTCTGTCGCAACCAGGCGGTGGTCGAGTCGAACGCGGAGCTTTCGCGGGAGATGCAGGCGCTCGTGCGCGAGCGCCTCGTAGCGGGCGACTCGCCGGACGAGGTGAAGGAGTACTTCGTGAGCCGTTACGGCGAGTGGATCCTGCTCGAACCTCAGCGCAGGGGAATCAACTGGGTCGTCTGGATCCTTCCCTTCCTCGCTCTGGCCGCGGGCGCCGTCCTCGCCGTGATTCTGGTTCGGAAGTGGGCGGCCGCCGGCTCCGGCGACGAGGCTGCGGTCGAACCGGCAGCAGTGCTTTCGGACGAGAACGAGCGCTGGATTCGAGAAGCGATTCGCAACGGCTGAATCTGCATTTGGACGGGCGGAACTCGCTCGGACTTCGTCGGTATCAGGTAGGTTTGGAAATGAGACTTCGAGCGCCGCGGTGACCACGGGGGTCGCGAGCAAGCGCCCGATTCGTCTCGTCTGAATAGCGCCGGGAGGAAAATGTTCTTCGACGCACGTGCTCTCGACTCTTTCGATCAGTACCTCCAGGATGTCGAGCGGTATCCGCTCATCGACAACCCGGAGACGGAACGGGAAATCGCCCGCCGCGCCCGCGCGGGGGACCGGGAAGCCGCCGAGCGCCTGGTTACGGCGAATCTCCGGTTCGTGATCTCGTACGTGAAGAAGTACCAGGGTCGGGGTCTCAACCTCGCCGAGCTCGTCTGCATCGGTAACGAGGGGCTGCTCAAGGCGGTCAAGAAGTTCGATCCTGACAAGGGCGTGAAGTTCATCTCGTACGCCGTGTGGTGGATCCGGCAGACGGTGCTGCAGGCATTGGCCGAGCAGACCCGGTCCGTCCGCATCCCTCTGAATCAGAATTCGAATCTGGTCAAGCTCTCCCGAACCGAGACGGCGCTGACCCAGAAGTTCGGTCGCAGCCCGACGGACCGGGAGATTGCCGAGGAGATGAAGGAGCCGGTCGAAACGGTGCGTGCGCTGCGGCGAGTCGCCTCGGCCGAGCTCAGCCTCGATGCGCCTCTCGACAAGTCCGACCGCGACAGCGCCTCGTTCGGCGAGCGGTTTTCCGGCGCCGACGAAACGGACATCGAGCTTGACGTCGAGGCCCAGGCACGACGGGAGTTTCTCGAGAAGATGTTCGAGAAGTACCTGACCGAGCGTGAGCGCAAGATTCTGGTCCTCTACTATGGACTCGACGACGGCGAAGAGATGACGCTCGAGCAGATCGGTGAACTGCTCGGCGTCACGCGGGAGCGGATCCGTCAGATTCGGAATCGCGCCTTCGACAAGCTGCGCAGCTCGACGCACGGAGACGCCCTGGAAGGATTCTGGAGGGCCAGCGCCTGATCGCGCGGCCGGCTCCTCAGGCGATGGAGCTGCGTCGGCTCGCTGCCCGAATCCCCGTCCAGGGCGCCACCAGAAGGAAGATGCCTACCGCCAGCACGGCGCTCACCACGCACCATCGGCAGACCGCGTGGAGGACGAACAGCTCGATCGCTGTCAGGTAGATCGAGAACGCCAGCCCGCCCAGGGCTGCCAGATCCAATAACCTCGCCAGCAGGCCCTCGGCGTCGCCTCTGGCCTGCTGGACGAGAGAGAGCGCCACCACCGCGCCGTACCAGGCTACCCCCCACGCAGGTACCGGAATGCCCAGAAAGTCGGCGTACCGGGACGCCTGGACGACGTCGCACGAGCCCGATCCGCACGCGAGCACACCGTAGAAGCCCAGGTGGTACAGGAGCAGGTAGAGCGAGATGAACAGGCCTACCAGCGCCAGCAAGGCGACGCCCCGGTAGCGAGTCACCGGGTTCACTCGGCGGCGCCGCTCGCGGCCGCCGCGGCCTGCTGCTGAATGAACGCTTCGAGCCCCTGGTACGAGTAGAACTGGTTCGTACGGGGCACCGGCTGGCCGTTCACGAAGATCGTCGGAGTCCCGGTTACTCCCAGATTTACCCCGTACTGCTTCGAGGCGAGAATCTGCGAGACGCCCTCGCGAGCATCCAGGCACTCACGGAATGCCCCGCCATCCATTCCCATCTCCTTCGCGAGGTCGAGGAACTTGCCCGTCGGGTTGGTCTCCGCGGCCCATGACTCGACTCTCGCGTACAGCATGTCGTGCATCTCCCAGTACTTCCCCTGGTCCTCCGCACAGTGCGCTGCCACGGTGGCCGGGAACGACCTGTCGCCGAGAGGAAATTCGTAGGACACCCAGCGCAAAGGCCCACCTGGCACCGCGTAGTTTCGCCGCAGCAGCTTCCCGACCATCGCATTGAAGTCGCGGCAGTGCGGGCAGAGGTAGTCCGAAAATTCGTAGATCGTCACCACGGCGTCCTCGGGTCCGATCGCGACTCCGGCGCCAGGATCAGCTTCGATTCCAGTGGTCTGAGCGACGCTCAGAGGCGGCAATGCCTCCGCCTCGCCGCTCGATCGTCCCGCCGTGAGCAGCCAGCCCGCGCCGGCGAGGACGACCAGTCCCAGCAGCCAGTAGAACCACTTGCTTCCGCCTCCCGAATTCTGCTGTGTAGCCACCTGCTTCTCCTTGCTCGTATCGGATCAATCCACCCCGGCCGGACGTCGAGAGACGATTCGGCCGGGCGACAAGATATCTTTCGTGTTCCGTTTTGCGAACTCGCCCCGGTTCAGACGATAAGCCACGTAATTACCAGGGCCGCTACGATCAGCGTAGCGATCCCGATTCCCGCGAGCTTGACCCACTCCGGTGGACCTGACGACTCCACCTCCGTCACCCGAGCCAGCCTCGGGAGCAGCAGGGTGGACCAGGTCTTCTCGATCTCCTCCACCAGCTCTCTCCACGCGGCCTCGTATCCCCCGTCCAGCCTGCCCAGGGTTGCGCGCCATTCCTCGGCAGCCTCCTGCAGATCCGCGTCTTCCTCTCCGGGAGAACCGGCTTCGTGCTCCTCGAGGCGGCCCAGCAGCTTCTCCTGCTGTTCCTCCAGTCCCTCGAACCGCGCCCACAAGCGCTCGAAGGGAGCCTGCATGCGTTCGGCCAGTCGCTCGCGCTCCGTCGACTCTATCCTGAAGTCTTTGTCGCTCCGCCCGCCGCCGGCCTTCATCGCAGACAACCGATCCACCTGCTCGTCGTACACGCTCAGTGTGCGATCGGTTGCGTTAGCCACCGCAGCTCGCGTGTCTTCCCTGAGGCCGACCGCGTCCATCGAGATCACGGCGCGTTCGAGGCTGTCGGCGCCCCCGGCCGCGGACTTCCTGAGCAGCAGAGGACCGAGGGCGATCTCTCCCAGCTCGAGGAAATGCAGCTCGAAGAAGCCGGTCGGCATCAGGGCGCGTGTCTGCAGTTCACCCGGAACGTTCGCCGCCGCCCGGTCCGCGACTGCCTGCAGAGATCCGGCGGCGAGAGAGAACTCGGGCAACTCCGCCGCCTGGGGCGTCGAGACCTCTCCCCGGCTGAACAACTCGAGCTCAGGTCGGCCTTCAGCAGGGCCGGGTCGCTCCTTGCGGGCCGTCGTGGCAAGCGCGATGACTTCCTCGGGAAGCAGGTAACGGAGGCTGACGCGGGTCTCATCGCCCCGGGCGAGGACCAGGGCGTCTCCCCCCGGCTCCTCCGGTCGCGCCAGCTCTCGCTTCACCCGCTCGACCGGCCAGACCATTGACCACTGCTCACGGCCCGAGATCAGGTACAGGGCTCGCCGGGTGGCCGCCGCCACGTAGAGTCCGTTGATCCTCCGGCCGTCGAGGGAGCCCCGCGCGGCACAGGCAGCTGTGAACAACACCACCTCGTGGCCCAGTTGTCGCACGAGCCGACGGCGGACTTCGGTCAGGTTCACGGCGTCCGAGACCCAGCTCTCCAGCCGGTCGAGGTCCTCGCCGTTCCCCTTGATCACGGCGGCTCCCGAGGCACCGAACAGCATGACCATCCCGGCCCGGCGGGAAACGAAGAACACGTCGGACCAGCGCAGAAAGACGTCACCACAGGTCAATCCATCGACGCCGGCGGCGACTTCGGCTCCGCGCTGGACGCCCCGGCCTTCCACCAGCACGTCGAGCTTCAGGGACTCTTCCATCATTCGGCCAGGATCTGCAGGATGTCGTCGGTTTCGGCCAGACTCTCCACGACCGCGTCGGGACGGAAATGCCGCAACTCGGCAGGACCGTGTCGGCCCGTGGCGACAGCGATCACCCGGGCGCCGCTGGCCCGCGCGCAGCTGATGTCCTCCGGCGTATCGCCGATCACGATCGCATCCTTCGTTCGCAGTCGACTGCCGATCAGTTCCGATGCGCGATCGACCGCAATCGGGGGAAGATCGGCGCGACGCTCAGAGTCGGATCCATATGCCCCATAGCTGAATCGCTCGGCGATTCCGCCGGCCCGGAGCTTTCTGATCGCTCCCCCTTCGAGGTTTCCGGTCACCAGACCGACGAGAAACCTCTCATCCCCGTCCAGCGCTTCGAGCAGATCGAGCACTCCCTCGAACAGGGTTACCTGTCCCTCTCGCCGGCTCAGCTCTTCCTCTAGGAAGGCGAGATACGTCCGCCACAGAATCGGGAACCGTGCCGATATCCAGGGTCCCGTCTTGCCCGCCAATCCGAGCAGCTCGCGCACGATCGATGGATCCGTGCGGCCGTGGAAGTCGAGCTCGTCGATCGGGCCGGTCTCGTCGTAGACCTCGATCATAGCCCGTTCGAGGGCTGCTCGTCCGGCGCCCAGCGTATCGACGAGCGTACCGTCGATGTCGAACAGCAGCGGCCGGGTCACTTCATCACCCCATTACCTCTGGCGTCTCGACGAGCGTCGCCGACGTGGACTCGACCCCGGTCGTCGTCTCCCGAACTGCCGCGGCAAAGCGCTCGAACAGCCTGCGATTCGTCCCCGAGGGATCCTCGAGCTTGCGCTCGGGATGCCACTGTACGCCCACGGTCCATGCTGCGCCCGGTTGGCGGTACTCGACCGCTTCCACCAGGCCGTCCGGCGCTCGGGCGACCGCGGTCAGGGCAGGTGCGAGATCCTGGATACCCTGGTGATGTGCGGAATTCTGCACGAACTCTCCGTCCGGGAAGACCCCGGCCAGCAACTCCGGCCCATCGGGCCGTATCGCGTGAATGTGGCCAGCGAATTCCCGGAACCGGTCGTGGTCGATCGCGGTGCCCATCTTCGTTTCCAGATCCTGGTACAGGGTGCCCCCGAGTCCGACGTTGAGCAACTGGATGCCCCGGCAGATTGCGAGCACCGGAATGCGGCGATCGAGGGCGCGCCGAAGGAGCTCGAGCTCCATGGCATCACGCTCCGGCGATACCGTACGCGCCCCGTCCGGAGACTTACCGTATCTGGCCGGATCCACATCCTCCCCCCCGGAGAGAACGAGACCCGAAGAGAGTTCGAACGCCCGGTCGCGCAAGTTCGCATCGTCGATCGGCGAAAGGACGAGCGGGACGAGACCGAATTCGCCGAGCGCGTGCAGGTATCCGACCTCCACCATCACTCGCGGCATCCCGATGTCGCTGTCGCGAACCGGGGCCGTGAGTCCGACGAACCGGGCTGTCACGAGGCTTGCTCCAGCCAGGTCGCCATCAGCTGCGGATCCAGATTGCCGCCGGAGAGAAGAGCGCAGGTCTCGCCGGCGGGCGCAGGCGTCACGAGGCCCGAGAGCAGGGCAGCAACCGTGGCCGCGCCGCTCGGCTCGACCACCAGTCGCCGATCGTAGCACCACAGTACCGCTCGGCGGATGCTGTCGTCGTCTACGAGCACGACGTCATCCACCAGCTGCCTCACATGCTCGAATGTGAGGTCTCCCGGCCGAACCGGCTTCAGGCCGTCGGCGATCGTGGAAACCTGGTCGAGGGTGACCGGAGCGCCCGCTTCCAGAGAGCGTCGCATCTTCGGCGCCCCCTCGGGCTCGACTCCGATGATGCATGTCTCCGGGGACAGGGCTCGAATCGCGGCCGCGACGCCGGCGAGCAGCCCGCCACCCCCGATCGGCACGAGCAGCAGCGACAACGAGCCGACGGCAGACCCCGAATCCGCTCGCCGGATCCGCTCCTCGCCCATCTGATCGTGGATCTCGAGGCCCGCGGTTCCCTGTCCGGCAATGATGGCGGGATGATCGAACGGCGGGACCATGACTCCGCCACGCTCCGAGAGTAGTTCCTCGGCGCGCGCCCGACGCTCGACCGTGGTCGTTCCGACTTCCTCCACCCGTGCGCCGTAGCCGATCGTCGCCTCGCGCTTTACGGGCGGCGCATCGGTCGGCATGACTACGGTCGCCGGCACTCCGAAAGCACGCGCGCTCCACGCGACGGCCTGTGCGTGATTTCCCGAGGAATAGGTCACGACTCCGCCGGAAAGCGCCGACGGCTCGCACGACGCCAGGAAGTTGTAGGCTCCACGCAGCTTGAAGGCGCCCACTCGCTGAAGGGATTCGGCCTTCAACCAGACGCGCCCCGATGCGAGCGGAGCATCCAGAAGCGGCGTCCGGCGAGCCACGCCCCGGATTCGTACGGCTGCGGCGCGGATCTCGTCGAGACCGACGAGCGACGGGTTCAACTCAGGACTCCGCCCTCTCCGTCGCCGCGTGCTCGCCGACGTCGGGATCGGCCTCCGGCGAACCTGCCAGGATTTCGCCTCCCTCCGAATCCACATCACTCAGGTCAACGAGGATTCGCGCCACGTCCACCACTTCGTCTCCTTCGTCGAGAGACACGAGGCGAACGCCCTGCGTGTTTCTTCCGATGACCCGGATCTCGGAGGCGTGCTGGCGGTTGATCACCCCGGCACGCGTGACCAGCATCAGCTCATCGTCGTCGGTCACTTCCTTGACCGCGATCACCTCGCCGGTCTTCGGAGTCAGCCGCAGGTTGATCAGGCCCTTGCCGCCACGGCGCTGCACCCGGTACTCGTCCACCGGCGTCCGCTTGCCCATGCCGAGGCGAGAGACTGTCAGCACGCTCCCCTCGCGGCGCACTACCACCATCCCGACCACGGCATCGCCCTTCGCGAGCGAAATGCCCCGAACGCCGCGGGTCGCCCGGCCCATCTCGCGCGCGTCGGATTCCGTGAATCGGATCGACTTCCCGTTTCGAGTGGCGAGCAGCACGTCGTTGTCGCCCTCGGTCAGCTGCACGTCGATCAGGCGGTCGTCATCGACGATGTTGATCGCGTTGATCCCTACGCTTCGCACGTTACCATAGGCCGAAAGGCTCGTCTTCTTGACCAGCCCGTTCTGCGTGGCGAAGAAGAGATTCTGATCCTCGCTGAACTCCCGTACCCGGACGATCGAGGCGATCTGCTCGTCCTTCTCGATGTTGAGCAGGTTCACGATCGGCTTTCCTCGCGACACACGCGAGGCGGGCGGAATCTGGTGCACCTTCAGCCAGTAGAGCTGGCCGCGCGCGGTGATCACGAGCAGATAGTCGTGCGTGTGCGCGAGGAACAGGTGCTCGACCCAGTCTTCCTCCTTGGTGCTCATGCCCGCGATGCCCCGACCGCCCCGGCGTTGCTGCCGGTAGGTGTCCGGCGGAATCCGCTTGATGTAGCCCTCGTGACTGATCGTGATCACCATCTCTTCGTCGGCAATCAGATCCTCGGCCCTGAAGCTGGCCGCCATGCCGACGATCTCGGTGCGTCTGTCGTCCCCGAACTTGTCCACGAACTGACCGAGCTCGTCCCGGATCAGCTGCATGCGGAGCTCACGCGATCCGAGCAGTTCCTCGAGGTCCTCGATCGTCACGCGAACCTCGCGGAGTTCTTCCTCCAGCTTCAAATGCTCCAGTCCGGTGAGCCGGGAGAGCCTCATGCCGAGGATCGCGTCGGCCTGCTCCTGGCTCAGATCGAAGCGGGCAATGAGCCGTTCCGCGGCCTGCGGCGCATCATCGGACCCACGGATGATCGCGACGACCTCGTCGATGTTGTCCACTGCGATCTTGAAGCCCTGGAGGATGTGCTCCCGGGACTTCGCAGCGGCGAGGTCGTGCTCACTGCGGCGTACGATCACGAGGTGACGGTGGTCGATGAAGTGCTGCAGGATCTCCTTGAGATCCATGACCTTCGGGACCCCGTCCACCAGTGCCAGCATGATCACGCCGAAGGTGGACTGCATCTGGGTGTGCTTGAACAGCTGATTCAGCACGATCTGCGGAATCGCATCCCGCTTCAGATCGATCACCACCCGGATCCCGTCCCGGTCCGACTCGTCCCGGAGGTCCGCGATGTCCTCGGTGCGGCGATCACGCACGAGCTGAGCAATCTGCTCGATGAGGCGGCTCTTGTTGACCATGAACGGGATCTCGGTGACCACGATCCGGTCGCCACCGCTCGGCCGTTCCTCGAAGTGAGCGCGGGCGCGGATGACTACACGGCCGCGTCCCTCCGTGTAGGCGTCTCGGATTCCATCCAGACCGTACACCAGACCCGCGGTCGGAAAGTCGGGACCCCGAACGTGCTCCATCAGATCTTCGATCGTCGCCTCAGGATCGCGAATCAGAAGGTCGATCGCCGCGACCACTTCCCGCAGGTTGTGCGGCGGAATGTTCGTCGCCATCCCGACCGCGATGCCCGAGGATCCGTTGATCAGCAGGTTGGGCGGAAGTGACGGGAGTACGACGGGCTCCTCCAGCCGGTCGTCGAAGTTGGGAACGAAACTGACCGTGGAGCGATCGATGTCGGAGAGCATCTCCGTGGCCAGCGGCGCGAGCCGGGACTCGGTGTACCGGTACGCCGCAGCGCTGTCTCCGTCGATCGAGCCGAAGTTCCCCTGGCCGTCCACCAGCGGGTAGCGCAGCGAGAAGTCCTGCACCATGCGAACGAGCGAGTCGTACACGGCAGAGTCGCCGTGCGGGTGGTACTTGCCGAGTACGTCACCCACCACCGTCGCGCACTTCTTGTAAGGCCGATTCGGCGCGAGGCCGAGCTCGTGCATGGCGTAAAGGATGCGTCGGTGCACCGGCTTCAGACCGTCCCTCACATCGGGGAGGGCCCGCTGTACGATCACGCTCATCGAATAGTCGATGAACGACTCGCGCATCTCGTCTTCGAGCAGTCGCAGTTCGATCCGCTCCGTGCGTTCTTCGATCTCCATGGACTCCGCTTCGTATTGGTTCCCCCGGCTCCCTCACGCCATCTGGCGGCGCGGATCCGGGCGACCGGATCGGGGCTGGCACAATCGGTAAAATATAGCCGAAAAGGACCCGCTTGGCGACCGTTTCAGGCGCACACGCGGTAGTCGAGAATCTCGCTCAGGCCAAGGTCGTCCAGGGCCCGACGGATCTCACCTCGGGCTCCGGGAGAGCCCACGGCGACGAGCACGTACGGACCTGCCCCCGGCTGCCGGCGGAAGCCGGCGAATTCAGCCGGGGAAAGCACCGGAGCGCCGTGAATCGACTGGCCGATCTTGCGCGGGTCGAGGTCGACGAAGGCCTCCACCTGAAGTCCCTGCCGGGCGAGCTCCCGGACCAGCGGCTTACCCACTTTGCCCGCGCCCCAGACGACCAGCGGGCGCCCCGCGGGGAGAAACGACTCCTTCAGAAAGTGCACCTTGCAGCGTCGGAAGGCGGTGGGAGCGTACCGTTCGGACCGCAGGGAGTGCCGCTCCGGTCGGACCCGCCACTCCAGCAGGACGTCGGGGAGGTTCGCGGCGCTCATCCCGGCGGCGTGGAGCCTGAGCAGGAGGTCGTAGTCCTCGGGCCAGCCTGTGTCCCGGTAGCCGCCGAGGCCGGCCAGCACCGAGGATCGAATCATCAGGGACGGGTGAGCGATCGGACATTCGACGAACAGATCGGCGAGCAGGGATCGCGGTGTCACCCTGTCGTTGAGCCAGGCCTCGTAGCGCCGGTACCCCGACCCGAGAGCGGACTGCGGGAAAAGCCGAACAGCGCAGCCACAAGCCGCGATCGCCGGATGTCGGGAGAGAAACTCGACCTGCGCCGCGAGACGAGTCGGGAGACAGATGTCGTCCGCATCCATCCGGGCCAGCAGCGGCGCTCGCGCGACTCCAGCCGCCCGGACCAGCGATGCGACGAGTCCGCTTTCGCCCCCTTCCGCGCTACCGGTCAGGAACCGGATTCGAGGCTCGATCTCGGCCCGATCGCGTATGATCTCGGCCGTGCGATCGGTGGACCCGTCGTCGACCGCGATCACTTCGAAGTCAGTCAGCGTCTGGGAGCAGAGACTGTCGAGGCAGGCGTCCAGCCATGGCTCCGCATTCCTGCACGGCATCAGTACGGAGACGGAAGGGCGCAGTCGAAGCCCGGCGGGCTGGCGCACCGGCATCAGGCGCCGCCGGCGCCGCTGACCTCCGAACGAGGCGGCGTCAGAGGCGCGAGGTGCCGTGCGAGAAAGCGGCCCGTATGCGAACCGGACCGGGCCGCGATGCGCTCCGGAGGGCCCTCCGCTACGATTCTGCCGCCGTCGGCCGCCGCCTCGGGCCCCAGATCGACGACCCAGTCGGCGCTCGCGATCACGTCGAGATTGTGCTCGACGACGACGACCGTATGACCGGCTTCGGTGAGTTGCCGCAGGACGCCGATGAGCCGCGCCACCTCTCCCGCGCCCAGACCCGTTGTCGGCTCATCCAGCAGGTAGATGCGTTTCTTGCCGCCGGCTCCTCGCGTCAGCTCGCGGGCGATCTTCAGGCGCTGCGCCTCACCGCCGGACAGCGTGGTGGCCGCCTGTCCCAGCCGGAGATACCCGAGTCCGACGCGCTGAAGCTGCCAGAGGGTTTCCCCGAGCCGGTCCTGTCGGATGAAGAATCGGATCGCTTCGTCCACGGTCAGATCGAGAACTTCGCGAATGTTCTTCCCCCGAAAGCGGATCTCGAGCACTTCCGGCTTGAACCGAGCGCCACCGCACACTTCGCACGGCACGGCGACGTCGGCGAGAAATACCATTTCGACCACTTCCTGGCCGGCGCCCTTGCACGCTTCGCAGCGCCCGCCGGCGACATTGAAACTGAAATGTCCGGGCCCGTACCCCCGTCGCCGGGACTCGGGCTGACTCGCGAACAGCTTCCGGATCTCGCCCCACCCCTTGATGTAGGTGATCGGGTTGGAACGGGGCGTGCGACCGATCGGACTCTGGTCCACCAGGATCACGTCGCTCAGACCGTGTGTGCCGGTAAGCGATTCCCATCGGCCCGTTGCCTCCCCGAGATGGAGACGGGCCGAGGAGGACCCGAGCAGCTCCGACTCGAGGGCTCGAAAGAGCAGGTCGTGGATGAGCGTCGATTTGCCGGATCCCGAAACGCCCGTGACCACGGTCAGCGCACCGAGCGGGATCTGGAGCTCCACCCCCTGGACGTTGTGGAGGGTCGCGCCACGCAGGACGAGCCGCCCCCCGGTTTCCAGGTCGGTACGCGCTTTGGGGATCCGCGCTTCATTCTTGAGTGCCTCTCCGGTCGCCGTTCCGGAGGCCAGCAGCTCATCCCAGTCACCCTCGAACACGACCGCCCCTCCATGTTCGCCAGCGCCGGGTCCCAGTTCGACGATTCGATCGGCGACCCGGAGCACCGCCGCATCGTGCTCGACCACGAGAACCGTGTTGCCGGCATCGCGAAGTCGACGCAGGACCGTGAGGAATCGTTCGGCGTCCCGCGGGTGCAGCCCGATCGTCGGCTCGTCCAGCACGTACAGCGTGTCCACCAGGCGGCTTCCGAGACTTCCGGCCAGCCGGATGCGCTGCATCTCCCCGCCCGAAAGAGATCGGGCCTGGCGGCCGGGGGTAAGGTACCCGAGGCCGACCTCGCGCAGGAACGAGACGCGATCCCGGATCTCCTCGAGGACCGTGGCCGCGACGTCGGACTCGAACGGAGTGAACGACACCGACTCCATCCACCCGGCGAGTTCGTCGAAGGTCAGATCGGCAACGGCTGCGATCGTCTCGGAGCCGATGCGGATGTTCAGCGCCTGCGGCTTCAGCCGGGCCCCGCCGCACGATGGGCAGCTCCTCGGCCGCTGATACTGCCGGAGAAAGACCCTTATGTACTGCTTGTAGCGCTTACGCTCCCGTCCCCTGAGGAAGGGGAATACGCCCTCGAACTCCTCGCTGCCGTGCAGAAGCTCCTCGCGAAGAGATTCTGGAAGCTCGCGCCAGGGAGCATCGACATCGGCTCCGCGCCGGGAGGCGAGTTCGAGCAGCGCCGCGCGCTCCTTCCGGTAGCGGGGCTTGGTCCAGGGATCGATCGCTCCGCCGGCCAGGGAGCGGACGCGGTCGGGCACGATGAGGTCGAGGTCGTATTCGAGCACGGCTCCGAACCCGTTGCAGGTCGCGCAGGCCCCGACCGGGTGATTGAAACTGAACAGCAGGGGGGTCGGCTCGGGGAACTCGCGAGAGCAGCGACTGCAGCGGAACCTCTCGTTGAACGCGAGATGGCGGTTCACCTGCAACTCTCCGTCCGGGGCGCGATCCACGACCAGCACCTCGGCATGACCGTGACTCTCGGCGAAAGCGTCCGCCAGGGCCTCCGAGACCCGCTCTCGATCGTCCGCAGACACGGCGATTCGATCGACCACCACCAGCACCTCGTCGGCCGCCGTCAACGGTAGGTCCGGGTCTCCGTCGCCTTCGGGGTCCAGGTGATGCTCCCTGCCGTCGGCCACGACCCGGACGTATCCCCGCGCCCGCAGCTGATCGCCGGCCGAGGCCGGATCGAGACCCTCGCGACCCATCCAGGGGAAGGTCACGTACACCCGGGTGCTCGCCGGCAGCGCCATCACCGCATCGGTGGCCGAGGCGACCGTGTCCGGCACGACCCGCACTCCGCACTCGGGACAGATGGTGTGGCCGACCCGGCTCCACAGCAGGCGAAGGTAGTCCCAGACTTCGGTAACCGTTCCGACGGTGGAACGGCTCGTCTGCACCGTGTTGCGCTGGTCGATCGCCACCGAGGGCCGTATGCCATCGATCCGGTCGACTGCCGGTTTCGGCATCCGCTCGAGAAACTGCTTCGCGTAGGTGGAGAGTGACTCTACGTATCGGCGCTGACCCTCCGCGTACAGGGTGTCGAAGGCGAGACTCGACTTTCCCGATCCGCTCGGCCCGGTCACGACCGTGAGATCCCGGTGGCGGATCTCGACATCGATCGCCTTCAGATTGTTCTGTCGTGCACCGCGCACACGAATCGCCGATTCCATGGCCCGATGATGGACGACGGTGGTCGAGGGCGTCAAACGCCATGCGGCTGGAACGCCGAGCCGGGCCCGGGTATCTTCCGGCGCCATGGCCAGCCACGCCCCCGAGGGGCCGATCCGCGAAGAAGAGGCGCTCGGAAAGGCATACGATGCCCGCCTGATGCGCCGACTTCTCTCCTACCTGAGCCCCTATCGGCTCCAGGTAGCGGGAGCCGTACTGATGCTGATCGCGGCCTCCGGACTCGAGCTGGTGGGCCCCTGGCTCACCAAGATCGCGCTCGACCGCGCCGTGCCCGCTACCGACATCGATCTGCTCGGTACGCTCGCCGCGGTGTTCGTCGGCTCGCTCCTGGCCGCCGCGGCGCTCGAGTATCTGCGCACCCTGCTGACCACCTGGATCGGCCAGAAGGTGATGCTCGACATCCGCGGCGAGGTGTTCTCCCGGCTGCAGCGACTCGAGCTCGCTTTCTTCGACCGGAATCCTGTCGGGCGACTGATGACCCGGGTCACCAGCGACGTCGAAGTTCTCAACGAGATGTTCACGTCGGGCGTGGTGACGATCTTCGGCGACATTTTCACCATCGGAGCGATCGTGACCGCGATGCTCCTGCTCGACTGGCGCCTCGCGCTGGTCTCGTTCGCCGTGCTCCCGGTCGTATTCGTCGCCGCGGTCATCTTTCGCCGAAAGGTGCGCAGCGCCTACCGCGACATCCGGACCCGACTGGCCCGGATCAACGCATTCCTCCAGGAACGGATCACCGGGATCGGGGTGGTGAAGCTGTTCGGCCAGGAGCGGGCTACGGCCGGACGCTTCGGGCGAATCAACGAGAGTCATCTGCAGGCGCACCTGAAGTCGATCACCTACTACGCCCTCTTCTTCCCGGTGATCGAGATCCTCACCGCCGTCGCGGTCGCCCTGATCCTGTGGTACGGAGGGCTGCGTGCGCTCGAGGGGACCATCTCGATCGGAGTGATCGCCGCGTTCCTGCAGTACGTGCGGCGCTTCTTCCGACCGATTCAGGATCTTTCGGAGAAGTACAACATTCTCCAGAACGCGATGGCCAGTTCGGAGCGCGTGTTCCGGCTCCTCGACCGCGTTCCGGCGATCGAAGAAGCAGAAAATCCGATCGACCCGGGTAAGATCGAGGGTCGGATCGAATTCCGCAACGTCTGGTTCCGCTATCCGGGGCCGGAATCGGACGAGGTCCGATCGGACGATGATGACTGGGTGCTCAGGAACATCTCGTTCGTGGTGGAGCCCGGGGAGCGAATGGCGATCGTCGGAGCCACGGGCGCGGGCAAGTCCACGATCGTGAACCTTCTGCTGCGCTTCTACGATCCTCAACGGGGAGAGATCCTGCTCGACGGAATCGACATTCGCGACCTGTCGCTCGAGACACTGCGCGGCTCCATGGGACTCGTGCTGCAGGATGTCTACCTGTTCTCGGCCAGTGCCGCGGAGAACATCTCCCTCGGCCGACCATCGATCGAAGATGCGTCGATCGTGGAGGCGGCCGACCGGGTCGGAGCGGATCCCTACGTCAGGCGACTTCCCGGTGGATACGAGCAGGCGCTGGGAGAGCGGGGCAGCAGCCTGAGCGTGGGTGAGCGGCAGCTCCTCAGCTTCGCCCGTGCCCTGGCGGGGGCGCCCAGAATTCTCCTGCTGGACGAGGCCACGAGCTCCGTGGACTCGGAGATCGAGGCCCAGATCGACATCGCCCTGGAAGCCCTGATGCGGGGCAGGACCAGCCTGGTCATCGCGCACAGGCTGTCGACCGTTCAGAACGCCGACCGGATTCTGGTGCTGCACCACGGAGAGATCCGCGAGACCGGGACGCACGAGGAGCTGCTGGAAGTCGAAGAGGGGCTGTACGCGCGCCTCTACCGGCTCCAGTTCGCCTCGACGGAGGCCGCGTGAATACGGTGGTCGAGGCGATTCTCGCCCTCGACACCCGCATCATGTTGCTGGTGTTCCTGCTCGTGCTGGACGGGTGGGCGATCTGGCTGATCGTGAAGGCCCGCCCACCGCGGAAGGAGGGGCTTCTCTGGAGTGCGATCGTGCTTCTTTGCCCGATCGTCGGATGCCTGTTCTGGTATGCGTTGGGACCGAAACCCCTCAGCCGGACCTCCGTGTCCGGCGGCTGAGCCCGAGCGCCAGCAGCTCCTCGACGAGCTCGGCATTCGCCCCTTCCGCCCCGGCTCCGCTCTCCACGTAGCCCCGCGCCGCCTCGCCTGCGGATCTGCGGCGCCCACTGTCTTCCACGTACTCCAGGATCGTCCGGGTGGCCTGCCCGGGAGTCACGACGTCCGCACCCCCTGCCGCGAGCAGATCATCCGCTTCGCGCCGATCGTAGAGCGGCCCGAACAGCACCGGGAGCCCGGCTGCGGCGGGCTCGATCACGGAGTGCAGTCCCGTCGCGTCGAAGGCACCGCCGACCAGTGAGAGGTCTCCCTCGAGATAGAGCTCGGCGAGCCGACCGACGGTGTCGACCACCAGCGGCAGCTTCGCATCCTCGGCGGGCGTCTGGTCGAGTCGGGACCAGAGTCGCGGACTCTCTCCCCACGCGGCCCGGCACGCATCGTCTATGCGCGCCAGCGCTTCGGCCGTGGGTTCGTGCGGTACCAGTACCAGGTCCAGTCGGGGACCGATCTCCCGCGCCGCCTCGAGGAGGACACTCTCATCCGCGGGCCAGGTGGAGCCACCGATCAGCCGGACCCGGTCGGTCGCCCGCGCCGGGAGCAAGTGTCGTCCGGATGCCTTCGCCGCATTCACCCGGGCCAGCGCCTGGTCGAACGCTGCGTCTCCCGTGATTCGGATCCGGCCCGGCTTCACGCCGAGGAGGCCGAGCGCCTCCGCATCGCGCGCGTCGACCACGCCGGCTGCATCGAGACGGGCGTAGGTGGAGCGAAGGAACTGGCGGGTGGGACTCCGCAGCCGGGAACTGTCTGGCCGGACGGTCCCGTTGATCAGACCGAGCGGCACGCCGGCGCGATTCGCGGCGCGTGACAGTCCGGGCCAGATGTCGAGCTTCGCGAACACCAGCGCGTCGGGAGCCAGAGCCGCGATCATCTGGCCGCACTCCGACAGAGTGTCGAGCGGGGCATAGCCGGCGAAGTCGGGCTCCAGATTCCGGGCGTCGAGCAAGGCCGATGGCGAGGACACGGTGATCGCGATCCTCAGCTCCGGCGTCCGCTCGCGGAGCACCCGGATCACGGGCACGGCGCCGGCCAGCTCGCCCGCGGATGCGGCGTGCAGCCACAAGAGCGGCGCTTCGGTGGGCGGTTCGGCGCTCGCCCACGCGCCGGCGGCTTCGGCGGCGCCTTGGCGTCCCTCGATCGCGGCCGCGACCTTCGGCGGAAGCACGCCGGACAGGTGAAGCAGGGGCCGCGAGATCGTCAGCAGCAGTTCGTAGAGACGACCGATCGGGTCCACTATGTCTCCGGTTCGAGAGTAGCGCCGCGGGAACCAGGCGGGTCCGCACGGCGACCTGCAATAGCTTGCGTCCCGGGGGCCGCTCTTGTCCACCGAGGGGAGCGCCGATACAGGTTCGGAGCGACGATCCGGGGCGGATTCGTTTCGCGGAATGCTCCCGGCGGACAGCGAGATTCCCTGCGCCCGAGGAAGGGGTGCCGTTGCGCTACATCGGAAACAAGACGCGGCTGCTTCCATTCCTGCTCGCCGGCATCGAGGAACTGGGCATCGTCGGAACGGTCGCGTGCGATCCCTTCGCGGGAACGGCCTCCGTCGGACGCGCCCTGAAGCTTCGTGGCTGGCGGGTGCACTCCGGCGACGTAATGGCCCTCTCGCACGCCTTCCAGGTAGCCCGGGTCGTGCTCGATCGCACGCCGACTTATCCGGCGAGACTGCTGGGCCAGAACTCCCGGGGCGTCAGCCAGCGCAGGCTTCTGGACGCTCTGGGCGCGATTCCTCCCGTCCACGGCTTCATCAGCGAACATTATTCCCCCGCCGGCAAGGCGTCGCGCGTGCATGGCCGAATGTACTTCACGCCCGAGAACGCGGGCAGAATCGACGCCATCCGGGAGCGGATCGCGTCGTGGTCGAGGGAGGGCAAGATCCGGCCCGGCCCGGCCCAGCTGCTCCTCGCCGTCTTGATCCAGGCCGCAGACCGGGTCGCCAACACGACCGGTGTGTACGCCTCGTTCGTGAAGAGCTGGCAGCCCAACGCCATGCGTCCGCTCGAGCTCAGGCCGCTGCGGCCGGCCGTGCCTCCCGGCCCGCAGGCGAGGGGCTGCACGGCGCACCTCGGCCCGGCGACGGAGACCCTCGCACGTGCCGGTACCCTGGACCTCGTCTACCTCGATCCGCCCTACAACGAGCGCCAGTATCCAGGGTACTACCACATTCCCGAACTGCTGGCCCGGGGCTGGGAACCGGAACCGGAGCTGCGCGGAAAGACGGGGCTGATCCCCGATGAGGAATTGCGCTCGGACTGGTGCCGCAGGGGTCGCTGCGAGCAGGCGCTCCGGGACGTCCTCTCGCAGGCAGACGCGCGCCACGTCCTGCTCAGCTACAACGACGAGGGGCTGCTCGCGGCCGAGCGGATCGAGGAGATCTTCCGGCAGCATGGCGATCCGGACAGCTACCGGCGGCTGAGCCGCGGATATCGTCGCTACCGGAGCGACGCCGATGGGCCGGAACGGCGGTACAGCGGAGACCGGGTTCGGGAATCGCTTCACTACGTTCGGCTCTCGTGACCTCCGCGGCCCCGCCGTTCACCGATGGCGGAGACAACGGGGATCGAGTTCACGGCCGTGCGGTAACAGGGCGCATGAAGATCTTCGATCGAATACGATTCTCCGGGCGGCTTCCGGCCGCTTTTCTCCTGTCGATGCTCGTCACGGGATGTTCGCCGGAGTACGTGCTTCGCGGAGGGTGGGAGGAGCTCAAGATCCTCACCGATATGCGTCCGATCGAGGAAGTCGTCGCCGATCCGGCCACGGACGAGGAAACCCGGCAGAAATTGCTCCTGGTACGCGACGCCCGGGTGTACGCCGAGCGACGACTCGGGCTCGATGCAGGCACGAGCTTCCGCAACTTCGCGCGCCTCGACGGCGACACGCTGGTGCTGGTCGTTTCGGCAGCGCCCGAATTCGAGCTCCGATGGAAGACCTGGTGGTTCCCGATCGTCGGTGACGTGCCGTACAAGGGATTCTTCCACTTCGATGATGCCCGGAAGGAAGCCGCCCGACTCGAGGCGGAAGGATACGACGTGTACCTGAGGCCGAGCGCCGCCTTCAGCACGCTGGGCTGGTTGCCCGATCCGGTCCTCTCCACCAGCCTCGCCGAAGACAGCATCGGGCTCGTCGAGACCGTGATTCACGAGATCACCCACACGACCTTCTATCCGAAGGGCGAGGCGCGATTCAACGAGAGCTTCGCCAACTTCGTCGGCTGGCGCGGAGCAATCGAGTTCTTCTGCGATGGGCTGGCGGACGCCGAGCGGTGCGCGACGGCCGAGGGTCGGTGGCGGGACCTCCGAACCTTCGGCGAGTTCTTCAACAGCGTGGTCGAACCGCTGGAAGCGCTTTACGCGAGCGGCCTGTCGGAAACCGAGATGCGAGCGGAAAAGCAGGAGATTCTGGATGAAGCGGCGGAGAGGTTCGAGACCGAGTACCGGCCCCGTTTCGTGTCCGGTCGATATCGCTCTCTCGATCGGGCCAGCCTCGACAATGCCTGGCTGCTATCGCGGCTGCTCTACTACACGCGCCTCGACGACTTCGAGATCCTGTACGAATCGTATCCGGACCTCGCGTCGGCGGTCGGCGCTCTGATCGAGGCCGCGGGGGATGGAGACCCGTGGCAGGCGCTCGACGCACTTCTGGTGGCGACTGATGAACCTGTCGACGCCGGCGCTCAGGCCCGTGCGGAGTCAGCCGGGCAAGAGTAGCTTCGTCGCACTCCGGGTTCGAAAGCGGCGGGCAAACGTCGAATCGAGCCCCGAACACGCAGCCTCGGGCAGAGGACATGTACGACCGCATTCTCGTCGGTATCGACTTTTCCGATTCCTCGGTGGAGACCGTCCGCTGGGCCGTTTCCCGTTTCCCGACGGCCGAGATCGTCCTCTTTCACGCCATCGAGCCGCTCTCGGTGCCCGACTACCTCAGTCGCGCCCTCGGTGGCGGACTCGAGCTCATGCGGGAGAAGGAGCTGGATGCCCGAACGAACCTCGAGCACCTGGCCGAGGGCATCGGCATCGAAGCGACCCTGGAAGTCCGGCTCGGCTGGGCACCCGAGGCCCTCGCGGTCACTGCCGAGGAGGTCGGGGCGGAGCTCGTGGTGGTAGGTGCCCATCGGCGGCGCATCAATCCTACCGACGAGCTGGGGAACACCTGCTCGGCAATCGTCAGAAAGACGACCGTCCCGGTGCTCGTCTGGCGCCCGGTGGTCAACGACCGGGACAAGACGATTCTTGCCGCCCTGGACCTTCGGGAGGGCAGCGCGCCGATCGCTGCGACGGCGGCGAAGTACGCCGATTACTTCGATGCCCGGCTCCTGCTGCTGCACGCCATCCCCAGCACCCTGCAGGGCTACCTCCGGGCCGTGAGCAACCCGCCGAAGGTCGAGGAAGCGCTGCGAAACCTGGAGAACGAGGCGCGGCGAGATGCGCTGGCCCGGGTCCCGGAGGAGTTGCGTGAGAAGGTCGCCGTCCAGGCGGCGATCGTGCGGGGCAAGCCGGTGGTCAGCCACATCCTCAACACGGCGGAACGCGAAGCGGCCGACCTGATCGTGATCGGGAAGTACCACGCGCCGGGTCTCGCCGCGCGGGTTCTGCTGGGAGGAATCACGTCGGCGGTGATCCAGAACGCGAACTGCTCGGTCCTGACGGTGCCGGTTTGACCGCCTTCGTGTGTGCCCGCTGTGAGGGCGAAGGGCGTGTCCCGATGGGAGCGCCCCCCTTCCCCGACGACCTCGGGACGAGGATCGCTGAGACGATCTGCTCGGCCTGCTGGGAGGAGTGGAAACAGAGGCAGATGGTGATCATCAATCACTATGGCCTGAACGTGCGGGATCCGAAGGCCCGCGAGTTCCTGATCGCCAACCTGAAGAGCCATCTGTTCGGCGAAGGGGAGGGCGGGGCGGAGATCGACGACTCGAAGGAGGGGTCCGTCGAGTGGTGAAACCGTGACACGGCGATAGCACCTGCGCATCAGCCGGGCTGCGGCCACCTCGGCAGCTTTGCGGTGAGCATCGAGTTTTCCTATCATACGA
>JAMJQL010000082.1 GCA_023554245.1 Gemmatimonadota bacterium
GATCAGTGGGCCCCGGAGTCTTCATCGGCCGGGTTCAGCGAACTCGTTCTCAACGGGGGCGGGCCTCTGCCGTTCCTCGGTCCGGAGGCGACCCTGTTCGCGGACCTCCAGCTCCAGGGGCTTCTCGACGCCGATCCACGCGCCAGGGGCCTGACCTGCATCCGGCCTTCGGACGCCGGGCCGGAGCTGGCAGCGGCGATCGACTCGTTCGCCGGCGATCCCCTGACCGGCTCGCTGTACTGTCCGTACGAAGACGAAGCGCTGCCCTACCAGCGGGGCGACCGCCTGATCGGATTCGTGCGCTTCGACAAGCGGTTTTCGGACGGCGTATCGATCGCCGCTTCGGTTCTCCGAAACCGGTTCCAGCGCGAGCTCTACACACCCGAGCTCAAGTACAATCCGGCCAGTCAGCTGGGGCAGAAGACCTCTTCCTGGTATGGCTCGGCGACGCTCGACATCGCGGGACAGACCGACGGGGGAGGGAAACACCTCGCCGTTCGAGTGGCCGCCCAGAGCCTGGACCGATACCTGGGCGCCGTCGATTCGGAGTGGCTGGGAGGACGATCGGAGTTGGCCGGGTTCGGGCTGTCCGACTTCCGGTTCCAGGGTGAGAGCTTTGTGCGGCTCCCGATCGAGACGCAATTGGACTCGATCGTACCCGTCCCGGGGTACCAGCTTCCCCAGGGTTTCAATGGATCTCCATTCGGACCCGCTTCGGAGGGCCTGTTCACCACCGAGGGCACGAGCGGAATCGCCAACTGGAATACGTCGAAGTTCGTCGGTGCGGACATCGTGGGCGAGCTCTTCCGGGCGAACGGCAACATCTATCGCGGCGGACTGACGGGGAAGCTCTACGAGGTGGAGACGTACGAGCGGGCCAGAAGCTGGTTGGCCGGTTCGGCTCCCAACTATGCCCGCTTCTATCCCGCACGCCTCGCCGCCTTCGGCGAAACCGTGCTCAAGCCGGGGGACCTGTTCACCGTCTCGCTCGGTCTGCGGGTCGAAGGGTTTCGCTCGGGCCTCGAGTTCAGCGAGGACCGGGCCGACTTCCTCGCGCCCGTGATCTCGACCGATTGGGTCGTGAACGCCTCGCCCCGGATCGGAATCGCGGGAGCCTTCGAGAACTCGGCCGGCCGCTCGGCTTTCCGGGTGAACTTCGCCCGCGTCGCCCAGCCGCCCGACTTTCAGTACTTCATCGACAACACGATCGGTGACTCGCTCCGCACCGACGTCCGAAGGCAGGGAAACCCGAATCTCGCCTTCGAACAGGGACGCGTATTCGAGTTCGGGGCCAGCCAGCTGTTCAGCGACCAGTTCGGCGTCGAGCTTACCCTGTTCTACAAGAACCTGACCGACATCGTGACGGGCAACGTGCTTCTCGCGGGCAGCAGTCCGGGTCAGTACACGACGGGAGACCGCGGCACGGTAAAGGGAATGGAGCTCAGCGTTCGCGGACGCTTTTCGGGAGCGGAGCTGAGCATCGGCTACGCGCTCATGGAGGCGACCGGTCTGACTTCGGGCGCACGGAATGACAGCTCGGTCGTGGTTGCGGGGAGCCTGGCCGAATTCCCCCTCGCGTTCGATCGCCGCCATACGATCGATGCCGCTCTCCTGCTCGGACGGGCATCGCCCGATGCGGCACGTGCGCGCGCGGAAGGCTCCGGAGGTCTCGCCGGCCTTCCGGTCGGGGCTGCCCTCACGGCCAGGCTGCGGTCGGGCTATCCGCTCTATCTCGATGTCGGGGACGATCTGATTCTCGAGAACACCGAACGGCTGCCCTGGACCGCCGTGATCGACTTCTCGCTGACCTGGGACGTGGCGCGACTTCCGGGCTGCACCACCTGCGCCGTTCGGCTCACGTTCCAGGGGAAGAACCTGCTGGGCCGGGAGAACGTGATCGGCCTGCGTCGAGACTCGGGCCTCACGGCTCCGACGCTCGAGACGGTGCTCGAGACCGCCGGGCAGCCGATATCGACCACCGCCCCGATACCGGCCGAGTCCTCGCGCTACTCCGAGACCGTCGACCTCGATCGCAACGGGACGATCACGGCCGACGAGCTCGACGCCGCGAGATTCGGAGCGGCGCTGGATGCGGCCGATCCTTCGCTGTTCTATGGGGAATCGCGACAGCTGCGGCTCGGCATCGAGGTGATCTTCTGATGCGGACCTTTCGCCGGACACTGGCAGTGGCGGCCCTTTCTGTCACGATCGCGCAGTGTGGCGATCCGGTGAGCGTGATCGGCGACATCCCGGGGCTGATGCGGATCGTGCTGGGAGTCCCCGACACTCCCGGACGAACCGCCGAACCGGAAGCGACCCTCAGCCTCATCCGAGGGCCGACGGGGCTGGCTGCCGACGACGCCGGGGTCCTGTTCGCGGTCGACGGAGGGAACGCCCGCATCCTGTCGATCACCTCTTCGGGGCGTCTGAACGTTCTTCGGGACGACGCCACCTGCACCGTGGACCCCTGTCTGCGGGAGCCTGCCGACCTGGCACTCGATCCGAATGGCCGGGTGATCGTGGCCGACCCGCTCGGACACCGGGTGTGGCGGCTGGATCCCGAAAGCGGGGCGGCCGAGGTGATTGCCGGCAGCGGCGAGACAGGCACGTCGCCCGACGGAGTCCTGGCGCCGGGAGCGCCACTCGCCTCGCCGCACGGAGTCGCGGTCGACGTCGATGGAACGATCTTCGTGTCCGAATCGCGCGGCGCCCGCGTCAGGACGATCGGACCCGACGGGATTCTCGGCACCGCTGCCGGCATGGGAGAGATTGGATTTTCCGGCGACGGCGGCCCCGCCACGAGCGCGCAGCTCGATTTTCCGCTCGGACTCGACCGGGCCGGGACGAGCCTCTACATCGCCGATGCCGGAAATCACCGGATCCGTGTCGTAGATCTCCTCACCGGCACGATTCGTACGTTGGCGGGAAGTGGACAGGCGGGTTTCGCCGGCGATGGCGGACCCGCGGTGGAAGCGTCACTGCGCCAGCCGAACGATGTGGCTGGCTCGGAAGATGGGACGCGGATCTACATCGCCGACACGTTCAATCAACGGATTCGCCTCGTCAGGCAGCCGTCGGGCACGATCGAGACCTTTGCCGGCACGGGCGAGCAGGAATTCTCGGGCGAGCTTTTCGATGCCGGAGCCACGAGCCTCTCCGAGCCACGCGGGGTCGCTACCTCCCCCTTCGGCCTGCTGTTCATCGGGGACCCCGGTCACACGGTCGCCTGGCGGGTCGCACTCGATCTCTGAGATCACGGTGCCCGCAGGCGGGCGACTGATCGCGGCGTTTCCGCTTGTGCCGGCGGGATCATCGCCTACCTTTCACCGCCCGGTCGAGGGCTTGCCCCTCCCGGTTCCGTCGCGTCGAGACGCGACCAGTCACGAGACCCGGATCCGAGACACGATGAACGACGAGCGGGCGGCAGACGGTTACAACGCCGGCTATGCCGAGCAACTGTACGAGAAGGATCTCCGCGACAGGGGTCTCGTGCCTCCGTCGCTGTCCGAGTGGTACGAGAATGGCGGCTCGATCGCGCGGGCTCCGGTCATGCCCGATCGGACCGCCGCGGAGGGACCGACCGGCGTCGACCCCTCCACTCTCACGCCGCTGCTGCGTACGGCGGCCGCGGCCGGCAGCCTGGTCGAATCCTATCGAACCGTGGGCCACCTGGCGGTTCCGATCGATCCCCTGGGTTCCTTGCCACCGGGCCACCCGTCACTCGACCCGGAGTTTCACGGAGTCACCGACGAAGACCTGTCGCGGATTCCAGCCGCAGCGATCGGTCAGGACCGACACGGCGAAACGGCGCTCGATGCGACACGTGCACTCCGCGAGGTCTATTGCGAGCGGATCGGATACGAGCTGGACCACATGGAGGACCCGGTCCAGTGGAACTGGCTGGTCGAGTACATCGAGTCGGGCCGGCACCTCGAGCCCGTGGACGAGCACGGGAAGGTCCATCTCCTGAGGATACTCACGGAGGTCGATGGACTGGAGTCGTTCCTGCAGCGCTCGTATCTGGGCCAGAAGCGGTTCTCGATCGAGGGAATCGACATGATGGTGCCGATGATCCGTCGGATCATCCGACGTACCGCGCTGGCGGGAACCAAGAAGTTCTTCATCGGCATGGCCCACCGGGGTCGGCTGAACGTCCTCGCGCACATCATCGGCTTCCCCTACGAATCGCTGCTCGCGGAGTTCGAGGGAAGACGCTCTCGCGGCATGCAGTCGAGGATCTCGGAAGCCGGTTCGGGGGATGTGAAGTATCACGTCGGCGCCCGTCAACTGGTCCGATCACCGGTGGGAGAGCTGGAGATTTCGCTGGCGCCGAACCCGAGTCATCTCGAGCACGTGAATCCGGTGGTCCAGGGGATGGCCCGCGCCGCCCGGGAAGTCATGGCACGCGAGAGCGGAGCTCCGTTGACGTGCGAGGACGAGAGCGGTCTCGATGCCTTCGGCACGGCCGTACTCCCGATCCTGGTGCATGGGGACTCGGCGTTCATGGGCCAGGGGATCGTGCCGGAGACCCTGAATCTGGCGCGCCTTCACGGATACGAGAACGGCGGGACGATTCACATCGTCGCCAACAACCAGCTCGGATTCACGACGGACCCCTTCGATACCCGCTCGAGTCGCTACGCCAGCGACATCGCACTCGGCTTCCGGGTCCCGATCCTGCACGTCAACGCCGACGATCCCGAGGCGTGCCTGTCCGCCGTGCAGCTGGCCATCGACTTTCACATGGAATTCGCGGAAGACGTGGTGGTGGATCTGGTCGGTTATCGACGGTACGGACACAATGAAGGTGATGAGCCCAGTTATACGCAGCCTCTGATGTACAGGAAGATCAGGGAGCACCCCACCGTCCGTCAGATCTGGGCCGATCAGCTGGTGAGCGAAGGCGTCGTCACACAGGCCGAAGTGGACGAAATGTCGGAAGCTGCGGCTGCCCGGCTGTCGGACGCCCGGGCGCGAGCGACTGACGAGTCGCCGGACGCGGAAACCGACGAGCAGACGGAGTACACATCCACGGCGGGCACGACCCTGGGAATCGGCATGGAAGTCGAGAGGGACCGTCCGCGCGCCTACGATGTCCTCACGGTGGAAGAAGCGGGCTGGCGCGAGAGCCTCGAAGCACCTTCCGTCGACCGACTGCGCGAGTTGAACGATGCGATCCATGCCTGGCCCGAGGGATTCGAACCGAATCCGAAGCTGGAGCGTCAGCTCGAGCGGCGCCGGGCATCGCTCGAGGACGGTATCGAATGGGCGCACGCGGAGGCTCTCGCGTTCGCCAGCCTGGTCTCCGAGGGCGTGCCGGTCCGGCTCAGCGGAGAAGACTCGGAGCGGGGCACCTTCAGCCAGCGCCATCTCGTCCTTCACGATGCAGGCAGCGGTGCGACCTGGACGCCGCTGAAGCACGTGGAAGATGGCCAGGGTCAATTCCAGGTGTGGAACAGCCCGCTGTCGGAGGCCGCCGTTCTCGGGTTCGAATACGGCTACAGCACCACCGCACTCGATACGCTCGTGTTGTGGGAAGCGCAGTTCGGCGACTTCGCGAACGTCGCACAGGCGATCATCGACCAGTTCATCGTGGCCGGCCGGTCGAAGTGGGGCCAGGAGTCACGTCTCGCTCTCCTGCTTCCACACGGCTACGAGGGACAGGGACCCGAGCACTCAAGCGCCCGACTCGAGCGCTTTCTGGAGCTCGCGGCGGAGCAGAATATCCGGGTGGCGAACCTGACGACCCCGGCCCAGTACTTCCACCTGCTCCGACTCCAGGCGCTGCGGCCGGCCCGCAGGCCCCTGGTCCTGATGACCCCGAAGAGCCTGCTGCGGCATCCGGCGGCGCGCTCGTCTCTCAGGGAACTGTCCGAGGATCATTTTCACCCCGTGTTGCCGGGTCTCCGCAGTGAGGAGGAGCGCACAGGTGTGGGCCGAATCGTTCTCTGCTCCGGAAAAGTCTTCTATGACCTGGTCGGATCCGAATCGTGGACGGAGAGCGACTCGGTGGACGTGATCCGGGTGGAGCGGATTCAGCCGTTCCCCGAGGAGGAGCTGGCAGCCCTGTTTACGCAGTATCCGAATGCCACCGAAATCGTCTGGCTCCAGGAAGAACCCGCGAACATGGGGGCATGGCAGTTCGTGCGGCCACGACTCGAGCGACTCGGCGGTCCCGAGCTCTCGCTGCGCTACGTCGGCCGCCCGGAGCGAGCGAGCCCGGCCGAGGGTTATGCCGCGGCGCACCAGCTCGAGCAACAGTCGATCGTCGAAGCGGCACTCTCCGACGAGTAAGCGGCGGGGTCCTGGTCTTCAGGAGCTCGGACTGCGATCCGGACGAGCGTCGGCGAACTCGCACAGCTGCTTGAACCGGTTCAGCACGTTCGAGGTGACGCGGTCGTGCAGGAATTGCCACGCCGACCGGAACGGTCCGCCGATCCTGCCCAGCGTCCAGCTTCCGTAGGGGTTGAATCCGACCGCGAAGAACAGCTGGGTCGGAGCGGTCTCCCCACGCTCTGCGATGCGCGAGCGCGCGAAGATCGAGAACACGCCGATCGGATAGCCCCCCGAGCAGTTCCAGAGGAAGAACCGGGCATTCTCGGTGTCCCGGAGATCGGGAACGCGCCTGGCCTCGGAGACCGTCGCGACGAAGAGCGTTCCGAATTCCGGGCCCAGTCGTCGGCGCAGCCGGCGCATCGCACCGGATCGGCCCAGGAACACGACGCGAAAGCCGTCCTGCTCGCCCGGGGTCTGCTCGATCGTGGCCAGGTGATCCGGCCAGCAGGCGGAACCGCCTTCCCATCGTTCGACCTCGTCGAAGACGGTCTCGACAGCGGCGTCGATCCCGATGCGGTGAATGTTGAGGATCGAATAGACCGAGACATCGACGCCGGTACGCTCGGCGATTCGCCGTGTGTAGTCCTCGCGCCAGCTGTCCGATTCGACCGATACCTGGGTGGGGATGGCGGGACGGTGGAGGATGAAACTGCGGATGTCGGATACGACGCTGGTCGAATTGGTCGGCACGGACGCGGCATCAGCCACCGACTCCGCCGGCGGATGCGTCATGGCGTCGGTGACTCGATCAGGGGCCGCGAGACCTCTCACCGATGATCAGGGCTTCCTGAACCGGGATCTTCGCCATCACGCTCTGATACAGAGAGTAGCTGAGGCCGAAGAGGCCCAGGAAGCCGAGCGCGATCGTAAGCTCCTGCCATCCGAGCGGCGGGCCTTCGCCCTTCCATACCGATGGAACGACCTGCATCCAGCGTTCCAGCCAGAAGCCGAGCAGGATGACGACTCCGACGATCGCGAGGTGCCGGGAGCGCATCTTCGGCTTTCGCCACAGGAGGAGCGCGAACGGGATGAAGAAGATCAGGGTCATCTGCGCCCAGAGGAGGGGCTTGAACCCGTTGTCGACGCGGAGCTCGAAGAACTGGGTCTCCCGCCCGATATTCCCGTACCAGATCGGGAGGAACTGGGAAAACCAGATGTAGCTCCAGAAGATCACGAAGGCGAATATCAGCTTGCCGAGGTCGTGGAACTCCCACTTCCCCCACACGTCCTCGAGGCTGTAGTGCTCCTTGTAGCGGTGCGCCAGAAAGGCGACGATCGCCAGCATCGAAAGCCAACCGCCCACGAAGTACAGGGCGCCCCAGATCATACTCATGAAGCTGGGCATCAGTGACATGGTCAGATCGAACGAAAGGAGGCTGAAGATGATGACCCATAGCCCGATCAGAACGGGAGCGAACCAGGCGAGAATGCTGCGGGCTCGCTCGGCCTCTTCCTCGTCGCCGCGCCAGCCGCGGGAGAGCCTCTCCAGCATCGCCTTTCGCCAGCCCGTCTGCTTCTGCGCGATCATGGGCGCGTCCGGGCGCAACGACAGGCGCAGGAAATACCAGCTCGCTCCGAACAGAATCGCGAGCAGGATTCCGTTCCGGATGAACACGCCATCGTGCGTCAGCCAGTCCCGGTTGATGTGTCCCTCGAATCCCGGCTTCATCCACGGGAAGATCTCGGGAGCGCCGAAGTACATGAGCAGAAAGATGATCAGGGAGAACGGCAGAAAGGCGCCGGTCGCCTCGGCAATGCGCCGGAACGGCTTCCCCCAGTGCCCCTTCGCGACTACGAGGACGGCCGCGAAGATCACGCCCGCCTGAGCGAGCGCCGTCCAGAAGAGGAAATTCCCCCACACGTTCATCCAGGCACGCTGCGGGTCGCTGCCGAGGGCGACTGCGAAACCGGCCACGCCGATCGCGAACGCGGCGAGCCAGAGAAGGCCTGCGAGTCCGCTGATCCGCCCATGGACCGTACTCAGCGCTCTTTCGGCCGAGACGACTGATGTATCTGCGCTCAACGTGCTGTGCTCCTCAGTCATTGCCGGCCTGCGCTTCACCGGATCCAGCCGGTGCGCCGCCGCTCGAAGCGTCCTGCAGGAAGCGTACGTACTCCACGATCTGCCAGCGGGAGTCGTGGGGGATTCTCCTGTAAGCCGGCATCACGCCACGCCCGTTCGCGATCATCCCCCAGATGTATCCGTCCGACAGGTCGTTCTTCGCCCGGTCGGAAAGGAGGTTGAGCGTCGGGAGAGGCGGAAGCCGGTTCTCGCCGACCACCGGTCCGTCACCCGCGCCCTCCGATCCATGACACATGACGCAATACTGCAGGTAGAGCACCTCGCCCTGCTCCAGGATCTCCGGGGTCGCCGTCATCGGATTCACGGCAACGGTGTCGGCGGCGAGAAGGTCCAGGTGCCGTGGCGCCCCGATATAGACCGTCCCCTCGGGAGGCAACTGGTGCGGGGCTTCGTAGGTCCGCACCGACTGGGTCCGGAACATCGTCTCGAACCAGGGAACCCGCTTCACCTGGTCGTCGCAGCCGGTCAACGCGACCGTGACGGCAAGAGAGATCGCGAGGGCCCGAAGCGACAGGAGGGTGGGCGTTTTCATGCGGCCACCTCCTCGATCTCGACGGCTCCCGTCTCGCGGAGCATCGACGTGAGCTCGGCGGCCTTGCCGCCCGCGTCGTGGAGGTAGACTCCGAACCGGTCCACGGAAAACACTTCTCGGTATCCCGGCGATAGCCGCCGTCGCGAACGCCAGGTGTGGAACAGCACGCCCGCGAACCCGAACAGACCCGTGAACAGAATCGTCATTTCGAACATGATCACGAAGAACGCGGGCCAGGAGAGGATCGGCTTGCCCTGCGTCACCAGCGGGTAGGCCAGCGACGTGAGGCCGGTCAGCGCAGTGGCCGTGAGAAAGCCGGTGATCCCTCCGATCAGGGCCCAGCGACGGACCGGGCTGGACGTGATTCCCATCGCTTCCTCGAGCTCGGGCGCCGGGAAGGGGGAGAACACGTCGAAATCGGAGTGCCCCGCATCACGCAGCCGTTCGATCGCGTCACGCGTGGCGCCGAGTGTGTCGTAATGGGCGACAATGCCACTCATCTCAGTGCCCGTGCTCGTGCTCGTGTGCCAGATGTTCCTTCACCTCCGCGATGCTGATTACCGGCAGCGTCCGTGAGAAGAGAAGGAACCAGAAGAAGAACCACGCGAAACTGCCGATCATGATCAGGATCTCGGTCGTCGTGGGCACGTAGATGCCCCAGCCGCCCGGCTCGAACTCGTGGGCGAGCGAGGTGACGATGATCACGAAACGCTCGTACCACATACCGATGTTGACGAAGATCGTGACCACGAACAGCGCCGCGAGGTTGTTACGAGTGCGCTTGAACCAGAGGCTCATGGGGACCACGACATTGCAGAACACCATGATCCAGAAGGGCAGGGCGTAATATCCCGTCGCCCTCCAACCGAAACTCTCCTTCTCGATCGGATCGTTGACCCACCAGGCGAGGAAGAACTCGATCGCGTACGCATAGCCGACGATCAGCGAGGTGAAGAGCAGCAGCTTCGACATGTTGTCGAAGTGGTACTTGGTGATGTACTTCTCGAGCCCGAACGCCCAGCGGAGCGGGATCATGATCGTGATCACCATCGCGATCCCGGAGAAGATAGCTCCCGCCACGAAGTAGGGTGCGAAAATCGTCGAGTGCCACCCGGGCACGATGCCCATGGCGAAGTCCCACGACACCACGCTGTGTACCGACAGCACCAGCGGTGTGGCGATCCCGGCCAGATACAGATACAGGCGCCGATAGTGGGCCCAGTCCCTGACCGATCCGGTCCATCCAAGCGAGAAGGCTCCGTACAGCTTCTTCTTGATTCCCGTGAACTTGTCGCGAAGCACTGCGAGGTCGGGAATCAGGCCCAGGTACCAGAACACGAGGCTGATCGTGAAATAGGTGCCGATCGCGAACATGTCCCACACGAGCGGCGATCGGAAGTTGGGCCAGAGGAGCCGGGTGGAGGGGTAGGGCACGAGATAGTAGAAGTACCAGACCCGGCCGAGGTGGATGAGCGGAAACAGGCCCGCGGTCATCACCGCGAAGATGGTCATCGCCTCGGCCGCGCGATTGATCGTGGTGCGCCAGCCCGACCGGACCAGGTAGAGCACCGCAGAGATCAGCGTACCGCTGTGCGCGATTCCGACCCAGAATACGAAGGTGACGATGTAGACGCCCCAGCTGACCGGGTTGTTGATCCCGGTCATTCCGATCCCGTTCCGGATCTGGATCGCCCACGCGGTACCGCCCGCGAGGATTCCGATCCCGCAGATCGCGAGCAGCAGGTAGTAGCGCCACGAGGGCGGATAGATCGGACGACTGATGTCGTCGTTCGCCTGCGCGAGCGTGGGCAGTGCCTCTGCCGGCACGTCGATTTCCGCTGTCGCCATCAGACCCTGTGGGTTTCTCGGTGACCGGTCATTCAGTGGCCGGCGTCGTCGGCAGCGCCGTGATCGTCCGTGGCGCTGCCAGCTTCCTCGTGTCCTTCATCCGCGTGCTCTCCGTGCCCGCCATGGGCGAGCGGAGCATGCGATACGCCCGCCAGGTACGTGATCGCGGGCCGGGTGTTCAATTCGCCGAGCATGTGGTATGCCCGGGCACCCTTGGCCACCCGGGAGACCGCGCTCGCCGGGTCCTTCAGGTTGCCGAACACGATCGCCTGCGTCGGGCACGTCTGCATGCAGGCCGTCTGAATCTCTCCATCCTGTACGTGACGGCCTTCGTCCTTGGCGTCGAGCTTGGCGCGATTGATCCGCTGGACGCAGAAGGTGCACTTTTCCATCACCCCGGTCTGGCGGACCGTGACGTCGGGGTTGAGCTGCAGATCCAGCGGATACGGCTGCTCGTAGGTGAACCAGTTGAATCGCCGCACCTTGTACGGACAGTTGTTCGCGCAATACCGGGTGCCCACGCAGCGATTGTAGACCTGGGCGTTGAGCCCCTCGGGCGTGTGATAGGCCGCGTAGACCGGACAGACGGGCTCGCAGGGCGCATCCCCGCACTGCTGGCAGAGGACGGGGACGTGCACGGTCTGGAAGCCGTCGTCCTCCGTCTCCTCGAAGTACCGCATGATCTGCATCCAGGACATCTCCCGGCCCTGATTGCAGAGATCCTCGCCGACGGTGGGAATGTTGTTCTCGGCGTAGCAGGCGGTGACGCACGCGCCGCAACCCGTGCAGGCGTTGAGGTCGATCGCCATTCCCCAGCGATACGGGCTCTTCGGGTCCGAGTCCCACGCCGTCTCGAGGATCTGCCGGAGGTCGACCTGGTGCCCGCCGATTTTCTCGAGGGCATCGTCGACCTGCATCATCTCGCCGATCTCGCGGTCGAGGTCAGTGTCGTTTCCCTGCAGGATCACCAGCCTTCCGCGCTCACCGACCGCGGTCAGCTCGGCAGCCACGCCCGAGAATGCCAGGGCCCCACTCTGCGGATCGACCGACCCGTCGAGGAGATCGAGCGCATTCACGCCGCGGGACTTCGCAGTCCGTCCGAACTCGGTATGTCCCTGGCCGAGTGGAATCGCGATCGCGTCGGGGTGGATGCCCTCGTACAGGAAGGCGGGCGCCGTCAGCGAGCCGGCCGATGTGCGGATCTCGACCAGGTCACCGGTCTCCAGACCAAGCGGTCCGGCCGTCTCGGGATGGATCTCCACCCAGCTGTTCCACACCGCCTTGGAGACTGCATCGGGCAATTCCTGCATCCAGGACCGGTTCGCACCGCGGCCATCGTAGAATTGCGCCGGCGCGTACGTCGTGAGCTTGAAGCCCTCGATCGGCTCGGGCAGTTGGAAGGCACGCTCCAGCGCGCCGGCCCTCAGCGTGGGGTTCGGATCCACCCCGGACTGTGCCCTGCGAACCGCGCCCGCCTGAAGCATGACGAACCAGAAATCTTCGAAGCTGGTCGCGCCTTCCGACTCGGCTTCGAAACTCGCGCGCCAGCTGGTCTCGAGCCACGACTTCCAGTCGGCTGCCTCGAACGGGCTTTCGCCACCGAGAGCGGCAGACGCCAGCAGCAGATCCTCGCGCTGTCGCGTGTCGAAGATCGGTCGCATGACGGGCTGAGCGACCGCCCAGATTCCAGGACGGATCTCGGCATCGCCCCACGATTCCAGCTCGTGATTCGAGGGCAGCAGGAGGTCGCATGCCGCCGCCGTCTCGTCCAGGTGCGAATTCAGCGAGATCCGGTTGTCCACGCCGGCGAATGCTGCCGCGAATCCCAGCGACTTCGGCACGCCGTAGACGGGGTTCGCGCCGGCCACGATGATCGTCTCGATCGAGCCGGACTCCATCCGCCCCACGAGACCGCGCATCTGCTCTGCGCTCACCGATTCGCCGCGCATCGGTCCCTCGCCGGGCCGAACCGTCGAGCCGATCGCGCCGCACGCGTAATTGAGCAACGCGACGGCGAGGTGCGTTTCGGTAGTAGCTCCGTCCTGGCCTGAAACGTCCGGAGGCAGGATGATCGGGTTCTGGGCCGACGCAAGATCGTCCGCCAGTCGGACGATCTTATCGGCCGGAATCCCCGCTCGCTCTGCCACTGCCTCGGGAGTGAACTGAGCGAGAGGACCCGAGAGTCGGCTCGCTGCCTCGCCTCCCTTCGCCCGGGCCACCTCCCCGGCGAGGGCGAGTGCCACGGCAGCTTCGGTTCCGGGCCGGGCCGCCATCCACTCATCGGCGTTCAGCCCGGTGAGCGAGAGTCGAGGGGCGACGACCGTGAACTTCGCCTGGCGTCCCTGCTCGATCCGTCTCGACTCGAGGAATCGAGCCCCGAACTCAACCGGCGACAGCCAACTGCCGAGGAAGTCGGCACCGAACGAGACGATGCGGTCCGCCCGGTTGATCTCGTACTGAGGCATCCCGGGGATACCGAATGCGATCTCGTACGCTGAGCTGAGAGCTTCGTATCCCAGCGGCTCCCAGGCCATCCACTCGGCCCCGACGGCGTCTGCCCACGCGGCGTAGAACTCTGCACTCGACCCGGTCTGAGGCGAGGTCAGCAGCACCGTACGACCGGGCACGATTGCTCCCGCCAAAGCTGCGATCGCCGCGTCCCAGTCGGTATCCGTGAATCCGTTCCCGTCCCTGACCCGGGGTCCCTGAATCCGGTCGGGGTCGTAGAGATCCTGGAGGGCGGACTGCGCCAGCGCCGAGAGCCGTCCGCGATTCGGAAACCGCGGATTCCCCTCGAGCTTGATGACGCGGCCGTCACGCACGGTCGCGTGAATCCCGAGTGGCTCCGGTCCGCCCGCCTCGGTGAGAATGGTCGCGTAGCTGACATTCGTGCCGGGAACGATGTCTTCCGGCGGAACGAGGTAGGGAATCAGCTTGTCGCCCATGTCGGGCGGACCGCAGCTGGCGGCTGCGGCTCCGGCGCCTGCGACGCCCAGCACCTTCAGAAAGTCGCGCCTGGAAGTGTCGCCCGGAGTGCCGTTTCCGCCATCCACGGTCGGGAGGCTGACTCCGTCGCCGTTCCTGTGTGTATCGCCGTTGTTCATTCGCTACCGGTGCCGGGTCTCAATAATGACATGCGGTGCAGTCGATCGGACCGCGGTTCGATGCGTACTGCTGCTCGATGTCGCGAGGGTACAGACCATGGGGCTGCCGTCCACCGGGTGACGGAGGCGGCGGGAACTGTTCCAGGAGCAATCTGTCCGTCGCCACGTCGGTCTCCTCGCCGGCCTGCCAATGACAGTCCAGACACCAACCCATCTTCAGCGACGAGAACTGATAGACACGGTCCATCTCCTCGACCTTGCCGTGGCACTCCTCGCATTCGACCTGGGATCGGATGTGTGCCCTGTGAGGAAACTGCACGAAGTCCGGTGACTTGTAGACGCGTACCCACGGCACGGGCTCGCCCCGCTCCCAGTAGCCCTGAAGCCTCTGAATCGGCTCGAGCTGGGCCCCCACGATACGGTGGCACCCCATGCAGAGCTCGACCGGCGGGATTACCGCCACCACCGACTCCTCGGTTCCTCCGTGGCAGTACTCGCACTGCATCTGGAGCTCCTGGGAGTGGAAGCGGTGGCTGAAGGGGATCGGCTGCTCCGGGCCTTCGCTGGCGACCATGTGCGCCGCAATCGCCTCTTCGGCCGTCTGTCCGGTCGGGTTGCTGGGCCTGATCCCGGGCGGAAGCTCCTGATCCACCCCAGCGGCTTCCTGCTCGGAGGCCTGCACCGACGCGGCCGCGTCGGCGTCTCCGGACCGTGCAGACAATCCGATCAGAACCGCGCTCAATGCCACCACGAACGCAGCGGCTCCGCCGAGCCTCAAAATTAGCTTCATGTATCGATGTCGCTCTTCTGACGAATCGCTCGGCGCGCAACCTGCTATACGCCCGTCTGCGGGGTCACGCGGCACTTCGGAACGAGCCGCGTCAAGGTATCACCTCGTGTACCCGACGCAAGGCGGGGTAGACTGCGATTCGAAGCCCTTTCGGGAATGCGATTCGTGGTCCGCGAACGCTGCGCGGACCGCGATCGACGGCATGGTTCGGGAGCCGCTGCGGACCTTGACCCCGACCCCGGCGCGTTCTACTTTCTGCCGTCTGACGAGCGGGGCATCGGCCCCGCTCTCGCTGTCTCGGGGGCCTTAGCTCAGCTGGCTAGAGCGCTACGTTGACATCGTAGAGGTCACTGGTTCGAGTCCAGTAGGCCCCATCGAGCGTCGGGTGCGCTCCGGCAGATGGGCGGTTCGGAACGCGGCGGCGGGCTGTTTACAGGTAGGCGGTGATCTGGGGGCTGTAGCTCAGTTGGTTAGCGTGCCGGTCTGTCACACCGGAGGTCGCGGGTTCGAGTCCCGTCAGCCCCGTTCCCCCAATCCGGGGCCGTAGCTCAGTGCGTTGCTTTCCGCGGCGGTGCCGCAGAAAGGCCGCAAAACGGGGCTGCGGAGGATTGAAGGCAGATTCCAGCTTGGGGGCCGTAGCTCAGTTGGGAGAGCGCATGAATCGCACTCATGAGGTCGCGGGTTCGACTCCCGCCGGCTCCACTTCTCACGCCACCGTAGCTCAGTGGTAGAGCACTCGATTCGTAATCGAGCGGTCGTCGGTTCAACTCCGACCGGTGGCTCCGCGGGCATAGCTCAGCTGGTAGAGCGCAACCTTGCCAAGGTTGAGGTCGCCGGTTCGAATCCGGTTGCCCGCTTGGACGAAGACGCGGTGATGCATGGCAGCCGGACCTTTGGATGCGGAGCATACAAGGCATCCGGTTGCCCGCTTGGACGTACAGGCAGTTTCGGGGCGTGGCTCAGTCCGGTAGAGCGCTGCGTTCGGGACGCAGAGGTCCCCGGTTCAAATCCGGGCGCCCCGACTGGAAGGGCCGATCAGAGATGATTGGCCCTTTCTAGCATCCAGGAGCCGGGGACCTGCGGCCGACCAGGGTCCCAGGTTCTTCGCAGGCAGCGCCTGCTCAGTGTCGGTCAGCCTGTCCCAACCGTGGTCCACCCTGTCCCCTCGCGGTAACGTCCAGATCGCCCGATTTCCGTAAGATCCGCGGTCCCGAGAGGGCTCTGTCGTGGCCTGCAATCTGCCGTCAGAACACCGCAATGAAGACACCCGGCGCAGAAACCGCGAATCCCCCCCGACTTCCACCCGCGGGAATGGTGGCCTCGGCGGAGCCGATCACGCACCGGCTTCTCGGGCCGCGTCTTCACCTCCACACGCTGATTCGCCTCGGGGCGGCCGGTCTGCTGTTCCTCAGCGCCCTGATCGGGCGCAACGTGGTCGGGATCGAGAATCTCGATGTTCGGGGCTTCGCGGTGCTGTCGGCGGTGATCATCGC
>JAMJQL010000083.1 GCA_023554245.1 Gemmatimonadota bacterium
CCGGTATTCGTCGAACATGATCTCCGCGATGTAGTAGAGCGTGTCGAGACCCACGAAGTCACCCAGGACGAAGGGTCCCATCGGGTATCCCGTGCCGAGCTGCATGGCCGTGTCGATGTCCTCGATCGAGCCGATGCCCTCTTCGTATCCGCGGATCGCGTCGAGCATGTACGGCACGAGCAGTCGGTTGACGATGAATCCGGAGTTGTCGCGACAGGCTACCGGGACCTTGCCCAGCGATTTCGCGAAGGCAAAGGCACGGTCGAAGGTCTCCTGCGAGGTGGAGCCGGTCCGCACCACCTCGACCAGCTTCATCACGGGAACCGGATTGAAGAAGTGCAGGCCGACGAATCGGTCGGGGCGTCCCGTGGAGGCACCCATCTCCGTCACGGTCAGGCTGGACGTGTTGGAGGCGAAGATTGTGTGCTCGGGATTCTGACGGTCCAGCGCACCGAGCAGGTCCTTCTTCGCATCGATATTCTCGACGATCGCCTCGATCACGAGGTCACAGTCGGCCAGGTCGTCCAGGGACACGGTCCCGCTCAGCCGGCTCAGCGTCGCATCTTTCACTTCCGGCTCCAGCTTGCCCTTTTCTACGGCCCTGTCCAGCTGGCCCCGCACCGCACCAAGGCCCTTTTCGAGCAGTGCGTCGTTCACCTCGCGGACGACCGTCTCGTATCCGGCTGCCGCGCAGACCTGCGCGATGCCACGTCCCATGAGCCCGCAGCCGACTACACCTACCTTCTGTATTTCGCTCACGTTCGTTCTCTCCCGTTCGTGTCAATTGCGCTTCCGCGCTCCCGTCGAATTCCACCGTCTCCGAGGCCCCGTCATTCCTCCAGCAGGTCCGTGATCCTTTCTCGCAGGGTGGGCCGGTCGGATGCCATGGTGAATCCACGCTCCAGCCGGTCCAGCAGACCCTGCACCGCGAGCTCCAGACGATGTCGCTGCACTCCGACCGTCTTCGAAGTTCCTACCGTGGCCACCAGGCCCACACCCGACGCGACGGCCGGAATCACGATCAGGGCGGGCAACCCGCCGCCCAGAATGGCCCCCAGAGCGGACCCGAGACCGAATGTTCCCAACGATCCATACCAGCCTGCCGCGTGGCCCCATCGCTGGTTGGACATGTCGGCAGTAATCGATACCAGCGATCGCCCCTCCTCGAGCGACTGGATCATCACGCCGAGCGAGCGGGCCTTGGCCAGTTCGTATCCACGTCCGCCGAAATCCAGCCCCCGCTGAAGCTGACTCATGAAGTCCTTCGCCGGTTCGAACACCAGCTGTCCGGGCCGGTCGCGTACACACCTGAGGCTTTCCCGATCGGCGAGATACCGTGCGAGACGGTCCTGGATGGCGAGAGGTTCTCCCGGAACGACGCGCGCGGCGACGAGGATGGCTTCACCCCACAACCGCGTCGGAACGGAGTCGTCCGGGGGACGGGCCGGCAGCAGGGCGTCGGCACGCACTTCGGCGAGGGCCTGGCGAACGAACCTGCCCTCGAGTCCCACCTCTTCGGCGATCCGGAGCACTTCCTCGGCTTCGAGCGCCTCAGGGGTCTCGCCCCTGCCGAACTGCAGTTCCGCCGCCCGGTGGATGACTTTCTCGAGTTGATCCCGACTCACGCGCATCGGGACGTTCGGGCTCTCCCGGCCGGGCTCAGCGGCCAACGACTCGTTCCTCCGAATGGGGCCCGCCTCGAGTCGCGTTCACTCAGTCGTCCCCGTTATCCGCCTTCGCGGCATCCGGCTGCTGGGTGCCGCCGACGTGCTTCTTCTCGACGTTCTGTCGCACACGCTGGACGAGTTCGTCCAGGTTCTGGGGCGGCCCTTCGCCCAGGAGCTGAGCCTCTTCCGCACGGCCGATATCGGACACGGGCTGCAGCGCAGCGTCGGCCGAGGCGCGAGCCCTCTCCTCGAGTTCGGCAATTGATTCCTCTTCGTCCTGCTCGCCGGTCGCGCCGACGGCACTGGCGATGGCCTTGTGCAGTGGCCAGATATCGAGCGGCAGGGGAAACAGGGTCGTCGAGTTGTTCTCGGCCGCAATCTCCGATGCGGTCTGGAGGAAGCGCAGCTGCAGAGATGCCGGGTGCTGCGAGAGGAGTCTCGCCGCGTCCTTCAGACGCGTCGCCGCCTGCAGTTCACCCTCCGCGTTGATCACCTTGGCGCGGCGCTCCCGCTCCGCTTCGGCCTGTTTGGCCATGGCGCGCTTCATTTCCTGGGGCAGATCGACGTCCTTCACCTCGACGCCGGTGACGTCGATCCCCCACGCGTCGGTGCCCTCGTCGATCATCTTCTGCAGGATCCGATTGAACTTCTCGCGCTCAGCGAGCAGCTCGTCCAGCTCCGCCTGTCCGATCACAGACCGCAGAGTCGTCTGCGCGAGCTGAGAAGTCGCGAAGAGGAAGTCTTCGATCTCGAGCACGGCACGGCTCGGGTCCCGGACCCGGAAGTAGAGGACCGCATTGACCTTCACGGAGACGTTGTCCCGGGTGATCACGTCCTGGGGGGGGATGTCCATCGCGATGATGCGCAGGCCCACGCGCACCATCCGTTCGATCCCGAACGGAACGAGAAAGATCAGACCGGGTCCCCGCAGTGGCCGCACGCGGCCCAGTCGAAACACGACGGCGCGCTCGTACTCGCGGAGAATCCTGAGGCTCGTCGCCAGGGCTGCGGTGCCGCCGATCGCGAGCAGGGCGAGGATGACTTCCATGGAACCCTCCGGGACGTTTCGAAGGAGTGTCTGTCGCGGAGGGACAACATACGGAAAACGCCCCTGGCGCACAGCACATCTCGCCGGTTGCCGAGACCGTGGCATCGGCTCCGGGTCGAGCCTGATCAGCCGTCGACGCGCACCACCACCGCGATTCCCTGACCGCCGCCGATGCAGGCGGAGCCGAGTCCGTAGCCGCCACCCCGTCGACGGAGCTCATGCAGGAGGGTCGTGGTGATCCGAGCTCCCGTAGCCCCGAGCGGGTGGGTGAGCGCGATCGCGCCCCCGTTCACGTTCACCTTCGCCCGGTCCAGGCCGAGTTCCTTTTCGACCGCCACGTACTGCGGCGCGAAGGCCTCGTTCACCTCGATCAGGGTCAGGTCATCGAATCCGATCCCGGCACGTTCCACTGCCATCCGGGAGGCTGGAGCCGGACCGATCCCCATGATTCGGGGCGGAACACCGGCCACCGCCCAGGAGACGAGGCTGCCGATCGGTTCAATCCCGTGGGCGCCCGCGAACTCGGCATCGGAGATCACCAGCGATGCGGCACCGTCGCCGATTCCGCTGGCATTGCCCGCCGTCACGAGTCCATCCTTCTTGAAGTAGGGGCGCAGGCCGGAAAGGGCCTCCATCGTCGTGTCGGCGCGGATGTGTTCGTCACGCTCGAACAGTACTTCTTTGCCCCGCTTCAGCATCGAAACGGGCACTACTTCCTCGGCCAGCCGGCCTTCATCCCACGCGGCAGCGGCGAGGTGCTGGCTCCGGACCGCGTACTCGTCCACGTCCGCACGCGAGATGTCGTATTCTTCGGCGAGATTCTCGGCCGTCTGCGCCATGGAAAACCCGCAATAGGTGTCGGTCAGGGCTTCCCACAGCGAATCTTCGAAGGGAGTCGAGGGTCCCAGCCTCAGGCCCCATCGTGCACCACGCACCACGTGCGGCGCCTGGCTCATCGACTCCGTACCTCCCGCCAGGCAGAGCTTCGCTCCCCCGAGCAGGATCGCCTCGGCGCCGTCGATCACCGCCTGGAAACCCGATCCGCACAGCCGGTTCAGAGTCAGCGCCGGAGACTGTTCGGGAAGTCCTGCGTTCAGGCCCACATGTCGGGCCAGGTATACGGCGTCGGCGGAGGTCTGGATCACGTTGCCGAAGAAGACTTCGTCATACTCTTCCGACGGGGCCCCGGCTCTCTCGATAGCCGCGCGCGCCGCCTGCACACCGAGTTCCGTGGCGGACAGGTCCTTCAGACTTCCGCCGAACGTGCCGAATGGCGTGCGAATGGCGGAAAGGAAGACGACCTCCCGGTCGCTGCCCATGGTTCCCATTTTGTCTCCCCGTGTATCGGTAGTTATGTGCTTGTCTGACCAGGATCCCGCGCTTCAACCGTCGAGCACCTGCTCGGCGATCCACCGACCGACTTCCTCGGTCGTCGCGGCGCCGCCCGCATCCGGCGTTCGAATGCCGGCTGCCAGCGATTCGTCGACGGCCCGTTCGATACGGTCTGCCGCCGCGTCCGCCCCCTCATTCCGAAACAGCAACGCCACGCAGAGCACCGTCGCCACAGGGTTGGCTCTGCCCGTCCCTGCGATATCCGGTGCACTCCCGTGCACGGGCTCGTACAGCGCATGGCGCCCCGGGTTCAGATTCGCCGAAGGAGCCAGCCCCATGCCGCCGGACAGCTCCGCGAGCAGGTCGGAGAGAATGTCTCCAAGGAGATTCTCCGTGACGATCACCGAGAACCGGCCCGGTTCGCGAACCAGCTGCATCGCGATCGCATCCACGTACCCCATTTCCGACTCCACATCCGGATATTCCGCCGCGACCTCCTGGAAGACGCGTCGCCAGAGCCCGTAGACGTGAGGGACCGCATTGGCCTTGTCCGCCAGGGTGACCCGGGGACGAGAGCGGGTGCGGGCGTGTTCGAAGGAGGCGCGAACGATTCGCTCCACGCCGTAACGCGTGGCGAACGACTCGCTCGTCGCCACCTCCATCGGCGTCCCCGGCCTCAGAATTCCACCCGATCCGGTGTAAAAACCCTCGGTATTCTCACGGAACACGTCGATGTCCGGGCACCCGGCTCTCGCTCCTTTGAGTGGAGACAGCTCGGCGAGGCGGAGACGAGCCGGTCGGAAGTTGATGAACAGATCCAGGCGGAAACGCAGCCCGAGCAGGATGTCCCGCGCATGCCGGTTATCCGGCACTCTCGCATCTCCCACGGCGCCGAGCAGAATAGCTTCGAACTCGTCGCGCAAGCGGACGAAGGTCTCGTCATCGAGCGTCACGCCGGTCCCGAGATAGTGCTCCGCACCATGTGGAAATTCCTCGAGATGCACATCCGCGAGACCGGCCTGCACCGCGGACTCGATCACCCGGCGTCCTTCGGCGATGACCTCGGGGCCGATGCCATCCCCCGGTATTAAAGCGATGCGGATCATCTGCGACCTTCCCGTACGAGAGAGAGGCCGGAGTCCCCGCAGGGGCCCCGGCCTCTCCAACCAATTATCGACGATCCGGAATGAATATCCGAGCTTACTTGCCGAGCGTCCAGATGTAAGCGGACACCGCCTTGACGTCGTCGTCGCTGATGTTGGTGCCTGCCTTAGCGGGCATCGGTACGCCCGAGCTCGAGGCCTGCGCCGTAACACCCTCCATGACCGTCTTGACGATACCTTCGTAGCTGCCGTCGGAGTGCAGCCACTCATCATCCGTCAGGTCGGCGCCGAGGCTCGGGATGCCCTTTCCAGCGGGGCCGTGGCAGGACGAACAGATTCCAGCGCCCGCATACACGGTCTTGCCCTGCGCGATCATCTCCATGGTGACGCCCTCGGGCATCTCCTGCTTGATCGCATCGACGGCATTCTCGACAGCCTCTTCCGCATCTTCGACGGCTTCCTTGGCGTCATCCATCGCGTCGGAGACTGCCTCCCCTGCGTCCGCAACGGCTTCCTTGGCATCGGCGACGGCTTCTTCTGCAGCGCTGTTACCGTTGGCGTCTCCGCCGCATGCCGACAGGCCGAGCGCCAGCACCAGCGCGAACATGGCCGACCAGCTAATCCTGCTCTCCTTCATGTCTTTATCACTCCTTGAGGGTACTGTCCTGCTGTTCGGGTCCCGGCGTTCGTACGCTCTTCGAACGGACCCGATATTGCCTTCGGCCGGGAAAGTACAGTCTCAGCCCCCGAGGTTCCAGTTTCTCGACTCTCCATGAGCCCTCGACCCGATCGAGCTTACTGTCCCGCGCCGCACATCGCGCAGAATCTCCAGCCACGCTCCACCGTCTCGCCACAGGCTGGGCACGGCCACCGGTCCTGGTTCGCTCCGCAGGCCGGGCAGAATTTCAGCCCGTCGCGCGAGGGCAGCCCGGCCCCGCAGGACCTGCAGTCGCTGACCGCGGACGCTGAGGGGTCCTGCGCGGTTGGCGTCGACCCGGGCTCGGGCCGGAACTCGAGATCATCGAGCCCGGGTATCCGATCCTGCGGCAGACGCTCCGTCTCGTGGTCGGCAGGTGGAGGACCCGAAACGACATCCAATTCACCGGCTCCAGTTTCTTCGGTCAGTACCGAGTCCGGCGCTACCATACGGATCTCCGAAGCGGCGAATCGCTGCAGGATCGCGAGGCCGGGCTCCGGGGACTGCAACTCTCGACGCACTGCTTCCCGTAGCGCCTTCTCTTCCACCTCGACGCCGACGTCGTCCAGTAACTGCAGGAGCGCCAGGTCGTACTCCGCCTTGGTCGTCAGACCGAGAGCCTCCCGGCAGAGGGCATACGGAACAAGCCTTCTGTGCAGCTCCGCGACGGCTATCGGGGCGTCGGGGGCCAGCCCATCGCGGGCCAGTCGTCGCAGAATCAGCGCATTGAGGGCCGATACCTGAGTCATGTGCAGTCGTCCTGGTTCAGTCGGCGATGTAGAGCACGCCCGCGGTTGCGGAGGCCTTCAGGAAGGCCTCCGGGTCGTCATCGGGAATCCGGATACCGGTGAGTGACCGGATTCGATCTGCCGTATCCCGCATGTATTGTCGGATCGTGCGCTCGGGCTGTGTCGAGCTGAGGCACATGGCCCGCACGATTCCTGCCCAGTCCTGCCCGGACTCCTCCGTAGCCCGGCCGCCCCGCTCGGCGCCCGGACGGAACATGTCCAGCTGTCCGACTGGAGGCGCCTCCGGCCCCGTCAGCTCGGAAACGACCTCCTCTATCAGGCGGTCTTCGGGTCGGATCTCCCCCAACAGATCCTCGAGTCGAGAGAGGTAGGGTGCGATCCTGGACTCCGCGGATTCACTCTCACACGCGCGTTCGAGCTCGACGATCCGCCAGATGGTCAGGGTGTCCCAGAGGGCCTCGGGAGGCACCTCGCGAAACTGCGCGAGGGCGCCTCGACGATCGCCCCGTTCGTAGATGAGGTTTGCATGCAGCACACGAGCATCGTGATTCCGCGGATTTCCGTCGATCGCCTTCTCGAACCAGAGGGCTGCCTCCTCGTCATTCCCGAGCTGCTGCAGGACCAATCCCAGGTCGGTGGGCGCATCGGTTCCCTCCGGGTCTGCGGCCACAGCGAGGCGAAGGAATCTCTCGGCCCGTTCGTAGAGGCGCTCTCGGAGCAGGATGCGCCCGATCGAGATCATGAGGTCGGCATCTTCGGAGAATCCCAGCTCGACCACACGGTCGAAGACGCGAAATCCGCGGCCGCGTTCGCCGAGCTTGATGAGCGCCTCTCCCAGACCCACCAGAGCGTCCTCGTGGTCGGCTTCGATGCGCAGCGCGCCGTCGAACGCACGTCGGCCCCAGGCGTACTCCTCCCGGGCCAGCTCCGTGTAGCCCAGTGATACGCGCAGTTCGGCTACATCGGGATAGATGGCGACTCCCTCACGCAGGAGTCGGGCAGCCGTGTCCAGGTCTCCGGCTTCGTAGTGCGTCTGGGCGTTGCGATCGTAGTCGTCCGGTCCCCAGAACTCGAGGCTCATGGGCGCTCCTGGCTCTCTTCGTTGTTCGAAGACTCACCGGCATCGCCGGTCGATGTCGTGGGCCGCACCCGAAGCTCGAGTCGCGTCACCCTCTGCTCCTGAGTTTCCAGCACCTCCAGCTCGGAATCGCCGATAGGCACGGTCTCGCCCACAGCCGGAATCCGGCCCAGACGTCCGATCGCGTAGCCGGCGACCGTATCGAATTCTTCCACATCGCCAACGCCGTCGAGGTCGAACGCATCCACGACATCTTCCAGATCCGCACCCCCATCCAGCAGAATGCGACCATCCGGAAGCCGCGCGATTTCTTCCTCGGCCACGTCGTGCTCGTCGAAAATGTCCCCCACGATCTCCTCCACTAGATCCTCGAGGGTGACGACCCCATCGGTTCCACCGAACTCGTCCAGAACCACTGCCAGGTGGACTTTCTGGGCTCGAAACTCGGCGAGCAGATCGTCGACTCGTTTCGTGTCGGGAACGAAGAACGGCTCGCGGATTACTCGTTCGAGATTGAACTCCTGCGAGCCCACGGCTCGGCCGTCCCGATCGTTCCCGGCTGGAGGTGCTCGACTCGTGTCGTCTTCGTCCGCACGAACCCAGGGCAGAAGATCCTTGACGAGGACTACCCCGATCACGTCGTCGATAGAGGTTCCGTACACCGGGAATCGACTGAACCCTGACTCTGCCGCCACGGCCAGAACCTCATCGAGGCCTGTTTCCCGGGAGAATGCCACGATATCCGGGCGTGGCGTCATCACCTCCCGGGCCACCGTGTTCGGCAGCTCGAAAACGCCGTGAATCATGGCCTCTTCGTCCCGCTCTACGCCGCCCTCGTGGCGCGTGCCGCGACGAAGCGCTTCGATCTCGTCGGGACTCGGGCGGTCGCGACCGGCTTCCTCGAATTTTCCACCCCTGCCATCGAGCCGATCGAAAACGGCCATGAACGGCGACACGAAGTTACAGAACAGCCCGAGCGGGCCAGCTGTCACACGACTGACCCGTTCCGGTTCGCGCAGCGCGTAGTAGCGCGGCAGGGCGAGGCCCAGCAGCACCACCACCTCGAACAGGATGAACAGCGAAATCGACACTGCTGCCAGACCGGCCAGCACATCCGGCAATCCGATGGACAGGAGAGCGGCGTCCATCGCTTTCGTGAGCCACGGGACGGAAACGGAACCGAACGCCAGCACCGAGAGGACGATTCCCATGCGCGCGCCGCGCAGGTAACGATCGAGGTGTTGTCTGGCGTGTCCCGCTCGCTGCGCTCCGAGGTCGCCCTGTTCCGCCAGCTCAGCCAGCCGCTCGCGCCTGACTCTGACCAGGGCGCTTTCGGCCGCGCTGAAGAATGCACAGGCCCCCAGGCAGACCAACGACAGGGCGATGATCAGGAACATGCCGCTGAGCGGGGTCGATGGGCCGTACGCGATGGTGTCAAACGAATCGGGGGCCCGACGGATGTGCGGACCCGACTTTGCCGCGGCGCACGTGAAGCCGCTGGCTCGCACGTGCGCCCGGTTCCGACCCTTGCAGGCGCGGGTAAGGGAATGTCCAGTGCTGTATCAGCCTCGGTCTCAGGCTTCCCCGTTCTCGTCCGCCTTGCCGTTGGCGCCATGCGGAATCGCCGGCTGGCAGTAGCGGTGACCGATCTCGGATAACTCGTTCAACTGGTCCGGAGTCAAATCCGGGTAGCGTTCGCCCAGATACTCGACCGTATCGCTCATCCACTCGCCGCGCTCATTGTCCTCGGCCTGGAGAACTCCGCAACGCTGGATATGGCTGAAGAGCTCGTCGCGAGCGAGCTCCAGGGTAGTTGGCTTGTACTTCGATGAACTCAAGGGCCCTGGCTCCTTTCGGCAGAGAATGCGGAGATGCGGACCCGGAAGTGAGAACGCGCCGAACCCGTGTCTCCTCTGGCCGGCCGCCGGCCGGCGTTCGGCGCGGAATATATCCGGGAGCGTAAACCCACGCAAAGCGCCGGGAGACCTCGAGCCGGTCCTCGAACGCCTCAGATGCGACCCTCCAGTCCCGCGGCGATCGCCCAGCCGAGCATGGGTATCATGATCTCGTGATGGCCGGTGATCTGATAGCCACTCCCACCTCCGGTCCGAGTGGGTCGCTCGACGACATTCACCCGCGGTCGATAGTGTCGAATCATGTCGAAGTCGGCCGTCATGAACGCCCTCGGCCTTCCACGGGCCAGATTCCGACGCACGGTCAAGGCCTTCAGGAATACCTCGGGCAACAGTACGGCCGAGCCCACGTTCAGTACCGCTCCACCGTCATCCAGACCTTCCATCGCTCTCGACAGGGCGAGAAAATCCCGATACGAGGACTCTCCGATCGCCGCTCCGTCGGCCTCCGGGTGCTGATGAAGGATCTCCGCACCGATCGCCGCATGAACCGTGATCGGCACCCCCAGACGGTGTCCGGCCACGAGAATGGAGAGTTCCGGATACATCAGATCGTCCCGAGCCACGAGGCTCCGCGCCAGCGAGGCTCCCAGTCCCAGCCCATCGGCATGGCCAGCACGGATCGCCAGGTTCATATCGCGACCCGTTTCCAGTGCCATCCCGAAGCTTCCATCCGTCAGGCCAGCCTCGACATCCTCCGAAGTGCCACCGAACCGGGCCATCTCGTAGTCGTGGATGACGGTCGATCCGTTCACCGCGACATGCGTGATGGCCCGTCGCTCCATCAGCCAGATCAGAATCGGAGTCAGTCCCGTCTTGACGACGTGCCCGCCGAGCATCCAGAGACAGGTCCGCTCCCGTTCGACGGCGGAGACGACACCAGCCGCCACCTTTCGGAGTGACTCTGCTTGAAGAATGTGGGGGAGCGAGCCGAAGAACTCTACGAAGCTGCCATCGGCCAGGGGTGGTCCGGCGAAATCGCCGGGCTCGACCTTGTTCGGCCGGTCGGCGACCGGGACACGGCG
>JAMJQL010000084.1 GCA_023554245.1 Gemmatimonadota bacterium
GACAGATCCGGCAAAAACTGCCCCCACGCCGTCATCTCCCCGTACTTCGCTACCTCCAGCTGCGACATCCGCTGCTCCAGCGCCGGCGCGTTCTCCCGCGCCAGGGACAGCGCTTCCGGCAACGTCACCTCCCGCGCCGCCACTCCGCTCTCCCACTCCGCCGCCTGCCCCCGAACCTCCCCCACCACCACCGCCAGCCCGCACAACGCCAGCACCACCATCCGCCCGATCCGACGTTCAGGTCGAGATCCCGGGCTGCTCTTCCGGCTCACGTTCACGCTCATCCGGCCCTCCGGATCGCGACGGATCACCCGGATCCTGTCGCGGGTTGGTATTCCATGGACGTCACACAGGACGCACGCCGGGTCACGGGAGTTTCATCCCGCGAGCCGGGACAGCAGGTAGAGGTGGAGCTCACGGAACGTGGATCGGAGCTCACCACGCACGGCTTCGACCTCGTCGTCGGGTAGAGATCCGCAGACCAGCTCCTCCAACACTCCTTCGTAATTCCGCATCTCTCGCGTGAGCTCAGCCAGTGGCTCGAGGTGCCGGGCCTCGATTCCAAGGTCGATCAGTCGCAGGCAGCTCTCCGCCGCAGCAACGTCGGCTGCGCCGTATCCTCCGGCCCCGCTTCGAGCGGTCGGCTCGATCAGTCCGGTATCCTGCAGCTGACGAAGCTCACGCGGATCCCGGTCGAGTCGCTGTGCGACATCCCTCAAGCCGAGGGCTCTCCGGGCCGAGGCGGACTCATCGTCGATCTCCCCCATGGCGGCGAGGCCGCGTCTGTTCAGAGCGGCGAGTGCCACGGCATCCGCCGGAGACAGCCCGTCTGCGACCAATGGCAACACCTTGCGGATCTCGCTCACCGAAAGCGGCCCCAGCTCGGGCCCTCGCAGCGCTTTCAGGAGTTGCAGGCGCTCCAGGTGCTCCACTCCGTACGTCGCCGCGTTAGCCGCCGTACGATCGGGCTCCGGGAGGAGGCCTTCGCGAAGGTAGTGATGAATCGTGGTGCGGGGCAGGTCGGCGGCGATCGCCAGGTCTCGCATGCGCATGGCGGCCTTCCAGGCTGGGATTCCTCATTTCGGCCCCGCCACCCGACTATCTACGTGTGTCGAGTGACGCTCCACACACGATACACAACATCGGTCGCCCGCGACAGGGCTCTCGTGTCGTTCAAAAGAGAGGGTCCCAGATGTACCTGACGTCGGCCGGTGCGGACGCCGGCCCGGGCAGCGCATCGCCGGCCTCGGGATTCGAGTCGGCTGACTCGGAGCCCGGCTCGGGTTCCAGGACGGCGAAACCTCCGTCCACGTAAACGACTCGCCACTCCGGTCCGTATCCGTCCGGATCTACGGCACGGGCGCCGGAAGTCTTCGCGACGATGTAATCGGGTCGCACCTGCTCGAATGCGGACTCGTGGTCCGGGGAATCCGGATCTACGGCGGCGGCCACGAGATCGACCGTCTCCTGCGGGTAGACTTCCTCGTATCGGCCGTCTATCGAAATCAGGAATTGCGGGTAGAGCCGCCACAACGCGTAGCTGCCTTCGGCGAATCCGACCAGCACGTTTCCCGTCGGCCGATTCTCGCGCAACCATTCGATCGCGCCCACCGGATACGCCGCGTAGTCGAGACGTCGCGACTCGGGATCGCTGGCGAGACGGGCTACGGGGAAGGACAGCGGCACGAGGGCGATCATCGCACAGACTGCAGCTGCCCGACGCCAGCTTTCGGGCAGCGTCGATTTCCCGGATTCCGATGAGGTCCGAGTGCTCGAGTCCGACGAACGAATCAGTCGGGATACCGGCCCGATCCCGTAGACGGCGACGGTCATCAGGAAGGCCGCAGACAGTCTTCCGCTGCGTACGGCGAACAGGAGTGCGACGGATGGGAGGAGAATCATCTCGGGCGGAAATCGAAACCGGGATCTGACGAGTCCCGCGATCCAGACGGCGACGACGAGAGCCACCCAGACGGCCAACAGCGGTGTACGGACCAGCGGTCCCCACTCGGTAATCGCGGCCCGCTGCATCGTCAGGGCCCCCGCCAGATAGCGCCAGTATTCGATTCCGTAGGGTGTGATCAACGTGGCTGCCACGCAGCCCGCAGCGGCCAGCCAGACAGGCGCGGCGAACTTCCAGCCGTCGAACGCTGCCACGAGCGCGAACAAGCCGAGCAGGCCCAACCCGGTTACGAAGCCCCCGTGCGCATTGGCCCAGAACAGCATCAGAAAGGGAAGCGGCACGAGGACTCTCGGGTCCCTCCTCTTGCGGTAGTCGGCCATGGCGAGCAGGAATACCGGCAACAGCAGATAGGTGAAGACCTGGGAGCGAACGATGCTCCGCCACAGCCAGGGTAGCGGCAGCAAGCACGCGAAAAGCCAGGTCCGCACGGGGGCGCCGGTTGGGGCGAGCTTCCGTTGTGCGGCGGCCACGAACACCAGAGATCCGGCCATGCAGATCAACGCGAGGATCAGCAGGCCCGAGTCGCCCGAGGTTCTGGCCACGTTCCAGAACACGACTCCCGATAGCCACTCGTGGTCCACCCACCGGTCCAGCTTGGGCGTGTACGCGAACGGATCGGTGTGGCTCACCCCGCCGTCACGCTCGACGAGTCGCCCGACGGCGACCCGGGCGAACATGTCGGGGTCGGCCCGCGGAGAATCCAGGACCGAATGCGACAGAAGGAAGAAGAGAAAAAGAGCGGCCACCCTGCCATCTCTCAGTACCGCACGAAGCGAGTCCGTCAGTCGTTCGAATGCGCGTGTCGCTTCCATGCCGTCGACTTCACCCCCGTGTGGCTGTCCCATGCCGGGTCTCCGGCGGTGAGAAGCTACGCTGAATGGGGAGGAGGATGCGATAGGGAAGGCGTCAGCGGTGCGACTCCCGCACCCGGGCCGTGAATCCGTCGGCGAATGCTCGCGTCGCCTCGGTCAACGCTTCGGTCAGCAGGGTTTCAAGCTCCTCGAGGCCATCTGCGGACCCGATCTCGTTCTCGAGGCGATTCGCGATCGCATCGAGCCGCGTGCCGACGTCCTTCCGGATCGCCTCCCGAAGCGCCGCTCTCGTAGCCGGATCGTTCAAATGAACCACGCTTCGGCGTCGAGCTCGAACGTCGCTCCAGTCGATGAAGACTCCGCGGCCCCGAGCCCGGAGAACAGGATCGCTGCGACGCCTGCCGTCATCGCTATGGCGAGAAGGGGAATGCTCCGGAACATGCTGCACCTCCTGGTCCGTTGCCGCGTTTCTTCCGTAGCCGCGACCAGAGGTACGCAAAATCGATGCGCAACTCACCCTTACCGCTCAAGTTGTTATCGAATAACAGCATACGGGCGCTTCGCCGCTCGAGGGCGGCGGGATGCGTGTTGCCCGGGCCCCACAGCCGCAACGTACGCCGGGACGGGAGGATAGGAGAGCGCGTCTCGGATCAGTCGGAGCCGCTGTTTGCCTCGATTCGCACGATCGACACGGAGTCGGCAAGGAGATTCACACCGGACTCCACCGGGGCGTCTCCATAGACTCGCCCGTCAAGCGACCGCCACTCGATCCTGAGGGTGCCCGGCGGGGCATCGAGGTCGACCCGGTACGACTCGCCCGGTTCGAGTGTGTCGAGGACCACGGGAGCGGCCCCTGCCGAAGCTCTGACGATGAAGGTCGCGGAGCCAGGATTCGTGATCCGGACCGGATGACGCTCGACCTCGCTGCCCACCGCGGGATCCGGCGGGAGCGGGAAGTTCCGAAACGGTGAGGTGTCCGGCTCCTCTGCGTTCGGGACAATGCGGTCGGGACTCGATCCGGATTCGGACTCGACCGTCCCGGCCCGGGATCCGGTCTCGAAATCGGACGCCTCCTCGACGGCGCAGGAGGTGATCGCGACCACGAGCAGGAGCGAGCTCGCGAGACCCGCGAGCCAGGATCCAGTCCTCGGCGCGGGATTCGAATTCATGGAACCAGCACCAGTTTGCCGAACACATCACCCCCCTCCAATGTCTCGTGCGCCGCCCGTATCTCCTCCAGCGGAAGTACGGAGTCGACCACCGGCTCGAGCGTTCCGTCCGCGATCCGGCGCATGACCTGCTCGAATTCCTCGCGTGAGGCCATTGTCGAACCGATGATCTGCAGCTGCTTCCAGAACAGGTGCGCGAGATTCAGCTTCACGATCGGTCCCGTGGTCGCGCCGTACACGACGAGCCGACCATCCGGACCCAGGCAGCGCAGACAATCATCCCACAGAGCTTCACCCACCGAGTCCAGGACCACGTCGGCACCCGCCTGGCCCGTCACTTTGCGGACCTCGCCGGTGACCTCCCCGGCGAGACGATCGAATGCCCGATCGGCGCCGAGGGCCTCGCAGCGTTCCACGTTCTCCTGACCCGAGGTGATGACCAGCACCTGCGCCCCGAGATGCTTGCCGACCTGGATCGCAGCCGTGGACACGCCCCCGGAACCGCCCGTTACGAGCAGCGTTTCTCCACTTCTCAGCCGCGCGCGGCTGGTGAGGGCACGCCACGCCGTCTGGTACACGAGAGGCGCAGCAGCTGCCGTTTCGAAAGCCAGAGCATCCGGGATGGCGTAGAGATTCGTGGCCGGAACTCGAAGGCGTTCCGCGGCGCCGCCGCCGACGTGTTCGCCTACGATCCGATAGCTGCGGCAAAGCGACTCCTCGCCACGTTCGCAGAAGGTGCACTCCCCGCACCAGAGGCTCGGGTTCACGACCACGCGGTCGCCTGCGGACCACGCCGTCACACCCGGCCCTACCTCCTCGACGACGCCCGCCACGTCTGACCCGCCAATGTGAGGCAGTTCGAGCTCGAGACCGGGAATGCCCCTGCGAACCCAGAGGTCGAGGTG
>JAMJQL010000085.1 GCA_023554245.1 Gemmatimonadota bacterium
GACCAGAGGTCCGGGTGCTCGGAGAGATTCCGAAACAAAAGGGTAGTGCCCGATCGATTGCAGCCGATGATGAAGATCGGTCTGTGCAGATTGTTCTTCATGTTCCCCCGGCGACGGGCCGCTGCGCAGGCCCGGCATGTCCTGGTGACGAACCCCCGTTCACCGGGGATCGCGACTCATCGAGCGGTGGCTATGCCACGCACCTGCCGTGCCAGAGACTGGCGCACGCGCTACGAGCTCCGAAACGGGTGTGGAGTCGCCAGCCCGACAACGATCGATTCTGGCCGGCGGTCTCGATCGGATAGCCAGAAGGATAGGGGCGGATTACCCGGCGGAACAGCCGGATCGGGCGTGAGTCTCGACTGCCGCTGATATCGGCACGAAATTCGCTGATCGCTGCGCCACGGAGGTGGACGGCCGCCTGCGAACGAACGCAGCAGATTCATACCTGTGAAGGCGGGGAGGGAGCAGCATGCAGTCTATGAGGCGTCTGGGAAGCTACCTGATGGCGAGACCCTGGCTGCTCGTGACCGCAGTCGTGTGCCTTGGAGCCGCACTGCGCTGGTACAACCTGTCCGAGTGGGACATGTGGCTGGACGAAGTCGATACGTTGTGGATCGCGGAGACAGGGGTGTTCACGGAAGGGCCGATGTATAGCACCGCTCCCGTCAATTTCTGGCTGACCGCCGCTTCGGTAAGAGTGTTCGGGCCAACCGAACTGGGAGAGCGATTCCCTTCATTCCTGGCCGGGGTTCTGACTCTGCTGGTCTTCTTCGTGACGTTCCGTAGCACATTAGGTGATCGTGCAGCGATCCTGGGCACTCTATTCCTTTGCCTCTCGATGTGGCACGTTTTCTGGTCTCAGGTAGGCAGGCACTTTGCGCCCCAGGTCTTGTTCATTCTGCTCGCCATACTGTTTCTCTTGAAGTTCCGGGAAGAGCGCAGACCGTATCTCCCCTGGGCAGGAGCGGCGGCAATGGCTGTAGCGCTCCTGACGCACTCCTCCGCCGTCTTCTTTCTCGCAGCGTTCGTCGCCGTACTGGCATTCGGCTGGATCTACGGTCACTTCGTCACAACTGACCGGAACACGAGCGATTACCGCAGAGCGGCGATCCCCTTCGTGATCCTCCTGATCGCATACCTGCCCGTCATGTTCACCGTGGGTCGCTATGTGATGGAGAACAAGGTCGCGTGGAATCCTCCCTACGGGATCATCGCGAGCTACCTGTTCTATCTGAGCCCCGTCATTCTGTGCTTCGCCTTTGCGGGATTTCTCCTTCTTCACCGCCGGGCCGTCGAGGTTGCCTGGCTGCTGGCGGGTCTGGTTGCAGTTCCAATGGCACTGCTGCTCTATTCCACCACGCGTACGCTCTCATCTGTGCCCTATATTCTCGCATCGCTGCTTCCGGTGTCAGCATTCATCGGAGTGGCTCTCGACGGGTTGCTGGATTTGGGAGACGGGAGCAGATACAAGTGGGTGGCCATCTCGATCGTGGCCGCGGTATTCGCAGCCCAGACCTGGGATCTCGCTCACTATTACATGGTCTACAACGGCCTCAAGCCGAGGTGGAAGGAAGCCGTCGAGTTCGTGGAGGAGAGACGGCTGCCGGACGAGTCCGTCTACGCCGCAGAGGGAATAGTCGCGGAGTTCTACATGGGTCGAGGACAGGCGGGGTGGCTTGGCTGGGACGAAGTGAATGCGGCGCCGGAGCCAGGTGCATGGTACATCGAATACGAGTCGCTGGGGCCGATGCCGCATGACTTGAATGCCCGATACGTCGAACTGCTACCTTTGACGCGTGTGATGGCAACGTTTCCACTCAACTATGGGGCCAAGAACCGCAGCCTGGTGGTCATGCGAGCGGAGCCTTTGAAATCCTCGCCTGAGCCATAGGCTCCAGAAGGGTCACGAACGCGGCACGCGTGCCACTTTCAGTGCCCTTCGGGGCCGCGAAGATTTCTCTTCCGGATACTGCTGTCGGGCTCGCCGAGGCGTGGTGCACTTTCCGACGCGGGCGGAGCGAGTCAGTATCAACGGTCGGTGCATGTCTGCCAGCGGGACGCAAACTGAAGATTTGGGGAAACATCCAGCATGAGCAGTCACGCGACGGAACCCAAGATCGTAGACAAGCCATGGGGCCGAGAGGTGTGGTACGCCCACAACGACCACTACGCGGGCAAGATCCTCGAAGTCGATGCGGGCCACATGCTGTCGCTGCAGATGCATGAGATCAAGCACGAGACGCTCTACCTGCACGCCGGGCGAATGCGATTCACCCGGGGGGACGAAGTGTTCGAGTGGAACCCCGGGGAAGCGATCGAGATTCCTCCGCGTACGATACACCGGATGGAAGCGCTCGAGGACAGCGTGATCCTCGAGGTGAGCACGCCGCATCTCGACGATGTCGTTCGGCTCGAGGACCGATACGGGCGGAGCACCGGGTGAGCTCACGTCTGATCGAGATCCCACGACGGAGTTACCCGCAGACCTGGTGGCTGCTCGACGTTCTGGGCCGCGATGTACGCCTGCTCGGCGAAGAAGTCGTCGACCTTTCGGCAGGTGCCATCGAGCTTCGGCACGTCGCGAGGGAATTGCGCGGCTGGGCCGAACCGAGCCAGCGGTGGGCCAGGGCGACCGCGGAGAGTCCTTTCCGGGCACTCGAGAGCAGACACTGCCGGCGGCTTTCGTTCGGGCCCGAGCTGGCATACCTGGTGGAGCACGACGAACGCGGGGGGCTGCATGGCGGCCGACCTTTCCGGCATTTGAAGATCCGCGGCCAGCGCGCGAGTCTTACGCCGGCGACATCGGCGGAGATCGGTTTCCATTTCTACGGTCGCCGCCAGGCGGTATTCGCCTACACCGACCCTCAGACGGCGCATGGATTCATCGGGCTGGACTGGGAAGCCCTGTCGGAGCGCGATCTGGCTGCCTTGCTGGAACGCGAGATGTCGGAGCCATCAGGGTGATTTGCGGGGGGCGCCGGGACTCCGTATTCTCTCCCTCGATCATGCGCCGGAATTCCGGGCCTGATCCCCTGTAATGAGAAGACCCCCTCGGCCACGGATCGACTGCGGGGATAGGATCCAGGTAGGTTCCGTGGCTCCGGGGGCTCTCATTCACCCTGTATCACACCCCGGACCCGGGAGGGTTCCCCACCGGCCGGCCAGTCATCCCACCACTCGAGGTGCCAGATGACCTCCCATCCCTCTCAGGATCCCCTCGATCGACTGCCGATTCTCTACGCGGCACTGGCCTCCGGCGTGGTTCTCTATGCCGCTGTCCTGTTGTTTGCCATCGAGCCTACGGGCGCCGTTCAGGATCCGACCTGGCTCAGAATCGCGTGGCTGGCCGTTGCGGTGGGGGTTACGCTCATGGCTGGAGTGGTTCAGGCGCGCCTGCGCTCGGGGACGGTGGACGAGTCGGGGCGGGCGTCGAGCGCCATTCTGGTCTGGGCACTGGCGGAAGGACAGGCCCTGCTGGGGCTCACGGGGTACCTGCTGTCGGGTGACCGGATGCTGCTGATACTCTCGCTCGTCCTCTTCGCCTACCTGTATCTTCGGTATCCTCCTTCGGCATTCAGTCGGCGGTCTCGATGACTACGAAGGCTACCGCCTGACCGTCCTCGTGCGTGAAGCTCAGGTGAATCGCGCCGCCGCCACGCGAGAGAAAAGCCCGTTGGGCCGCACCGGCCAGCACGATCCGCGGCCGACCGTTCGCCTCGGTTCGCACCTCGATCTCGGTCCACTGCATGCCCTCGCGCAGCCCGCACCCCAGCGCCTTGACGAAGGCCTCCTTGGCCGCGAAACGGGCCGCGTAACAATCGGCGCGTCGCTGTCTCGCGTCGCAGATCGCCCGTTCCCGCTCGGTGAACAATTTCTGCGGCCCACGCACCGGCCGGTTGGCGAGCAACCGTTCGATGCGCGCCACCTCCACCTGGTCCACGCCAATTCCCAGTAACATCCGCAATTCTCCTCAGTCCTGCAGCATCAGGCGGGTCTGGTAGGCCTCGAGGATCTCCGCCCGGCTCAGCAATCCCAGAAGGCGTCTCGATTCGTCACTCTCGACCACCGGAATATAATCCAGGTCCCGGGCCCCCTTTCGCACGTGGACGGCCAGGAGCAGGCCTACGGGAAGCGTCGCGAGAGCGAGCCAGGGCAGATTCTCGTCACCCGTCCGGCGAGCAGCCCAGCCCGCGATTCCCCGCACGCCATCGATCAACTCGTAGAACAGTATGACGGCACCGCCTGCGGCCACCCCGATGGCTGCGGCGAAGAGCAGCAACAACCACCCTTCGTCGACATCGCGGGCAATGATCCAATCCGTCACGGATCGCCAGACGCGCCGAGCCCGGATCGCCACGAGGGTCTGGAAATTCCGGCTGCTTGTCATGCGGCTCCGGCCCCCGGCGAGCAAGGCGCCGGGCAGGGGTCCCATTGAATCCCACGGGTCGTGCAGGCAGAATGTCGTCAGTATCGGAATCGAGTCCTTCGCCAGCAACGGCGTGGGACCGAGCGGGCCCGCCATGCCGGGCCCTTCTTCCACCAGGACGATCCGCCTCTTCGGACAGGCGTGGTTGTCGGAGCGCAGACGCGAGCCATGGATAAGCCTCTGTTGTCCGCGGGACCCGCGGGCGAGGTAATCGAGATTCTGGGCACGATTGCCGAAGGCATCGACCCCGGAATACTCGAGGAATTCACTCGCCGGCTGCTGAGCCGAGCATCGAGCGAATGGCTCCAGAGCGAACCGGCCGATCGTATCGCGCTCGCAGCACGCGCACTGCTGCAACTGGTGGAGCGGACTCCACCCGGCGAAGTCGGCGTGGACGTCGTGGCCGCCGAGAAGTCGCTGCACCGGGCAGTACTGCTCACCGTAATGCCTGACTGTCCCTTCATCGTCGAGACCCTTCGGGAGGGTCTCCAGGCAGCCGAGATTCCGATCGTCGCGCTTCTGCACCCCGTGATCGGCGTCGAGCGCGATTCCGATGGGCAGATCACCCGGATCCTGGAACGCGGCGAAGAGGGAGAGTGGTTGTCGGCAACCTTGATCCTCCTGGACACACAGCTCGATGCCGACACGGGACGGACGCTCGAGTCCGAGGCGCTCTCGCGTCTCCGGCAGGTGAAGCGTGCCACCGATGATTTCCCGGCCATGCATGCTTCCCTCGAGTCACTCGTGGGCGAGCTCGAGACGGAGAAGACGTGGCTGAGCTGGCGGGAAGAGGAGATCCAGGAGATCCAGGACCTGGCTTCCTGGCTGGCGGATGGCAACTTCGTGCTGCTCGGCTACCGGGAGTACGATGTGGCCGAGGGGGGCCATGCAGGCGAGCGTGAAGTACGGGTCAGGCCCGGCTCGGGACTGGGGATTCTCCGGGACGACGACCAATCGGCCTTCGTAGCGCCCCGTCCACTATCGGAGCTTCCGGCTGACCTCCGTTCACGGCTCGTGGGCGGTCCGATGCTGATCGTGTCGAAGACCAACGCGCTCTCCCCGGTGCACCGACGTGTCCGGATGGATGACATCAGCGTCAAGCGGATCGGGCCGGAAGGAGAGGTGGTAGGGGAGAGGCGATTCCTGGGCCTGTTCACCGCCAAGGCGTTCGCCCAGGACGCATCGAAGATTCCGATTCTCCGACGCAAGCTGCGCGAGATCCTCGAGGCCGAACAGGTGGACAAAGGGTCGCATGATCACGGCCTCGTCGTCCGGACCTTCAACAGTCTTCCGAAGGAAGAGCTCTTCCTGACGCCCGTCGCGGACCTCGTCCGCATGATCGACACCGTGCTCGAGACCCACGGGACCGAGGAGGTTCTCGTCTACGCCCGGCCCGATTCCCTGCGAAGGGGCGTGAACGTGATGGTGATCCTTCCCCGTCGGAAATTCTCGGGCGAGGTGCGCCGAAGCGTCCAGCAGGCGCTGGTCGATGAGTACGATGGGCAATTGCTCAACTACTACCTGACGATCGGCGAGAGCGAGCAGGCCCGGCTGCACTTCTACATCGCGGCGGACCAGTCCGATGTCGAGAACGTGGACATCGCGGAGGTGCGCGCCAGAGTGCGCAATGCGATCCGAACGTGGCCGGAGCACCTGACGCTCGCTCTCGAAGACAGGCACGATCGAGGTCGGACCGCCGAGCTGACGGAACGCTACGCCAATGCGTTCTCTTCGGGCTATCGGGCGGCAACCGGCGTGGATGAGGCGGTGGACGACATCGACGCGCTGGAGGAGCTTCGGGATTCTGGAAGTCGCCAGGTGGTGCTCAAGGATCTGGTTCCGGCGCAGCCCAGTACATTCCAGCTGAAGGTCTTCGACCAGGAAACGCGCTACGTCCTCAGCGACGTGATGCCAGTGCTCGAGAACCTCGGATTCCGGGTACTTACGGCCGATGCCTACGACGTCAGACCGGAAGCTTCGCCGGTCGAGGTCACGGTGCACAGCTTCATCGTGCAGATTCCCGACGGCTGGGATGTGGATCCGGAAGCGGCGGGCCGCAGGATCTCGGAGGCCTTCTTCGCGATTCAGAACGGCTGGGCCGAGAATCTCGGTATCAACAACCTGATCCTCTCGGCGGGAATGGACTGGAGGCAGGTAGCGCTCATCAAGGCTTACGGAGCTTACGCGTTCCGCATCGGAGCGGTTTCCAGCCGCCTCGGTCTGCGCCGACCGCTGCTCGAGCAGCCCGGCGCCGCGCGCATTCTGTTCGAAGTGTTCTCGACCCTCTTCGATCCGAAATTCGATGGAAACCGGGACGCTTCGGTCCGGGCGCTGGAGAGCGCCTATGGCCGGATTCTCGGTGATGTGCGCAGCATCGAGGATGACCGCACTCTGCGTCGGCTCATGGCGCTCGTAAAGGCGACCGTGCGCACCAACTACTTCCAGGCCGAGTTCCGGCAGCGGCCCGAGGCGGCGATCGGGCTCAAGTTCGACTGTTCACAGATCGAGTTCATGCCGCGGCCGAGACCGAAGCACGAGGTCTGGGTCAACAGCGCGCGCACCGAGGGCGCGCACCTGCGGATGGGCGACGTAGCACGCGGCGGACTCCGGTGGAGTGACCGACAGGAGGACTTCCGACTCGAGGTCCTGGGTCTGGTGAAGACACAGCAGGTCAAGAACGCGGTCATCGTCCCGGCCGGTGCGAAGGGGGCGTTCGTCGTGTCGCAGCCACCTGCCGATCGCTCCGCATGGCGCGAAGCCGGAGTGACGAGCTACCGCGACTTCGTCGGAGCGATCCTCAGCATCACCGACAACGTGGTGGAGGGCGAGGTCACCCACCCGGCCGATACGGTCGTTCGGGACGGCGATGATCCCTACCTGGTAGTCGCGGCGGACAAGGGTACGGCGACGCTCTCGGACACGGCCAACGCTCTCGCGGCCGATTACGATTTCTGGCTCGGCGATGCCTTCGCGTCAGGTGGATCGAACGGATACGACCACAAGGCGATGGGAATCACGGCCCGTGGTGCATGGGAGTGCGTGAAGCGGCACTTCCGCGAGCTGGGTCTCGACACGCAGACGGAGGAATTCACCGTCTCCGGCATCGGGGACATGAGCGGCGACGTATTCGGAAACGGAATGCTCCTGAGCCACACCATCCGGCTGGTCGCCGCATTCGACCACCGGCACATATTCATCGATCCGGAGCCTGACGTGGCATCCGGCTGGGAGGAACGGAAGCGGCTCTTCGACCTGCCGGGCTCGAGCTGGGATGACTACGATCGCGGACGGATCAGCGCGGGCGGCGGGGTCTGGGATCGTGGTGAGAAGAGCATCCCGCTGTCGCCGCAGATACGAAAGCTGCTGGTCATCGACGACGAGGAGCTGAATGGCGACGCACTGATCCAGGCGATTCTCCGGACTCCGGTGGATCTGCTCTGGAACGGTGGAATCGGCACGTACGTGAAGGCTTCCGGTGAGACTCACGCCGAGGTCGGCGATCCCGGTAATGACTCGGTTCGCATCGCTGCAACGGAACTCGGTGCTCGAGTCATCGGTGAGGGGGGCAATCTGGGCCTGACTCAGAACGCCAGAATCGAATTCGCGCTCCGCGGCGGTCGGTGCAATACGGACGCCCTCGACAATTCCGCCGGCGTGGACACGTCCGATCACGAGGTGAACTGCAAGATTCTGCTGGGAGCCGCGCTCGAGTCATCCGCCATCCAGCCGGCGGACCGTGACCATCTTCTCCAGCAGGCGACCGACGACGTCGCCGACCGCGTTCTGCGCAACTCCTACTGGCAGAGCCTGGCCGTCAGTCTGGACGAGGAGAGGATCGCAGCTCGCCCGCAGGTATTCCGGGATGCCCTCACATCGATCGAGAGAACGGGGCTGCTCGATCGGAGCCTCGAATTCCTGCCCACGACGGAGGCGATTCTCGAGCGGGAAGATCATGGTCTGCCCGCTCTCGTGCGTCCCGAGCTGGCAGTTCTGCTCGCATACGCGAAGCTGCAACTCAAGGAAGCGCTCCTCGCCTCCGAGATGGGACAGGGGGCAGACCTGCTTCCCCTGCTGCGGCAGTACTTCCCGGAGGACATCCGTAAGGCCGCCGGCGAGCCTGTCATCGCGGAGCACCCGCTGGCGCGCCACATCGCGGCGACGGTGCTCACCAACATGATCGTGGATCTGCACGGCGGGACGGGCGTCCTCCAGCTGCTGCAGGATTCGCACAAGGATCCCATCGAAGTCGCCCGGGCCTGGTTCGTTGCCTGGCAGGTGATCGGTGCGGAGTCCCTGCTCGAGGAGATCCTCGTTCCCGAAACTCCGGTGCCTTCCTCCGTCCAGTACGGTTGGCTGCTGCGGGCCTCGGCCTCGATCGACCGGGCAACCCGGTGGCTGCTGGCGAATGCCGACCTGGGGCTGCGGGTATCGGAACTCAGTGACTGGTACGGCGAGCCGATCGCCGTACTCTCGGCCTCGCTCGTCGAGCACCTGACGGAACGGAAGCGACGGGAAGTAGCGGACCGGATGGCTGCTTTCACTGCCGATGGGATGACCGCCGAGCTGGCGGCCCGATTCGTAGCCCTCGAGTACCTCGATGGGCTGCTTCCCGTCGCACAGCTGGCGCGCGAGACCGATGTCGATGCCGCGACCGTGGGCCGGGTCTATTTCGGTCTGGCGGGCGAGGTGGACTTCCCGTGGCTTCAGGATCGGCTGGCCGAACTTCCGGGGACGGATCGCTGGCAGCTCAGGGCAGCCCGGGAACTGACGCTCGATCTCGAGGCGGCCCGTCGGAGAATCGTACGACGACTTCTGGTAGACACTGGCGCGGACGGCGACCCCGCAACTTCCATCGAAGCGTTCAGGTCATCGTGCGGGCCGGGCCTCGCACGCGTCGAGCGAATGCTGGAGGAACTCAAGGACGGCGAGGAGGCGCCGGGCCTCCCGGGTCTGATCGTGGCGGTGAAGGCGATTCAGCAGCAGTGCGATGCCTGGAGCCAGGCTTAGGCCCTGCGGTCGGGGTTGTCGCGGAGAGGGCATCTGGAGTGAATCAGGGGGCCGGCCCCTCGGCCGGCCCCTCTTCATCGATGGCAGATGCTTCAGTAGGAGGTGAGGTAGCGGTCCAGCTCCCAGCCCGACACCTGCGAGATGTACTCCGACCACTCCTTCTTCTTCGACTCGACGAAGTTCGTGAACAGATGCTCCCCCAGCACCTCACGCATCGTGTCGCTCTTCTCGAGCTCTCCGATCGCCTCCCCGAGATTCGCCGGCAGTGACGTGATCTTGTACTTCTTCCGATCGCGGGCCGAGAGCTCCCATACGTTGACGTCGAGCGGCGGCCCGGAATCGATCTCTTTCTCGATGCCGTCGAGGCCGGCGGCTACCTGGACCGCGAGTGCGAGATAGGGATTGCAGGCCGGGTCGGGCATACGGAACTCGACCCGCGTTCCCACGCCCCTTCGATCGGGCACCCGGATCATGGGAGAGCGATTGGACTGGGACCATGCAATGTCGACAGGCGCCTCGTAGCCCGGCACGAGCCGCTTGTAACTGTTGACCAGCGGGTTGGTGACGGCCGCGAGAGCCTTCGCATGCGTCTTGAGCCCGCCGATGTACTGCCGCATCAGCTTCGACATCTGGTATTCGCCCTTCTCGTCGAAGAACACGTTCCCCTTCTTGTCGAACAGCGACTGGTGCGTGTGCATGCCCGAGCCGTTCTGTCCGTAGATCGGCTTCGGCATGAAGGTGGCGTGCAGGTCGTGCGCGAGCGCGGCGTTACGGACGATGAACTTGAAGGTCGCCAGGTTGTCCGCGGTGACCATCACGTCCGCGTACTTGAAGTCGATCTCGTGCTGTCCCGGAGCGACCTCGTGATGCGCGGCCTCGACCTCGAAGCCCATCGCTTCGAGATCGTTCACGATCATCCGGCGTGCCTTCTCCCCGAGGTCCACCGGCGTGAGATCGAAGTATCCGCCCCGATCGTGGGTGATCGTCGTCGCGGCACCCTCCTCGTCCTTCATGAACAGAAAGAACTCGGCCTCGACGCCGGCGTTGACCATGTACCCCATGTCCGCGGCCTTCTGGGCCACACGACGCAGGACGCCACGCGGGTCGCCGTCGAAAGGGGTCTCGTCGGTGTTGTACACATCGCAGATCAGGCGTGCGACGCGGGCCTCCGGATTGCCCCAGGGGAACACCCGGAAAGTCGAGAGGTCCGGCTTGAGAAGCATGTCGCTTTCCTCGATCCGAACGAAGCCCTTGATCGAGGAACCATCGAACATGATCTCGCCGTCCAGCGCCTTCGGGAACTGGCTGGCCGGCACTTCCACGTTCTTGATGTGGCCGGCGATATCGGTGAAGGTGAGGCGCAGGAACCGGACGTTGAGCGCTTCGCACAGCTCCAGGACGGCCTTCGGATCGGGAGCGTCTCCCAGTATCGCGCCGTAGCTCGCGTAGCGAGCGGTTTCCTCATGCTCTGGCGGTGCGGCGAAAATCGAATCGGACGACATCTGGTTCAACCTCCGGTTCTACCTGTGATCTGGCGGTCCCGGGAGCACTCCCGGACGCGACCTTTCGATAACGACTCGAACGAACGCCGCAAACGGTACGCAAGCTCCGTGCAATCGTCAAGCTATATTTATAACTTCAGTACTTATACATGACTTTTACATCTAGAATGCATTACAACAAGTGTAATCATATACAAATGTGACCATACGTAGCATTGTATGCCTTCTCCGCGCGGCAACGGGTGCTTGCCACGCGGAGAAGGTGTCGAAGTGCCGCCACATTCCTGGCCGGCGCACCGGGTTGCGCCGCCAGACGATCAGGAATCAGTCGAGCGGACAGACCTGGTGGTTGAAGCCGGCGAGGGTCTTCGTGGCAGGGTCCTGTTTGCCGCCGTCGAGCGCTCCGCGGAACAAGGTTTCCACCTCCGCTGTGGTCAGATCGAAGCTCACGTCTGGAGATGCCGCGTTGAGATAGGCCGCTGCCGCCTCGCGGACCAGCCTGTTGACCTTGCCGCCTCTCAGGCGGAGTGCCTGTTCGATCGAAAGCTCCGATGGCGTCAGCTTCTGCTCGGGATTCGCGAGCTCTTCCGGTACGTCGCCGAGAAGCTCTTCGATGGGCGTCTGCGGCGGAAGTCCGATTGCTGTCCATGCGGCGGAATTTCCCGTCTTCTTCCAGAAACTCACCGTGCATCCCTCGCCGCCCTGTTCCGACTCACCGGGGTCCTCCGTGGTCTCCATCATCCGGCAGAGCTGAAGATCGTCGAATCCCCCCTTCGCGGAGGAGAGGATCACGAGTTCCACGAAGCTGGTGATCGGCGGCTCGACTGCCGGCACCAGCTCCTGGACCGCGCCCAGGGCCGCAGACGAGGTCGCCAGCTGCTCCGCGTCCACCCAGAGCTGGTGTGAGGCGTCGAACGACGCCGAGACGGCCTTGACGCTGCGCAGGCGCACATCCGGCTGAGAGAATCCGTCGAGGAAGAAGGTGCCTCCGAAATCGCTGGCGCCCTGATTCGAGAATCCGGCTCCATCTTCGAGCACGAGGACGTTGCCGAGACCCAGGCACTCGGGGCAGGTGGCTCCCGAGCCCGCCCACGCGAGGAAGGGATCACCTGGAGGGGCCATCGTATCGGTCGAGTAAATCCTCGAGCTCGGCAGACCCGAGTGGGCGGGCCACGCGGTGACGTCGAAGGACAGCTCGAGCTCCGGCACCTGGATCGATGTCAGGATGTCTCCGTGCGAAAACGACTCGAAGTCGAGCACGGTGCAGATTTCTTCGACGGTTCCTATCGCCGCCAGCGGCTGTCCGTCAGGCCCGATTGGACCCAGCGGATCCGAATCGGGCGCCAGAACGGATTCGTCGCCGCACCCGACGACCACCAGGAGAACCGCCGCGGCGACGAGCCATGCTCGTCCCTTTTGCGTGCGCATACGTCTACCCTCCGCTACTGAAGCTGCGCTCGTTCCGTGCTCGCGATCTCCCGGGTGCCCGGTCGCGCGGACCGGACCTCGGCAGCGTTCACAGCAAGCGGGAGTCCACTCGTGCAGGGGCTACAAGTATCTGTGAAACATAGACTTCAGTCGACGTGAACACGGACGGGGATGCTAAGAGTTTCCGGGCGCGGCAAAAATGGACGCGTGGATCAAACGCGTGCCACGAATCGGACTGGGAAAAGGAAAGGCGCCCGGACATCGCATCCGGGCGCCTCTGGCGGGTCGGTCGCTTCCGACCGACTCCGCGGGATTCGGATCGGGCGTCAGTCGTCGAGCTCCGCACGGCCGAGCGGGCAGTACGACTCGTTCGCCATCTCCAGCGCACCCTTGTCGCCAGCCATGAACGCACCCTCGACCTCGGCCGGGGTCCAGA
>JAMJQL010000086.1 GCA_023554245.1 Gemmatimonadota bacterium
GTCTGGTGCGGTACGGACGACCCGAGGTCGAGAAGCGACGCACCTGCCCATACCTCCCGGTCGGTCACCGGGGCCCTCGCAAGCAGCCGACGCAGCGAGGGAAACAGGAGGGCGTTGAGCTCGGTCTCGACCGCCTTGGTCATCTCGAGGGCTGACCCGGAAAAGTCGAATCCGGGATCTCCACGCCGGGCACGGAAGACGGCCTCCGCTGTAGTCAGGAAGGTGCGGGACGAGGGTTCCAGAGCGTCCCATATCTCGTGCCCGAGCAGATTGTCCCGCAGCTCTGCCGACAGACGCTCGGTCTCGCCCTTCAGTTCCGCATCCCGCTCGGCCCAGCGACGTCCCTCGGTGAGGGCGCCGATGTCTGCGAACCAGCGAGCGCCGTCGGAGCGTGTCACGATCAACGGCAGATCCACGATTCCCCCGTAGAGCGAGACGGGCCGATCGTGGTATCGCACGTTGCGGAGTCGCTTCAGCTCCTCGATGGTGGCAGGCGGATCCGCGGCGACGAGGCGGCGGATGTCCCAGATCCGGAACCAGAAGTCCGTCTCGTGCCCATCGTAGTAGCCGGGCATGTGGTCCCGCTCGTCGGGGAACTCCTGCAGAACGTCATCGGCGGTGATCTCGACGACGTGCGCTACGTACAACGAGCTGTAATCGGTCAGGTAGAGGTGAGTCTCGACGCCCGAGGCCACCTGGTCCGCGATCGCGAGCACGTCCGCCGCGTGCGGAAGGGGCGCCTGTCGATTCGGCGAACGGAGCTTCGCCCACCAGACGTATACCTCATCCTCTTCCGACCGACCGTGGCGCCGGGCATTGGCCCAACGAAGCAGTACTTCGAGGTGCCGATCCATGGCGTCGTCGACATAGGAGGGGTTCCACACGCTCAACAGATGCCGGGCCGGCGTCACTTCATCCATCATGGCTCGCAGAGTAGTCGGGTTCGAAACCACAGGCGACCCGCCACGGGGCGCGTCACCCGAAGATTACCCGTAAGCATAGATGGACCCTCCGACACACGAAAGTCGGATCTTCGCGATGACATCCGGCGACTCGAGAATCCCCGCTGACGGACTCTGAAGTCGGTGTGAGAATCCCTAGCCGCCCGAGGCGGCGGCAAATGTGTCGCAGGCTCCGATCTCGCCCGTCCGAAACCCGGTCGCCAGCCAGTAGGCCCGCTGCTCCGAGCTGCCGTGCGTGAACGACTCGGGACGAGCCGCCCGACCCGCCTGACGCATCAGTCGATCATCCCCGATCGCCGCTGCCGTCTCGAGACCCTCTTCGAGGTCGCCATCATCGAGCAGCGGCACGCCGCTGGCGCGCTGCTCGCGCTCGTTCGCATGGCTGGCCCACACGCCGGCGTAGCAGTCGGCCTGGAGCTCGAGTAACACGGAGAGGGCGTTCGCGTCGGCTCTGCTGCGAGCAGCGCGCTGAGCCTGCTGCACGCGCGAGGAGGTGCCGAGCAGATTCTGCACGTGATGACCGACCTCGTGCGCGATCACGTACGCGCCGGCGAAATCACCTTCTCCCCCAAGTCGCTGCAGCTCGTCGAAGAACCCGACATCGATGTAGACGTTTCCATCCAGGGGACAGTAGAAGGGACCGGTTGCCGCCGTATTGAAGCCGCAGGCCGAGTTGACCACGTCGGTGAACAGCACGAGCGTAGCGGGTTCATACTGCAGACCCTCTTCGGCGAAGATCTCCGCCCACGTATCCTCCGTGTACGCCAGGACGCTGGTCACGAAGTCCGCCGCAACGTTTTCCTCGGCCGTCGGGGCCCGGGTCTGGACCGGCTGTCCCTGGGCGAACGCCTGCAGGACCATCATGATCAGATAAAAAGGATCTCCCCCGAGCAGCAGGCCGAGTCCCCCCATCAGGAGCGCGGTGCCCCCTCCGATCGCTCCCGCCTTCTTGACCTTCTGCCCCCGCCGGTCCTCGACATTCGTGCTTCTCCGTCCCTGCTGCCAACGCATTCCGAGTCTCCTTCCACTGTCACGATTCCCATCAATCGCCGGCGCAAACGGCGTCAATCTACGAAGCCCGCCGCGATCGTGCGATCCACAGGGTGCGCCGCGAAATCCGCCGAAGTAGGTTGCCGGGACTCGTGAGCGCGACATCTCTGGAGAGGGCTGGAGCGCTCGAATCCGCACCTGAAGCACCCGAGGACTCATGCCGAGAACCGCGGCCCGGACAACGACACTCCTGCTCGTGGTGGGAGCTCTCGGGGCCTGTAGTGACAGCACCGGACCCGAGCGCCTGTACTTCGGATCGTCCGTCGCCGTCGGACCTGCGAACGTGATCAGCGGAGAGGCTGCGGTGCGGGCTACGGGCTACCGGTTCGCGTTTCTGCGCTACACCGATGGCGCGGGCGAAGTCCGGGAGTCACCGCTCTACCCGTTCGGGCCCGACAGCACCGCACGTCCTGCTCTCCTGGGTCTGCGGCCGGAGACGAGCTACGAGGTCGAGGTGGTGCTCTCCGATCCCGGAGAGCTATCCGTCGAGACGCTCCCGTTCACTACGGGAGCCCTTCCCGATTGGCTTCCCGCGGTTACGCCGGTCGGAACCGACACGACTCCGGGCTTTCTCACCCTCTCGGTCCCCGACGGGCCGGTGATCATCGACAACTCCGGTCGCGTCGTCTGGTACCGCTACGATCCGGACATTACGCTGGTGAACTTCCAGGCTCACCCTGCCGGAATTTACACATCCTACGGCCTTACCAACGATGTCCGGGCATACCGGGTACTCGACGAGCTGGGCCGGGAGACCGGGCGTATCCGCTGCGTCGGGTACGAGACCCGCCCGCACGAGATCCGTGTACAGGCTGACGGACGCGCTCTCGTCATGTGCGACGATGTCCGAGTCGAGGACCTGAGTCCGTATGGCGGCTCGCCAACCGCCCAGGTCAACTGGACGGTCGTGCAGCGGCTGGCCGTGGACGGGTCGCTGGAGTGGGAGTGGCATACGGCCGACCATTTCGACGTCACCGACACGGCTGCCGAAACGCTCGAGGGAATCACCGTCCTCAACCTGACGCATGGCAACTCGATCGACATCGACGCGGATGGCAACTACCTGTTCTCGTTCCGGAACCTCAACGAGGTGACCAAGGTGAACGCCCTGACGGGCGAGGTGATCTGGCGCTTCGGAGGGCGGAGAAACGAGTTCACATTCGTCGGCGATCCGAAGGGCACCTTCCAGCGACAGCATGGAGTCCGGGCCGTGGCGCCGGGAGAGTTCCAGCTCCTCGACAATTCTAACGAGGCGCCGAGCCGGCTCCCCCGGTGCCGGATCGACGAGTCCGCGAAGTCCGCCACTCTCGAGTGGGAGTACATCGATGGACCCGAGATCCACATGCTGGTAGGCGGCGGCAGCCAGGTTTACGCGAATGGCGGCGGATTCGTTTCGATCGGCAGGGAGGGACGGGTGGCGGAGGTCGATGTGTTCGGGGACAGACGCTGGGAATTGACCGGCATCGACGACCTCTACGTGTTCCGCGCGGAGAGAATTCCGTCGCTGTATGCTTC
>JAMJQL010000006.1 GCA_023554245.1 Gemmatimonadota bacterium
CGTCGGCACCTCGCCGCAGATCGAACGTACCTACGACCTGTGCGCTGTCGGTGAGGGTGACCGTCAGCTGCATCCGGTCATCGTCGATCATGCCTTCGTAGGCGGCGGGTCGAGGCTGAAGCTCCTCGCCGTCACGGACGGGGCCGCCCGACTCCAGGTAATGCTCACCGACGCCAGAGAACCGGCCATCGTCGGTCAGCGTCCAGCCGGGCTCGATCGTTCCATGGGCGCAGTCGTAGTCCAGCGATCCGCCTGATTCCTCGAGCACCAGCGCGACGTGCAGGCCGCCCCACGCGCCGATCGCGATGATGCCGTTCGGCCCGTAGATGAAGCCGCTACAGGCGGCGAGCAGGCTGGCTAAAGTGGCCGCCAGGACGGCGGTCCTCCTCGGACTTCCAATCATGCAGGAAATATAGCCCCGCTCATGCGGGACCGCGCCCCGTCCCCCGAGCGGCGCAGAGGGGCGCGCCGGCCGGGGGAGGAGACGCAGGACAGTTGCGTCAGTCCAGCTTCGGCGTCGGGATCATCACGTGGGCGAAGTCGGTTCCCCTCCACATCACGTAGGGCCCGCCGTTGTCCGGATCGGTCGACATGCCTTCGAGCATCTTCAGGTCAGGCACCAGCATCATCACGTGTGGCCCCCCATCCTGAATCCACTCGTTGTCGGCTGTCGCCGCGGTGGCGTATGGATCCACGTTGCTGGTCGGAAAATCTCCCTGGAGCATGTAGCCGAACGAGATCGTCTTCGGTGCCACCATGGGCTTCCGGTTCATCCACGCGTCGGCCCAGGCGAGCCAGCCCTCGTCGAGGCACATTGGAGAGTTCCCCGGACGCTCCGGATCGTCGGGCAGGCACACCCAGCCGTTCGAACCCTCACGGAGAACGTTACCGGCCCCATCCGCCACCGTTGCATGCGTGGCGATGGCCTCCGGCGCCGCGCTGAGGGCGTTCTTCACCAGGTCGTCCGTGGACTGCGCGGTGGCCGGCGTGGTCAGCAAGGCGGCGGCGCCTGCCGCGAGACACAAGCTTGAAAATGTAGAGGATAGGGTGCGCTTCATGTCGGAGCCTCCTTGGTTCGGCCGAGGGATGGAGAGCCGTCCGGCAAGTAACGTCATAGGTGGCGTGATCCGTCAACCCCTCGCCGGCGCCGGCCCGCAGGGATTATCATCTGATCGGAGGCACTTGCGGGATTCCCCATCCCGTGTTCAAGCAAGGAGGTTCTGATGATCCGATCCCGCTCTCGCTGGCTCCTCGTACCGACTCTGGCATTCGCGTTCGCATGCGCCGAGGACGAGCGGGCCGAACTGGCCGAGGAAGTCAAGGAGACCGCCGCGGTAGCGGCGAAGACGGCCGAGAAGATGACGCAGGCGAAGGATGAGTGGGCGAAGGAAGCAATGTCCGCGACCGAGCGCATCCAGGCCGACTACATTGCGGCCTACAATGCGGAGAACGGAGCCGGTATCGCGGCCCTGTTCGACTCCGACGGCACGATCGCTCCTCCGGGCATGGCATCGATCACTCAGGCGGGGATCGCCGCGTATTATGATGCCCAATTCGCCTCCGGAGCCGATTTCACGCTGACCGTGGAGCGTGAGAGCATGTTCGTCTCGGGAGACATGAGCGTCGCGTGGGGCTCGTACGTGGCGACTATGGCGATGGAGGGCGCCGAGCCGGTCGCGGTCGATGGACGCTACGGTTCGATCAGCAAGCGTCAGGCCGACGGGACGTGGAAGATCTACCGGCACATGTTCAACTACATCAATCCGCCGCCGGAGATGTAATTCGAGCAGGCTTCGTCCTGGAGTTGTCCCGGCCTGCCCTCTGAGAGGGTCGCGCGCCCACCACCGTCCGCGGTGGGCGCGGCCGGTTGCCCGGACCGGCTCTCAGCGGCGATCTTCCCGGCGATGACAAGCCAGCCTCCCGCATACCAGCGCTTCTTCGCCGAGCTCAAGCGCCGCCGCGTGTTCCGCGTCATGGCGGTGTACGGAGCGGTCGCGTTCGGCGTGCTGCAGGCCGCCGACGTATTGATTCCTGCCCTTCATCTGCCGGAATCGATGATCACGGGGATCGCCGCTCTCGCTCTGCTCGGTTTTCCGCTCGCGATCGTGCTGGCCTGGGCGTTCGAGCGAACACCGGATGGACTGACGCGGACGCCCGAAGCGGTCACCGCCGAACTCACGGAGATCGTCGCCCAGTCACCGGGGCGCCGGTGGCCGGCGGGCATCGCCGCCGTGATTGGAACCGCGCTCCTCGTATCCGGCGCCTGGTGGGTGGCGGGCCGAGGCTCGGAGGCTTCTTCTGCTTCCGACCCCGGCGCCACGTCCGGACCGACGGCCGCCGCGTTCGGCGACCCTGCAGGCCGCGAACCCGGCGACTATACCGGCTCCATCGCCGTCCTCCCGTTCGTCAACATGAGTGGTGACCGGGAGAACGACTACTTCAGCGACGGCCTGAGCGAGGAGCTCATCAACGCCCTCGTCATGGTGGACGGGCTCAAGGTCGCCGCACGAACTTCGGCGTTCGCGTTTCGCGGGCAGGAGCGTGACGTACGCGAGATCGGGGCGGAGCTCGGAGTGGAACACGTACTCGAGGGCAGCGTCCGGAAGGCGGGCGACCGGGTCCGGATCACCGCACAGCTGATCCACGCCGATGACGGGTTCCACCTGTGGTCGGAGACCTACGACCGGCAGCTGGACGACATATTCGCGGTGCAGGAGGAGATCGCGGAAGCGATCACCGAGCAGCTCGAACTGACCCTGACGCCCGACGACCGGGACCGGCTGGCCCGCCGGCGCACCGAAGATCTCGAGGCCTACGACCTGTACCTGCTGGGCCGCCACAACTGGGCCACGCGGACGGATGAAGGTCTGGTCAGCGCGCAGCGTTTCTTCGAGTCGGCGATCTAGCGGGACTCGACCTTCGCTCCCGCGTGGGCCGGTCTCGCAGCCGTGTACGACGCGCTGCCCTGGTACATCGATTTCCCGGCCTCGGAAGCGGCTGAGAGAGGAAAACGCGCCGCGCGCCGTGCGATCGAGCTCGACCCGACGCTTGCCGAGGCGTATGCGGCGCTCGGCGTGCTGCTGTACGAGTTCGACCACGACTGGAGGGGGGCGGCCGAGGCCTTCGAGACAGCGCGCGAACTGGATCCGAGCTACGCGCAAGGGCTCGGTTGGGAGTGCCTGTTCCGGGCGGTCATCGGAGAGACGCAAGCGGCGCTTTCCATTTGCCAACAGGCCGTCACCGTCGATCCGTTGTCCATGCACGCGACCTGGCAGTATGCGTCCGCTCTCGCGATGGAGGGCAGAATCGACGAGAGTCTCGTGGCCTTCGATCGGGCCATGGCAGATCGGCCGGAAGTGCCGGAAATCCAGGCGGAAAAGGCAGGACTGCTGCTGGCCAGCGACCGCTACGAGGAGGCGATTCCGGAGTACGAAGCATGGTTGAGAACCGAAGGCTTCGATTCGCCCGAGGACATTCGAACCGTAATCTCAGGGATCCGGGACGTAGCTGTCCGGGAGCGAGGAAGGGAAGCCCTGACCAGACTTGAGGGACAGGGTCGCGTGCGGCCCTTCAACTGGGTCCAGTTGCGGGCGGAGCTCGGCGAGATCGACCGTGCGATGGAATGGCTAGAGGCGGCGCATGCCGAAGGGGATCCCCAGCTGCTGTTTCTCGGCGTTGACCCGAGATTCCAGATCATACGCGACGAGCCCTACACCCGGCGGATCATGGGAGAGATCGGCCTGCCGACGATAGCAGGAGAGTGAGCGTTCTCTTCCTTCGCCTCAATTCCTGAAGACCTCGACGGCCGCCAGGATAACCTCATCCACGACATCGTTTTCCATCGAATTTGTCAAGTAAATTATTAGAGTGTTGGATTGGGGTATGACCAGCCCCACGGTGCCGGTCGCGCCTCGATGTCCGAACATGGGAAGCTGGGCGGAATCTGGCGGAGGTGCGTAGATCTCCCAGTGCATGCCGTACCACCGTGGGGCTGATTCGGAGCGATCGGCTGCGGCGGGGTCTGCCAGGGCGAGGGAAATCGTCGTGTCGGCGATCAGCATTGCTTTCCGATAGCTCTGGAGGAACCTCGCGTAATCGAACGCGGACCCGTACAGCCCGCTCGCCGGGCTGAACCAGTTCGTTTCATGCGGGCGAAGGGGGTTCCAGTGCCGCTCCCAGCGGCCTTTCGACCAGCTCCGGTACAGACTGGGCACGCGCGGGGCCCAGGGAAGATCGGGTGCGAAGGCCGTGTGCGTATCCTCGAGCTCCAGAGGCCCCAGGATCAGGGCCTCCAGGACATTCTCCACCCGTTCCCCGGTCACGGCCTCGACCACGGCGCCGAGCACATCGGAATTGAGACCCGAGTAGATGAATCTCTCGCCGGGGGGGAAGTCCGGGCCTGCTTCGCCGAGGAGTGTGACCGCCTCTGCGAGGCTCGCCGCGTCCCGATAACCGTCCGGCTCGGCACCCTGCGCGAAGCCCGAGCGGTGCGTGAGAAGCTGCTGGATGGTGACACCCCCGGATCGCGGATTGTCGAATGACTTGAGGTAGGTTGCCGCCGGCGCGTCGAGCCGGATGAGGCCTTGCTCGACGAGCTGGAGGACGGCCGAGCCGAGAACCGGCTTGGTCATCGAGGCGATCGGGAAGATGCTGTACCGCTCCAGAGGGATCTGACGGTCGATGTCGGCCCAGCCCATCGCCTGGTGCAGCACGATACGGCCGTCCTTCAGGACCAGGATCTCGGCTCCCACCAGGTGACGCGCCAGCACACGTGCGTAGAGTCGCTCCTTGAACCGCCACAGCCGCTGAGGATCGAGACCGACCTCCTCGGCCGTCGCGTACGGGAACGGTGCATCGGCCACCGGTGTCGTTTCCGAGCGAGGGAATCCCGGGCGGGAGGTCTCCCCCGAAGAACAGGACGTCGCCAGGATCCCGAGCAGGACCGCAGCCACCCCTTGTCGCGCCGGAATGGAACAGGTCATGTTGAACAACCTAACGCGGCCAGCGCCTCCACCGGACAGGAGCCCACGAAATGCCCCGCACGCCACGATCCCACCTGACAAGATCACTGCTTCCACTGCTCCTGCTGGGCGCGCTCTCGATCACGGCGTGCACGAAGCCGGTGACGACGAACGTCGCCCCCCCGGCCGTGGCCTCACTGACCGAAGACCAGGAGGTCGTCGGGTTGCTGTTGAAGGATGGGACGGAACAGCTGTTCAATCCCATCAGCCCGGTTCTCGAGAACGGAACCTGGATCGGACAGTCGCACGGACAGGAGATCCGGATCCCGGCGAGCGAGGTTCAGCAGGTGATCGTACAGGAAGAGAAGACGGATGTCCTGTCGATCGTGGCGATCGGGGCATTCGCGGCTCTCGGCATTGCTGCCATCGCCATTGCGGCCGATCAGCGCTGAACATTCGCGTTCGTTGCGGAGTCGTTTTTGCCGCGGCATCCCATGCCGCTCTCCCTTCCATCACAACTCCCGTCCGGTGATCTTGTAGCCCATGTCTGACCAGACCCCGGGCTACCAGCGCTTCTTCGCGGAGCTGAAACGACGGCGCGTGTTCCGCGTCATGGCCGTATACGGCGCGGTCGGCTTCGTCATCATCCAGATCGCCGAGCTGATCGTTCCGGCCCTGCTACTTCCGGAATGGACCTATCGCTTCATCACGCTCCTGTTGCTGCTCGGGTTCCCGATCGCCGTGATCCTCGCCTGGGCCTTCGAGTTGACGCCCGAGGGTGTAAAGCGGACGGAGGAAGCGTCACCGGGGGAGCTCACGCGGATCATCGAGGCACCTGCGTCGAAGCGGTGGCCGGCAGGAATTCTCGCGCTGGCGGGCGTCACCGCACTCGTGATCGGGGCCTGGTACGTGGGCCGGAGTTCGGTAGACGGTAACCCCGGGTCGGGGAACGCCGATCCGGCGGCGCGCGGGTCCGAGTCGTCCGATCCGTCCGCGACCGAGAGGCCGATCCAGCTCTCGTACGTCGATGCCGAAGAGGATCCCCGCCCGTCGATTGCGGTGCTCCCTTTCGTCGACTTGAGCCAGGGGGGCGACCAGGAGTACTTCAGTGACGGGATCACCGAGGAGATTCTGAATACGCTCAGCCGGATCGAGGAGCTGAAGGTGACAGCCCGTACGTCGGCGTTCGCCTACAAGGGAACGAGCATGGACCTCCGCGAGGTGGGCCGCGAGCTGGACGTCGAGTACCTGCTTGAAGGGAGCGTCCGGAAGGCGGGCGACCAGCTCCGGATCACGGCCCAGCTGATCGATGCCCGCCAGAACTCCCACCTCTGGTCGGAGACCTACGATCGGCGCCTGGAGAACGTGTTCGAGATCCAGTCGGAAATCGCCGAGTCGATCGCCGAGGAGTTGACCATCCCCCTGGGGCTCGACGAAGGCGAGACCCTGGTCGTGCCGACGGGAGACCTCGAGGCGTATGACCTCTACCTGGCGGGGCGAGCGTCAATGCGGGACCGGGGACTCGCCGAGATTCTGAGGGCAATCGAGTTGTTCGAAGCTGCGGTCGCCAGGGACTCGACCTGGGCTCCCGCCTGGTCCGGTCTCGCTGAGAGTCTCGCCCTGTACCCGTTTTACGCGGGCGACTCGGGCGAAAGCGAGGACCCGGCGGTCTGGCGCAAGTCACTGGGCGACGCCGAGGAGGCCGCCCGCCGGGCCCTGCAACTGGATCCACGCAACGCCTCTGCCCGGGTGGCACTCGGAAACACTTACCGGGACCGCTGGCAGTGGGATGCGGCAGAGCGTGAGTATCAGCGCGCGATAGAGCTCGACGTGGACAATGTCGAGGCGCATGCGCAGTACGCCGAATTGCTGTTCTATACCAGCCGACCTGCCGATGCGCTGGTCGAGGCCGCCCGCGCACTTTCCCTCGATCGGTCTCCGATCCGTCTCAACGTGATGGGCTGGTCGTTGTGGCTGAACGGCCGCCGGGAGGAGGCGCGCGCGATCTACGAGGAGGCGATGCGTATCGACCCCGAGGGCAGGGTGCACTACGTGCATAACTCGTTTGCGCTCATGGAGCTGCAGGACGGCAGGTACCGGGAGGCCCTGGACCGCTTCGGCGCGGTGCTCTGGGACACGACCGCCTTTCGACTCGCGGGCGAGGCGCTCGAATCGGGAGATGCCACCGAGCTGCTCGCATACGCCGAGCCGCGGGAGCGCCAGGGACGATTCGTAGTATTCCCGTCCATCTGGGCGTATCTCGGTATGCACGACCACGCGGTCGATGCGTTGGGTTGGCTGCTGGATCGGCGCCCCTACGGCGGTCTGGGTGGAGTGTGGGATCCCGAGCCCTTCGATGCACCGGTCTTCGAGCATCGGCGGTTCAAAACGGAAATTCTGCCGCGGATCAATCTCGAGGGAAGGGAGTTCCGCCCGCTCCCGCCGGACGCGGCGCTGCCCGCTTACTGAATCACCGTGACCTCTCGAGCGGGCTGATCGGTTTGCCCTTGTCCGACCGCGCCCGGTTCTGTATCTGCTCCTCTCCACGTTCCGAAGGCCCCTCGGACCTGGCTTGAACTCGGTGTTGCCCTCAGGAGAGAAGATGAGCACGAAATACGCTGCCCGTGTGCGCGGGGCGCTCCTCGGTGGAGCGATCGGGGACCAGTTGGGGGCCGGGGTGGAGTTCGACCCGATAGAGGCGATTCGCGAGAAATGCGGCCCCGACGGTGTTACGAGATTCATACCGTCCTGGGGGCGCCGGGAGGGTCGATTCACCGACGACACCCAGATGACGCTGTTCGTGGCCGAGGGCCTGATCAGGGCCGACAACCAGGCCTGGAGGGAAGGGGACTGCGATCCTCTGGTGCCCCTGACCGACGCACACCTGCGCTGGCTGCACACGCAGGGTATACCGGCCGAAGGCGAGAACGGAGTGGAGGCGAAGGGGTTCGGCAAGGTCGTGTCGGGCTGGCTGGTCGGACATGATGTCCTGCACGCCGAGCGAGCGCCGGGCAACACCTGCCTGATGGGACTGAAGGCGCTCCCCAGGGATCCGCTGGTCCCGGCGCGCAACGCCAGCAAGGGGTGCGGAGGCGTGATGCGCGTCGCGCCCGTGGGCCTCGCATTCCCGATCGACTGGAATCCTTTCGAGATGGCGGCCGACTTCGCCGGCCTGACCCATGGTCACCCGACTGGCCGACTCGCCGCTGGCGCGCTGGCCGCCATCATAACGGAACTGTGCGTTGGCGCCCCCTTGCGGGCTGCGATCGCCACGGCGGTCGCAGAACTCTCCGACTGGGAGGCCGCCGACGAGACCCTGGCCGCGATCCGCTCGGCCGTGGATCTGGGCGGCAAGGTGCGTTCGTCGGGCGCGGCTCCGACGCCCGAGTGGATCGAGACGGTGCTCGGGGGAGGATGGATCGCCGAAGAGGCGCTCGCGATCGCCCTGGCTTGCGCTCTCGTGGCCGAGGAATCGCACCGGACGGGAGCGTCGCCCGAGGAGTCCTTCCGCGCCGGAGTTCTGCTCGCGGTCAATCACTCGGGCGACTCCGATTCGACCGGCGCGATCTGCGGGAACCTGCTGGGCGCCCGGTTCGGTGAGGCAGCATTGCCGTCGGAGTGGCTGGCGGATCTGGAGGCCGCAGAGCTGATCGGTACCGTAGCCGACGACCTCGCCCGACAGTTCGGCTCGCTGTGGGATGAGGAGGCTCCGACCCCGGAAGAATTCGGTCCGGATCTGGAGCGCTACCCACCCTGGTAGAGGCTCCGGGTCCAGCTGCGCCGTCAGGTGGCACCGATCGTGCCCGGCCGAGTATCAGCGACCCGGAACACCGAATACCAGGGAGAAAATTGACGTGGGTAAACAATATTTGCCGGAACACGGCGGCCGGACTTTGTCCGTTCTCTGTGCGCTGACCGCCGGCCTGCTGGGCTCGGCGTGCAGCAGCAGTTCGCCCGGCACGACCGATCCGCCCACCCCGACGGGCTGCCTCGAGGCGAATCTCGCCCCGGGCCAGCACCTCGTGTTCGACGGGTCGGCGGCCGTGGACTGCGTGGTCCTGCCCGCCGCCGCGCCCGGCGTCGAGTACGAGGTGGTCGCGACGAGCATGGCCCGGGGTCTCGGTTTCCAGGACATGGAGCTGCGTCTCGGCCCGGTCGAGGCAGCGTCGAGTATCCCGGTGGCGGCGACAACGACCGCGGCGTCGGGACCGGTGAGCGGGTCAGCTCCTCGGCTTTTGCCATCGATGCAGTCGGGCTCCATGAGCGATGAAACGCTCGCCGCCTGGCGGACCGCCCAATCGGCGTTCGACCTCAGATTGCGCCAGCTCGAGACACCGTTGCTGCCCCAGATCCGACAGCGCGCCGCGGCTGCGACGGGAGCGCTGTTCGAGGTTCCCGCCGTCGGGGACACGCTCGACTTCGGGTTCTCCTGCATCAACCAGACGGACTTCCCGAATGCCCCCGAGGACGTGCGTGGAGTGGTTCGAAACGTCAGCTCACGCGCCGTCGTGGTGGAGGACGTCCTCGCCGAGGGCGCTTTCAGCCAGGCCGAGTATGCTGACATCGCCGCGAACTTCGATGACCCGGTATACGACACGGACGTCACCTACTTCGGCGAGCCCGGCGACATCGATGCGAACGGCCGCGTGATCCTGCTCTACTCGGCAGGCGTCAACCGGATGAGCGACAGCTACGACGAGGGATTCATCGCGGGCTTCACCTGCCCGCTGGACCTGGGGTTCGTAGGCGGCAACGATGCCGAGATGTTCTACCTCATGGTGCCCGATCCGAACGGTGACCTGACGCCGGGCGCCGGTGACGGGATCGAGAAGGATGCGGTGCTTCGGTTCACCGACAACACGGTGGCCCACGAGTTCCAGCACATGATCAATGCGCAGACCGGGAATGGCGGTGCGCAGGATATCTGGATCAACGAGGGACTGTCGCACCTGGCCGAAGAGGTGGTGGGCCACGCCCTGAACGGGGTGGGACCTGGCCAGGACCTGGGCCCCGACGACCTGCTGAACACGGCAGAACAGCAGGACGTATTCCGCAAGTGGTACCTGAACAACTGGTTCAACCTCGCCCAGTATCTGAATTCGCCGGCGGACACGGCGGCCCTGCTGGTCGCGACCGATCCGCTCGACTTCAACACCTTCCGGATGCGGGGCTCGGCCTGGATGTTCCTGCGCTACGCCCTCGACCGGACGGAAGAGAGCACGGCAGGGGAGGCGGCCCGAACGCGGGCGCTGATCCAGACCAACTTCAGCAATTCGCGCGACGCGGTTTCGGACGTCTTCGGGATCGATTTCGACATACTGGCCACCGACTGGGCCGGCATGCTCACGACGGAGGACCGACCGGGCGTCGCCGCCGGGCCGGATCTGCTGCTGCCCTCGTACCGGATGCGGGAGATCTATGAGTCTCCGGTGGGAGCGCTGATCACGCCTCCGAACGGCGGATACCCGCTGGAAACGGTCTCGCGCGGCCTCGGCAGCACCGCCGTGCTCGACGCCGAGCTGTTTACGGCCACAGGCCTGTACCTGACGCTGAGCGCGTCGCAGAGTGCCGGCGCGACCCGGATTGAGCTGGTGAACGGGTCCGGGAACGAGCTCGACGCGGCGATCGAGCCGCGACTGGTCATCGTCCGTACGAATTGATGGAGGCGGGCCGGATGCGGGCCAGGCCGGAGCTTCGGCTTCACGAAGAGATGCTCCTTCTCGCCCTCGATGACGAAAAGGGGACGATCAAGGCCTCGAACTTCAAGTACGGAATCAGCGCTGGCCTGCTGGGCGAGCTGGTTCTCGAGGGCCGGGCCGAGCTCCTGCGCGGCTCGAAGCCCTCGAAGGACCGGATCGTGCCGGCGAATCCGAAGCTTCTCTCCGATCCGCTGCTCGACGAGGTGCTCCGGAAGATTCAGGACTCGAAGAAGGAGCGGTCGCCCAAGGACTGGGTCGGACGCCTTTCGCAGATGAGCGGGCTGCGGAAACGGGTAGGAACCGGGCTCGTCCGGCGCGGCGTGCTACGAGAGCGCAACGCGCGGATCCTGCTTCTGTTTCCCTGGACCTTCTATCCGCAGCTCGATCCGGCTCCCAAGCGGAGGCTGGTCGAGAGGATCCGGGAGGCGGTGGAGGGAGAAGGGGCGCTCGATGAGCGGACCGCGATCGCCGTCGCAGTCGCCTCCGCCACGGGGATTCTGAAGCCTGTGCTGGGCAAGCCGCTTCTCCGTGAGCGCAAGGAGAGGATCGCCCGGATCACCGAGGAGCAGGCGCTCGCCGCAGCCGTGAAGAAGGCGGTAGAGGAAGCCGCAGCCGCGGCGGCGGCCGCCGGTAGCTGAGCCCGTTCCGACCCGCTGACGACGAGCGGGGCCGCCTCACGAGGGTCAGCCGTTTCCGAGCAGCGCCTCGATCTTGCCCAGCAGCCGCTTCAACTCCACCGGCTTCGTGTCGAAGTCATCGCAGCCCGCTTCGAGCGCCTTCTCCCTGTCTCCCGCCATGGCGTGCGCGGTCAGGGCGATCACGGGGATCGAACGGGTCGCGTCGTCGCTCTTGACCTGCCGGGTCGCCGTCCAACCGTCGATGCCCGGAAGGCTCATGTCCATCAGGATGAGATCGGGGTTCTCGCTTCCCGCCATCGCGACGCCCTGCTCGCCATCCGTGGCGATCACGACCTCGTAGTCACGTTTCAACAGCCGCCGCGAGAGCATGTCACGGTTCATCTCATCGTCTTCTACCAGCAGGATCTTCGTCACTCAGGGTTCCTTTCGGGTCGGGTTGATTCCGCCTCGGCCGAGCTGCGCGCGGAGTCGAGGAGGGACCGGATCTCGGGAAGCAGTTCCTCCAGCTCGCTGCCACCCTTCTGCATGATAACGTCTACGGAGCCGGAAAGTCTCTGCCTCTGCTCGGCCGACAGGTCGAGCGCGGATAGCACCAGGACCGGGAGAGCCCGCCACCTCGCGTCGGCCTTCATTCTTGCGGCCAGCTCGAACCCGTCCATCTCCGGCATCATGAGATCGAGGACCACGAGCTGGGGCTGGAGATCCGGAAGCAGCGCGAGCGCTTCGCGGCCGTTCCCGGCTTCCTCCACCTTCCACCCGTCCCGTTCGAGAACACGCCTCACCCTCTCGCGTGCGTCGGAATCGTCTTCGACCAGGAGGATCGGCGCTTCGCGATCGGGGCAGAACCGTGACAGGGTGGCTACCAGCTGCCTGGCGTCTACGGGCTTCGTCAGGTAATCGGCGGCCCCGAGCGCGTATCCCACGTTCCGGTCGTCGAGCATCGAGAGCACGATGACCGGAATCGTCGACAGGTCGGGGTCGGCGCGGAGCGTCGAAAGAACCGACCAGCCATCCATCCGGGGCATCCGGACGTCGAGGATGATCGCGTCGGGACGAAGTTCCCGGATCCGGGCGAGTCCCGACTCTCCGTCGGGCGCGCCTTCGACTCGATAGCCTTCGCGCGACAGGGCTCTGCGAAGCAGATCGTGGGTGCCCGGATCATCGTCGATCACGAGAATCGTACCCGCGGTGCCCGGCCCGGAGGCACTGAGTAGCGCCTGCGTCAGCTCCGCGGATTCGGTCTCGGGTCCGATCGCATCGACCTCGGGGACCGCTTGCTCGGCGACCTCCGCCGGCAGGGTGACGGTGAATACCGATCCCTCTCCCGGCGTGCTCGTGACCTCGATGTCCCCTCCCATCATCCGCGCGAATCGGCGACTGATAACGAGCCCGAGTCCCGTGCCGCCAAATTTCCGTGTCGTGGAGACGTCCGCCTGACTGAACGCTTCGAACAGCCGCCCCAGTTGTTCCTCGTTCATCCCGATCCCGGTGTCCCGGATCGAGAGGGTGAGACGGTCCGGGAGCACGTCGCCGCCCGTCGATCGCACCGCCTCCAGAGTCACCCTGCCGTCCTCGGTGAACTTGCAGGCATTCGAGAGCAGGTTGAGAAGAATCTGCCGGAATTTCACCGCATCCGAGCGGATCTCTCCGACAGGGCCGTCCCGATTCAGCACCAGTTCGTTCCCGTTCTGCGAGGCCACCGGATCGATCGTCGCCATGACTTCCTCGAGCGCGGCATCGGCGTCGAATCGCTCGAGGTAGAGCTCCATCTTGCCGGCCTCGATCTTCGACAGGTCGAGAATCTCGTTGATCAATGAGAGGAGGTGCTTGCCGGCGGTGCCGATCTTCTCGAGATCGGGCACGTGCTCGCCGTCCCCCTCATCCGCGAGGTCCTCGGCCAGCATCTCGCTGTAGCCGATGATCGCGTTCAGCGGCGTCCGCAGCTCGTGACTCATGTTGGCCAGGAACTGGCTCTTGGCGCGATTCGCCGACTCGGCGTCCTCACGGGCCTGAAGCAGCTCGGTGATGTCGTGATAGAGCGCCATGAGCCCCTCCGGCTTTCCATCTACGAGAACCGGAACACCGAGCACTTCCACATCGAGCAGACGACCGTCCTTCCTGCGGCGCTGCGAGATGATCTCGACCGAATTTCTCGCCAGGGCCTGCTGTGTGTAGCCCATCGCGTCCACGCGGGTCTCCGGCGTGGTGATCAGATCGTCGAGATTCCGGCCGCGAATCTCGTCGCCCGCATAGCCGAAAAGCTCTTCGAACGCCGGGTTGCAGCTCACGACGTTGTGCGAAGTGTCGAGGGTCACGATCGCGACCGGGCTGTTGCGCACCAGCTCCTCGAAGTACTGCTTCTGTCTGCGCGACTCGGTGAACAGGCGCGCGTTCTCGATCGCGATCGCGGCCTGCGGAGCGAACAGCTCCAGCAGGCGCTGGTCATCCTCGCCGAACTCGCGGTCCGGTTCCGAGTGGACCGCGGCGATCACTCCGACCAGTCGGGAGCCGATGAGAAGCGGCACGGCCATCACGGTCTGTACGACGCTCTGCGTGTATTTCTCCGATCGGCTGATCCACTCCTGGTAGCGCGGGATGACCAGCGGCTCGGAGGTCTCGGCCACCCGACCCATGGCACCTTCTCCGAGTGCCATTCGGGTCCCGACCGCATTCGTGCCCATGTTGTGACTGGCCACGATCTCGAGGTCCTGGCGGACCGGATCCCACGTCGCCAGCTCTCCACCCGCCACCTGGAGAAGGGTGACCGCCCGTTCGAGCACCCCGTGAAGCACCTTCGACAACTCGAGCTCGCCGGACAGGTCCTTCAAGGTGTCGAGCAGCGCCTGCTGCTCGCTCGCGCGTCTCCGCTCGGCGGTAAACAGGCGAGCGTTGTCGATCGCGATCGCCGCGTGCCGGGCGAACAGGTTGAGCAGGCGCAGATCTTCGTCGCCGAACACCCGGTCGGGGTCCTTGTCCATGAAGGCGAGCGCACCCACCAGCCGTCCACCGATCAGAAGCGGCGCCACCATGACGCTGACGAACTCGACCTGCTCGTATTGCTCGGAGCGGCCGTCCCACTCCCGGTAATTCGGAATGACCAGCGGCTCATGTGTGCGGGCGACGTGACCCATCGCTCCCTCGCCGATCGCCATCCGGGTCCCGATCGTCTCCTTCTCTCCCACGTTGTGTCCGGCGACGACCACCAGGTCCTGGCTGGACGGCTCGAAGATCGCGAGCTCGCCGTGGCTGACTCCCAGGAGTCCCACGGCCCGCTCGAGCACCGATTGCAGCAGGGTGGAGAGCTCGAGCTGAGAGGAGAGGTCGGACATGGTGGCGCGAAGCGCTTCCTCCTCGTCAGCTCGTCGCTGCGCCGCGGCCAGCAGGCGGGCACGCCCGATCGCGATTCCCGTCTGGTTGGCGGCCGCCTGAAGGATCTCGAAGTCCTCCGGACCGAATGCGTCGGGCCGATCGCTCTCGACCACCAGAACTCCCACCAGCTCGCGGTTTACGAGAAGAGGCAGGTCCACCTCCGAGCCCTCGTTGCGAGTCGGCAGGTATCGGGTGTCCTGCGTGACCTTGGGCGTGTAGTGAAGCCGTCCGTCGAGCAGGGGGCGCTCGCTGAGCCCTACGCCCGGCTTGACGTGCAGACCTTGGGGCGCGTCGGCACGGCCGCGACTGGCCACGAGAACGCGATCACCGGTCGCCCCGTCCACGAGCAGGACCGCGGCGAAGTCGTAACCGAGCGCCTCGTCGTACAGTCCGTCGGCTACGGCGTGGCAGATCTCCGTTTCCTCTTCCGCAGCGGCGATCGCCGTGCTCAGTCGGAGCAGGGCGGCCTGACGTCGCCGTCCGTTCGCGCCGGTTCCCCCTCCGGCACCGGGTCTCGCGTCCGGGCTGCCGCTCACGAACCGGTCTCCGGGTTCCGGCCGGGCGTCACCAGCCGTCGAAGCTCGGCCACCAGGCCATCCGGCGGTCCGCCACCTTTGGACACGACCCGCTCGACGCCGCCGTTCAGGCGAGCCCGGTCCTCCGGGGACAGGTCCATGGCGGTGAGAACCACAACCGGGATCTCGGCACCGCCGGGAAGGGCGCGCAGGGATTCGAGAAACTCGAAGCCGTCCATTTCGGGCATCATCAGGTCGAGCAGAATGAGGGTCGGTCGCAGACCGTCCAATCGTTCCAGCGCTGCCCGGCCATGCTCGGCCGTGTGCGTCGCCCATCCTTCGCGCTCGAAGGTGCGTCGGAGCGATTCCCTGGTTCCCGGATCGTCTTCCACGATCAGGACCGCTGCCCTGTCCGATCCGTCGGTGAACCGGGCCAGGACATCGCGCAGCCTGTCGCGATCGACCGGCTTCGTCAGGTAGTCCGACGCGCCGAGCGAGAATCCCAGGTTCCGCTCATCCAGGATGCTCAGCATGACGACGGGGATGTCTGCGAGCTCGGGGTCCCGCTTCAGCTCGGTCAGCACCTCCCAGCCATCCATGCCGGGCATCATCACGTCGAGCGTTATGCAATCCGGACGTCCGGCGCGGGCCATTCGCAGGCCCTCGCTGCCGCTGGCTGCTCCGACGACCCGGAAGCTCTCACGCTCGAGGATCCGGCGGAGCAGGGAACGGGCCTCCGGGTCGTCATCGATGGTCAGGATCGTGCCCACGGCCTCGTCGAACGAGTCGTCCTGCACGTTACTTTCTTCGAGCGCGGGCTCGTCTCCGGCGCGCTCGGCCGCGTTCGACTCCGATTCCGGGGCTTCCACGGGGATTCGAACCGTGAAAGTCGATCCGGCGCCGGGTTCGCTGTCGACGAAGATGTCTCCGCCCATCAGGCGGCAGAAGCTGCGGCTGATCGCGAGGCCGAGCCCGGTTCCGCCGTATCGCTTCGAGGTGGATGCTTCCGCCTGACTGAATGCCTCGAACAGGCGGCCGAGCTGCTCGTCGCTCATGCCGATGCCGGTGTCGCGGACGGCGATCGAAATCCAGTCGCCCTCGGAGCCTTTTGCGCTCAGGCGCTCGGCCTCGAGGGTGATCTGCCCGTTCTCGGTGAACTTCGATGCGTTCGAGAGCAGATTGAGAAGCACCTGCCGGAGTCGGGTCGCGTCGGTCCGGAGCAGTCCGACGTCGCCTGCCCCCCGAACCTCGAGCCGGTTCCCGTTCTTCTCGATCAGCGGCTGGATCGTGGTGACGACCTGCTCGATCACCTCGCCGCCGTCGAACTTCTCGAGGTAGAGCTCCATCTTACCCGCCTCGATCTTCGACAGGTCGAGGATGTCGTTGATCAGCGCGAGCAGGTGTCGTCCGGCAGAGTGGATCTTCTGAAGGTCGGGGACGAACTCTTCCTGGCCCTCCTCTTCCGCATCCTCCTGCAGCATCTCGCTGTACCCGATGATCGCATTCAGCGGGGTGCGGAGCTCATGGCTCATGCTGGCGAGGAACTGACTCTTGGCCCGGCTGGCCGACTCGGCGTCGTGCCGCGCCTCGAGCAGCTCGGTGATGTCGTGGTACAGGGCGACGATCCCGGAGCTCGTGCCGTCGACATCCACCAGCACGCCGGCAAACTCGACATCGATGAACGATCCGTCCCGGCGTCTGCGTCGGCCGATCCCCCGGGTGATGTCTCCCGCGAACACCTGCTGCGTGCGTCGCTTCGCCTCGATCTTCGTCTCGCCGGTGGTGATCAGCTCGTCCAGGTCCCGGCCGAGCGCCTCCGACGGCGGGAATCCGAACAGGGTCTCGAACGCCGGGTTCAGCGAGGCGATACGGCCATCCAGGTCGAGCGTCACGATCGCGACCGGACTGTTCTCGACCACGGTCTGGAAGTACTGCCTCTGCCGCTTCGCCTCGGTGTAAAGACGAGCGTTTTCGATCGCGATGGCAGCCTGGGGCGCGAACAGATTCAGCAGGCGGAGATCCTCGGGACCGAACTCACGGCCTTCTTCCAGGTGAACGCTCGCGAGGGTTCCGACCAGCCGGCTGCCGATCATCAGCGGCACGACCACCACGCCCCGCGCCGTCGTGTCGGCGTACTTGTCGCTGCGGCCGTCGAAGGTCCTGTAGTCCGGGATGATCAGCGCTTCCCGGGTGTCCGCCACCCGTCCCATGGCGCCCTCGCCGTGCGAAAGACGGGTCCCGATGGAGTCGGAGCCGATGTTGTGACTGGCGACGATCTCCAGTTCCTGCCGTGCCTCGTCGTAGATCGCCAGCTCGCCCCCGGTGACGCGGAGCAGTGCGACTGCGCGCTCCACGACCGTCTGCAGGAGACGAGAGAGCTCTAGCTCCGACGAAAGATCGGTGAGGGTGTCCAGCACCGCGCGCTGCTCCCCGGCCGTCTGCTGCGCCTCGGTGTACAGGCGCGCGTTCTCGATCGCGATGGCGGCCTGCGGCGCGAACAGGCCCAGCAGCCGCAGGTCTTCCGGCCCGAACTCGCGTCCTTCTTCGAGATGGACGCTGGCCAGGGTGCCAACGAGCCGGTGTCCGAGCAGGAGGGGAACGACCATCACGCCGCGCGCGGTGGTGTCGGCATACTTCTCACTGCGTCCGGTCCAGGTCAGGTAGTCCGGGATGATCAGGGGTTCGTGGCTCTCCGCGACCGCGCCCATGGCGCCTTCCCCGAGCCGCAGGTGTGTACCGATCGAGTCGGAGCCGATGTTGTGACTCGCGACGATTTCCAGTTCGCCCCGGTCCTCGTCGAAGATCGCGAGCTCTCCGCCCGTGACATCCAGCATCGCGACTGCGCGTTCCAGGACGCGCTGCAGGGCCCGGCCGAGCTCCAGCTCGCCGGAGAGGTCGGCCAGGGTGTCGAGGACGGCCCTGTGCTCCTGCGTCGTCTGCCGCTCGATCGAGATCAGCCGACTCCGGGCGATGGCGATTCCCGCCTGCTGTGCGGCGGCCGTCAGGATCTCGAAATCCGCCGGACCGAAGGCGTCCTCCTCTGTACTCTCCACCACGAGCACTCCTACCACCTCGCCGTCGATCTTGATCGGCACATCGATTTCCGAACCTCCGGCCGGCGCGTCGCTCACGTATCCGGGCTCCTCGGTCACGACCGGGGAATAGTGGAGGTTGCCATCGGCGAGGGGGCGCTCGCTCAGGCCGCTGCCCGGGGCGACCCGGTAGTCGTCGTGATCGCCCGGCCAGCCGACGCTCGCACGCATCACACGCTCGCCGGTCGCCGGGTCGACGAGGAAGACGCCGATGAAATCGTAGCCGAGCGCATCGTCGTGCAGGCCCTCGACCACGCTGGCACAGACCGAATCTTCGTCGTGCGCGGAGGCGATTCCGGTCGAGAGCCTCAGGAGTGCGGACTGACGGTGGGTGGCGCGATCATCTCTCGCAGCCGAAGAGTTCCCTCCCGGGCGATCAGGCATCAGCTCCACCTCGTTCGAGTCTGTCCTGCAGGATGAACGGTCGCATCTGGCCGAGGCCGTGAATCTCGGTGACCCTTCCGGGATCGAGCCGGTAGCGGTCCTTCAGCAACGCACTGGCGCCGGGCGAGACGATCACGGTGCCCGGCTCGGCACTCGATGCCAGGTGACGGGCCGTGTCCACCGACTCCCCCCACAGGTCGAACCGGAGTCGGTCGCGGCCGATGACCGCCCCGAGCGCGGGTCCGGAATGCAGTCCGAACCGGAATGGGGGCCCGGATTCATCGGTCTGCGACTGGAGCGTGTCGCGGAACGTAATGGCCAGATCGGCCATGGTCACCGCGTCCTCGTCGCCGGCCGATCCCTCCGGTCGGTTGGCTGCGGCCAGAAATCCGTGCCGTCCACCGGAGCACAGGTACGCGCCGTGCTCCCGGCATAGCGTGTCGAAGATCTCGAACCAGCCGGCAAGCCGGCCGATGTCGTTTGAAAGCCGGTTTCCGGTTCCGAATCCGCGCCCGTCGGGCAGGCAGACGAGGACGGTCGCGCGCGCGATCGGTTCTACAATGCCGGTCTCGCCCCCTCTGATCCTCTCCGCGATGCCGGTCGGAAAAGTGGATCTGAGCAGCCGGTCGATCGTCTCCGAATCGGCTTCGATCCGGGCGCGCAAAGCTCTCTCGCGCTCCCGCAGACTTCTGACTTCGAGGTTCGCCGCGATCCGTGCCTCGAGCAGTTTGGGTTGCACGGGCTTGGTGATGAACTCTTCGGCCCCCGCCTCGATGCAGCGGATCGCGCTATCGACCTCGTCGAGCGAGGAGAGCATGATGACGGGAATCGCCGCCAGCCGATCGTCGGACTTCAGCCGGAGGAGCGTCTCGACGCCGTCCATGCCCGGCATGATCACGTCGAGCAGGACGAGGTCGAACTCCTGCTCGGCGAGCCGGTTCAGCGCTTCCTGACCGTCCGCGGCCGCCGCGACGATATATCCTTGCCGTGCGAGCTGCCGGGTCAGGAGGTCGCGGTTGGTCGGGTTGTCGTCCACGACCAGCAGGGAGCCCTGCCCCAGGGCGTCCTGCTCCTGGCGCATCTCCGATGTGGGGAGTTTCGCCAGCACACCACGGGTGAGTTCCGAAGAGTCCAACAGCCGGTTCGGCAGGCCGGCATCTTCGAGCCCGGGCGCCTGCGTGGCGACCTGGACGATGTCCGCACTCGTGGCGAGAAGCGTTCGTGCGGCTACGAGAATCTTCTCCAGGTCAGGGACGAGGATGTCCCGGCCGATCTCCTGCTGCGACTCGAGCAGCATCTCGCAATAGCCGACGACCGCGTTGATCGGCGTCCTCAAGTCTGCTTCGATCTCGGCCGCGAAGCTCTCGAGCTCCCGATCGATGGCTCCTTCGAGCCTGGTCGGGTTGAGGATGGAGTCGACCACGCCGAGCAGACGTCGTCCAGACTCGTTGACCCTCTTCAGGTCCGCGCTCACTTCGGGATCATCCTCGTCTTCGAGCAGCATTTCTGAATAGCCGAGGATGGCATTGATCGGAGTCCGAAGCTCGTGTCGAACGTGTCCCAACGCCGCACGTTTCAGCCGGTCGGGATCCGGGGGGGCTGGTTCAGCCGTCAGCGGCGATTCGTTCCGGGCGCGCCGTCTGGGGGCTGCGGGCTCCGGGACGGGGGGAGCGCTCACGAAACCCGAGCGACGTTGTCCGGAGAGTGACGGGGTGCCAGCTCCCGGGTTCTCTCGGGACGGTTGCTCGACGGCAGGCTCGAGCGCCTCGGTCCGCCGCAGGCCGCCGGCCTCGAAGTCGAATATCCATGCCATCACGACGACGATCGGGAATCCGAGCAGGAGCAGGAAGGTGACGAGCCGACTGGTCCAGTCCGGGAACAGCAACGCTTCGGATACGGCGCCGGAGATCTCGATCAGGCCCACCGTCAACGCCGCATACGCGACCGCGGTTACCCAGACTTTCCTTCGTCGTGCCTCTCGTACGAATGCGCCGAGGCGCGCCACGATACCGCTCAATCCGTTCGTTCTCTTTCCATGAATGAAAGTTGCCGCCCCGGTCGCGACGCCAGAACCGAATGCGTCACGCTTCGATCAGCATAGGCGCGTCGGGTCGGATCGGGAAGGTCGGAGTCCCTCGCTGAGGGGCCGATCCGACTCGATTTCGGGCATGGAATTGCATAGCTTCAGCAGATCGGTCATGCGGCGCCCCGCGAGACCTCTTCTGGACGGCGATCATGTTCGCTCCAAACTGCTGTTCGCGCCTCTCCGCTTCGCTCTGGGTCACCCTGGCCTGCTTCAGTCCGATCCTGGCATCCGGGTGCAACGATCCGAGCGGACCGGAGCCGGTTACGAGGATCGAGGCTCTCCCGCGGGAACTGACGACCGCAGAACGCGAGGTTGTCGATGCGGGCGATTCCTTCGCCTTCTCCTTCCTGGCTCAGATCGTCGCATCGGAGGATCCGGGCCGAAATCTGTTCGTATCGCCGCTCAGCGCATCGATGGCGCTTGGCATGGCGCTCGCCGGAGCGGAGAACCTGACCTATGCGGCGATGCGTGACGCCCTGGGGCTCGAGTCGATGTCGCGGGAGGAAATCGGCGCTTCGTACCACAGCCTGATCCAGCTGCTCACCGGTCTCGACCCGAGCGTGCGGATGGAGATCGGTAACTCGGTCTGGCTCCGCATGGGATTCCACCCGGAGACAGCCTACGTCGAGGAAGTCGAAGCGGATTTCGAGTCGCGTGTCACGACGCTCGAATTCGACGATCCCGCGGCCGCCGACACGATCAACGACTGGGTGGCCGATGCGACCGACGGTCTGATCGACGGGATCGTGACGCCGCCGATCGATCCCGACATTGTCGCCTTCCTGATCAACGCGATCTACTTCCAGGGCGACTGGACGGTTCAGTTCGATCCGGTCGACACCCGGCCCGGCGATTTCCGTCGGGAGGACGGTACGGTCGTGACGGCGTCGATGATGCGTCTGTCGGACGGCGAGTTCCCCTTCGCCTTGACCCCGGATTACGCCGCCGTCGAGTTGCCGTATGGGGGAGAGGCGTTTGCCATGACGCTGGTGCTGCCGCCCGAGGGACAGTCCCTGGACGACTTCGTAGCACAGCTCGATTCGGAGTCGTGGGCGGACATTCTGGCTTCACTCTCGCCGCGCGAGCCGCCGGTGGTGCTGCCGAAGTTCAAGCTGGAGTACGAGAAGCAGCTCAATGAAGTGCTGAAAGCGCTTGGCATGGAGCCAGCGTTCGATCCGTTCATCGCCGATTTTTCACGCATGCACCGCGACGCACTCGAGGCGCAGCTGCACATCAGCCAGGTGAAGCAGAAGGCGTACGTCGAAGTGGACGAGAAGGGGACGAAGGCCGCTGCGGTGACCAGCGTATCCATCAAACCCACGTCGGCACAGCTCGGATTTACCGCCGACCGGCCCTTCCTGTTCGTGATCCGCGAGCGGCTATCGGGCACGATCCTGTTCACGGGTCTCGTTCACGACCCGACCTCGGACTGACGACGGAGTTGCGGGA
>JAMJQL010000007.1 GCA_023554245.1 Gemmatimonadota bacterium
GGCCAGCCCCAGGGTCGCCGGCATGCTGGCACGGGCCCAGAACTCCAGCGCGTTGAAGCCCCTGAGATCACGTTCTCCGGCGCTCGTAAAAGCCCCTCCCGCGAAGCTTCCCTCGGGATCGCCGAAGTTCGGCACGGTGAATTGCAGCGACCTCGAGCCCTGGTACGTGACGAGGAATGAGATGTCGAGGGCTGTGACCTTGGATCCGGAGAAAGCGGCGTAGTCTACCCCCGGACCGAATTCGTCGAGGAACACCTCGGAGTCCGTTGGAAAGGGCGCCGGCTCCAGGGTACTCACGTCCCTTTCACAGCCAGTTGTTGCGAGGATGAGCGCCACGGAGAGGACGCCGATAGAACGAGACATGATTCTCGAAGTCATGGCCTGCCTCGAGGCTGGGTGCGGGAGCCCAACGTCACGAGCCACCGGAGGAGCGGACCGTCGAACCCCGCTTTGTTCGGTTGTCGAACAAAGTAGACGCGAGGACGGTCACAGTCAAGTGTGGCAGGGCCGGAATCGAGGCTTTCGGGGAGCGCGGCCAGTTCACCCCGCTTGCGCCTGCTCAACACGTCCACGCAACATTCGAGTCGTCTCGTGCGGCCTGCGGTACTCCGCCGTGGATACCGCCGTCAGTCGAAAGCCGTAACTGAGCCATCGAATCAGCAACGGGAGGCGGACCGCCATGCGTCATTCCTCAGCTCGTCCAGTCCTGACAGCCTTGATCACCGGGCTCTTCGTTGTTTCCTGCGGTGCCCAGGAGGAACCCTCTCCTGAATCCGCAGCCGCCGCGCTGACGCCTGAAGTGAAGGCCGCGCAGGTCGGGGGGCAGGAAGCCGCGCAGGCCCCTCAGGAGGCAGGCGCGCCATTCGAGTTCACGAGCACCGACTACTGGGACAGTGGCATCACCTTCCACGTCACTTCGCCCAACTCCGGCTCGATCAACGAAGTGACGATCACTCCGTCCGGTCTGGAGATCGACAACTCGCCGGTCACCGTCGAAGTCGACGGCACGGTCACGGGCGCGGAGGTCGCGGACCTGAACAACGACGGCTCGCCCGAGATCTACGTCTACGCGACCTCGGCCGGCTCGGGCAGCTACGGCTCGCTGGTCGCCTACGCCACCAACAACCGCAAATCGATGACCCCGATCTACCTGCCGCCGCTGACGGATAATCCGGAGGCGTCCGAAGGTTATATGGGGCACGACGAGTTCGCGGTGGTCGAGTCGATTCTCGCGCAGCGATTCCCGGTCTATGCCGAGGGGGACACGAACGCGAATCCGACCGGCGGCACGCGACAGGTGCAGTACAAGCTCGAGGCGGGCGAAGCCGGTTGGGTGCTGAGAGCGGACAAAGTGGTCGAGTACTGAGGCCGACAAGCTGGTCGCCGTACTGAGGCGGGGGCGAAGCGGGGGGTCAGGCAGGCGGGTGTAGCGCGCCAGTTGGGCGTGGGGGAGATCATGCGTGGCGTATCAGCCCTTCCACCACGGAAGGTCCAGCCGCGCCATGAACTCCTCGAAGATCGGGTCCGACAGGACCTCGCGCGGGATCCCCATCATCGGATCGATGGCCACGCCGATGCGCCAGGCGTGGTTCGGCTCGTAGGTCAGCCAGCGGTGCGTCGCCTCGACGTCCCCGAGCGCGCCGTGCAGAGTTGCCAGGCCGAACGCGAACAGCGGTATTATCTCTCCCGCCTCGATCTCGCGGGCGATCTGCCGGGCTTCCTCCGTGCGGCCCGCGCGGGCGTAGGTGACTCCTAGCATCCAGCGCATGTACGGGTGGAACTCGACCATCCGCTCGTGCGTGGCGATCGCTTCCTCGTGCAGTCCATCCATCTGCTGGGCCATTCCGAGCACGAGGTGTCCCATGTTTCCGTCTGGCCTCAGCTCGAGGGTCCGCCGCGCCTGCTCCTTCGCGCCTTCCGTGTCACCCCGGTAGAGGTATGCCCAGCCCAGGAGGGCGGACTGGAACGGCGTGAATGGATCGAGCTGCTTCGCGGCCTCGTGTTCCGCGATCGCGTCGTCGTACCGATTCAGAACTAGCAGCAGCCATGCGTAGTGGAAGTGGTTCATCGCGATGCTGGGATTCAGCTCGTTGGCGCGCACGAACGCCTGTTCCGCGCCCTCCCAGTCCCAGTCGGCGTAGAAGCGGACGTCGGCGAGGGCCGACCACGCCTCGGCCAGGGTGGAGTCCAGGCTCACGGCTCGCTCGGCCGCCGCCCGGGCCCGCGTCCACACCTCGAGCGTGGGATTCGGGCCGTGTCCGACCGCGGCGTAGGCGAGCGCCAGGCCGGCCCACGCCATCGCATCGGCGGGGTTCTGGTCGGTCACCTCGTGCAGCAATGCGAGCCCTTCGGCGACCTCCTGCGGCGTGCCCTTCTGCACCAGGTGCATCCCCCGCAGGTAAGCCTCGTACGTAGCGGGATCGATGCGGCGCTCGCCGCCGAGCCTTGTCACTTCGTCGTCCGTGAGATCGACGTCCGCCCCGTCCGCCATCGCCCGGGCCGCTTCGCCGTACATCCCGTTCAGGCCGGCGATCGTTTCGTCGAGCGCCCCGGTCCACAGCAGGGTCTCGGTCGGCTCCGCCTCGATCAGTTGCAGCCGGATCCGCACCGTGTCCCCGTCCCGCGCCAGGTAGGAGGTCACGACGCCCTGCACGCCGAGCTCGTCGGCGATCTCCTTCACCGTCAGCTCACGGGCGTCGTAGCGCTGGATGGAGAAGCGGGAGATCACGCGGAAGCCGGAGATCGTCGCGAGATGGTCGATGAGCGCCTCATGCTGCCCCTCGACGAAGTACTCCTCCTCACCGGTCAAATTCTCCGGGGTGAGTACGGCGAGCGTGTACGGGGCGGCCGCCACGACTGGTGTACCGCGTCCAAAGAACCACCACGCGGTCACGAGGGCGACTAGCATGATCGCTGCGCCGGCGATCGAGCGAGCCCGGGTGCGCCGTCGTCGGGGAGGCCGGATCCGGTCGGCCGACTGCGGCGCTTCGAGCGCCTGCTCCAACAGCCGTGCCGATTCGTACCGATCCGCGGCCATGGGGGCCATCGCCTTCGCGACCACACCCTCGAGCTCTGGCGGGACACTCTTGCGCAGCGTCCGGACGCCCGGCGTCTCTTCTGCTACCTTTCGGGCGAGGATCGCGATCGGCGTCGGTCCGGAGAACGGCGGTTCGCCCGACAGCATCTCCCACAGAACGCAGCCTAGAGCGTAAACGTCGGCCCGGCCGTCGACCTCGCCGCCGGAAGCCTGTTCCGGACTCATGTACGCCGGGGTCCCGACGGCCAGCCCGGTCGCCGTCATTCCCGCGCCTTCGTCCGCGCCGTCGGGGGCTCCGCCCGCGGCGTCGACAGCGCGCGCTACGCCAAAGTCGGCAATCACGGCATGCCCGGCCTCGAACAGGATATTCGACGGCTTGATGTCGCGGTGGATCACGCCTCGTTCGTGCGCATAGGCGAGCGCATCGGCCACCTCGCGCGCGATTCTGATTGCCTGCTCGAGTGGAAGTGGCCCCTCGCGAGCGATCTTCTCCTTCAGCGTCTCACCTTCTACGAACGGCATGACGTAGAAGAGGAGTCCGTCCGCCTCGCCGGAGTCGATCAGGGTCAGGATGCGAGGGTGGGTGAGGCCGGCGACGATCTCGATCTCGCGCAGGAATCGCTCCGGACCCACGCTTGACGCGAGA
>JAMJQL010000087.1 GCA_023554245.1 Gemmatimonadota bacterium
CGTTCGGACGGAAGACGAAAATCAGCTGGGTGCCAACTGATGGCCCTCCCTCCCAGGAGAGCCTGTTCGAAACAGAGTCCGGCCGGCTTACGCCCAGTGCCGTCCCGGGGTCAGGGGCTTCCGACGCCGGAGGCGCGTAGCCTCGAAGTTCCGTGCACCGGCCGCGCCGATGAACCGCTCCTGGCTTCCCGTCTCTTCCGCCTCGGTGGAAGGCAGCTGCTGCACGAAGCTCCCGTCGGGCCTCATCTCCCACGCCAGTCTCCGGTCTGCCATCTGCTGATCTATGATGTAGCGAAGGGTCTGACGGTGTGCCGGGTCCTCCACCGGAGCCAGCAGCTCCACACGATTCTTGAGGTTCCGTCTCATCGCATCGGCCGAGCCGATCCAGTACTCCTCTTCGCCGCCGTTGTGGAAGTAGTAGATCCGCGCGTGCTCGAGGAAGCGTCCGAGAATGCTTACCACTCTCACGTTCTCCGACAGGCCCGGAATCCCCGGCCTGAGCCGGCAGGTGTCCCTGACGATCAGATCCACCTTCACGCCCGCCTGCGAGGCCTCGTAGAGCGCCCGGGTGACGTCGGGGTCCTCGAGCGCGTTCAGTTTGAACTGAACCCGGGCGGTCTCGCCCGCCTTCGCGTGTTCGATTTCACGTGCGATCTTATCGAGAATCGCCGGCTTCATGATCTTCGGCGCAGGCAGAACCTTGCCGTACTCCCGCTTCGGCCGATATCCGGTGGTCAGGTAGTTGAACAGTTCGGTAAGGTCGCGGCCGATCTGCTCGTCGCAGGTGAACAGCCCGAGGTCGCAATAGCCCCTTGCCGTCCCCGCGTGGTAATTCCCGGTGCCCACGTGGCAGTAGCGCCGGAGCCCGTCGTAGTCCTGGCGCACCACCATGATCGACTTGCAGTGCGTCTTGAGGCCGAGAACGCCGTAGGTGACGTGAATTCCAGCCGCTCCGAGCTTGCTGGCCCAACGGATGTTGGCGGCCTCGTCGAAGCGCGCCTTGATCTCCATCACGACGGCCACCTGCTTGCCGTTGCGCGCGGCCTCCATCAGGTATTCGATCGGCTTCGATTCGGCCGAGGTGCGATAGAAGGTCATCTTGATCGCGCGCACCTTCGGGTCTTCGGCCGCTTCCTTGAGAAAGCGCTCCACCGAAGTGTGGAATGACTCGTATGGATGGTGTACGAGTACCGATTCCGCATCCCGGATTATGTGGAAGATGCTCCGATCGTCCACGAAGGCCGGGTTGTCGACCGGGTGGTGCGGCGCGTAACGCAGTTCGGCCTCCTCGATCGAGGCCAGCTCCATCAGGTCCCGCAGCGCCAGCATGCCCTCGACCTCGAACACGTCCTGGGCCTCGTCGAGACCCAGTTCGGCGGCCAGCATGCCCCGGTGCCGTGGCGTCATCCCGGCCCCGACTTCGAGGCGAACGATCGGCGCGAACTTCCGGTAGCGGAGCTCGGTCTCGATCATCGAGAGCAGGTCGTCCGCGGTCTCCTCGTCCTGCTCGGTATCGGCGTTCCGGGTCACGCGGAACTGCTCGCAGCTCTCGACGATCATCCCCGGGAAGAGCAGATCGAGGTTGCCCTCCATCACGCTCTCGAGCGGAACGTAGTCCTCCGAGTCCCTGAGACGGATGAATCGGGGTACACCGGGGCCGAGCGGCACTTTCACGCGGGCCAGCGACTCGAGGTCATCATCCGGATAGTGAAGCGTGACCAGCAGGTTGAGCGAAAGGTTCGATACGAACGGAAACGGGTGGGCCGGGTCGGTCGCCTGCGGAGTGACGAGAGGGAATACGTTCCCGAGATAGTACTGCCGCAGCCATTCGCGGTCCGTCTCCTCCAGCTCTTCCCACGCGCGCACGCGGATACCGCGCTCCTTGAGCTCCCTGAACAGCTGGCGTGCCAACACACGCTTGCGGGTCACCTGCTGACGGACCTGCGCATAGCTCTCTTCGATCTGCTCCCGCGGCGTGCGACCATCGGGGCTGAGTCTCTTCACGCCGGCCTCGAGCTGCTGTTTGAGACCGCCGATCCGCTTCATGAAGAACTCGTCGAGATTCGAGCTCACGATCGAGAGGAAGAAGAAGCGCTCGAGAAGGGGCGTGCGGTCGTCTTCGGCCATCGCGAGCACGCGCCAGTTGAACCCGAGCCAGGTGAGCTCGCGGTTCAGGTACAGCTCGGGCCGGTCGAGGTCCCATCCGCCACCCGGATCGGGATCGGGAACGGGACGCGCCTCACCCGGCGAGATGAAAGCCGTGCGCGCGACGCTGGGAGCGTGAGTGTCAGCCACCAGCTCGGCGGGCTCGGCAGGAAAGCGGCCGGCCAGTAGCGCATCGGCCGCCTGCGCTGCAGCCGCTGAGGCCGGCGAGACGGGGGGCGATCCATTGCTGGAACTCGTCCGTTCCCGTGCCACCGATTCGTCCGTTCTGCGCGAGCTGCTCATCGTCTCCCTACCGGGCGAGGTTCACGTTCAGATAGTCCGGATCATCCGTCACTTCGCGAACGATCAACGGCTCCAGCCAGTCCGGCGGACTGCTTTCCTGATCGGCGCTCGCGAGCTCCACTTCCGCCAGCCAGAGGTCACGGTCAGTGAACTCGTCCACTTCCCAGACGAGTCCACCGGCAGCGAACCGATACCGGTTCTTGGTCAGCCTTCGGCCTTCAGTAAGGGGCCAGAGCCTATCGAACAGTTCCGGGTCGATCTCCTCCTGCACCTCTACCCGGACCAGTCCACCACCGAGCTTGATACTGCGCACGTGCAGAATTCGGTCCGACTCGGTGATCCGGCGCAGACGTTCCTGTATCCGGTCTCCGGGCAGGTAGCCCTGCTCGATCTCGCGGGCCGTTCTGCCCTGTGTAACCGCGGGCGGGCCGGAGAGCAGATACTTCCGTTCAATCTCGAGCGGGTCGGGAGCCGCGTCGGAGATACATCTGCGAATCGCCTCGACTTCCGCGAGAAACTCGCCCCGTGCGGCGCCCTGCCAGCCCGCCTGAAACTCGGCGAACTTCTCGGACTGTTCCTTCCGCAAGAGCGCTCCCAGCTCCGCCTCTCCCGGATCGAGAGAGTCCCCCGAGCCGTCTCCGGCCAGGTCCGATGCCCTCACCCTCAGCTCGAGCAGCTGGGCGTCACGCAGGTCCCCGAGCGCATCCTGCAGACCTTTGAGGCGTTTCAAGAGAGCGTCCACCCCCTCGACCTCCGGCTCGAGTGCCTCGATGAGATACCGCAGGTGCTTTCCTCGTATGCGAGTGGCATGTACGGCGTCGTGGTCCTCGGGCGTATGAATCTCTGCCACGGCCTCCGCGAGATCCGCCGCGTAGACCGGGAAGAGCCGGCCGAGGACGGCGGCGAAGCTGCGTTCCTCGCCCGGGCGGGTCGGCCGGTCGGGAAGGCCGTAGGATTCCAGCCGGCTCCGCAGACGCTTCTCGATCTTCCTGAAACGCGGACCGACCATATCGAGCACGGCGCCGTAACCCGCATCGCGCTCGTCTCTGAGCTCCGCCGCGAGCCGATCGGCCATCGGACCCTCTGAAGGAGCAAGGTCCGACTGTACCGACTCGAGCCAGGCGAGGAGTACTTCCGCATCGCGACCACCGCCCGTCCTGCGGGTCAGCCTTCGAATCGCGCGGCGGTCCTTCTTGCGAACCTCCGGCTCGAGGAGGGGTCGGTACGCCTTGAGGATGGTACGCAGTCGGCGAAGACTGACGCGGAAATCGTGGAGCGCCTCATCCTCATCTCCCGCGTTCATTCGGGCCAGCGCTTCCTTCGCGCTGTCGAGATGTCCGAGTGCGATCCGCCGAATGCTCTCGGTCGCCGGCGCTTCGAGAATGCCGCTCTCCCGCTCCTCCGGCTGGTTCATGCCCGGCCTCCCAGAGCTCGCAAATGAGATGGAGCGAGGTGCCAGTGAAGCACCGCCTTGCCCGGGTCGACCCTGTCGTGGAACTCCAGGAGGCATGCGCCCCCCTTCTTGAACACCATGAAATCGGCCGCAGGCCCGGCCAGGAGCCAGCTCGCCCACTCGCCCAGATACGGCTCGTGCCCTACCACGACGACGAGTCCGGTCTCCGCCACGGTGCGGTACCAGGAGAGAAAAGCATCGGCCGGGCCCATCGCCAGCAGCTCGACCTCTTCCATCGATGTCCCTCCGAATTCCTCGGACAGGATCTCGGCCGTCTCGGCCGCTCGGACCAGCGGGCTCGTGGTCAGGAGATCGATCTCCTCGATCAACGCCCGAAGGCCCTTCGCCGCCAGCCGCATCCTGCGGCGGCCCTTATCGGTCAGGGGGCGATCGTCATCGCTCTGACCGGTACGCGCGAAGTGGTCGCGCTCCTCGGCGATCGCGTGCCGAACCAGCAACAGCCTGGCCGTCGGTGGATAGTGCACCTGCTCCTCCCGGACTCTCCTCTATACGTGCAACCGGATCGACTTAGCAGCGCGCTTCGAGCGTACTGCCGAACCGAACAATATAGGGCATCGGGTGATGCAGGAGGGTCGGCTGTCAGATTTCGTGACGCTGTCGTTACAAATAGCAGCCAGGCTGCCAGGCACTTCCAGCCGGCCGCCGCGTCCTGTACCTTATTCGGCCCGCTGGTAGCAGCGGGCTTTGGGGCCGTAGCTCAGTCGGGAGAGCGCCTGCTTTGCAAGCAGGAGGTCACCGGTTCGATCCCGGTCGGCTCCACTCACGGGTAGTCCTCGTGCTTCGCGCTCGGAAGGTCTCGCTTCGCTCGATAGCGATCCCGGTCGGCTCCACTTTCCTCCGTGTCACACCGACGTTTTCCCGCGGTTGTGCACGTGCTACTTTGGTGGTGCGCCCCACCACGTAATGCCCCGGCCCGGGTGCGATCATCGCCCGGTCCGCGAAGCACATACCACTGACAGCCGCATAGGATTACTGCGCGGACTCGTCTTCGTCTGGCTAGCCGCTTCGGCTGTCTATTAGGAGTTAGGCGTACAGAACACCGTTGACAGAGGTATATGTTTATCATATACTCATACGATGAGCGAGTGGCCTGAGACCCTGGCGGCATGTACCGGCTTCGAGTGGGATGCTGGCAACATCGACAAGAACTGGGAGCGCCACCAGGTCTCGGCAGCGGAGTGTGAGCAGGTCTTCTTCCAACGTCCCGTACTGATTGCGGCAGACACGAAGCACTCCCAGACAGAGCCGCGCTTTGCAGCTCTAGGTCACACGGCCGCCGGCAGGCTCCTCAGCATCGTGTTCACGATCCGAGGAACTCTGATTCGAGTGATTTCGGCGCGGCCCATGAGTCGTCGCGAGCGGAGGTTGTATGAGCGCGCGTAAGAAGAAGCCGGTAGTGAAGGAAAGCATGCCCGAGTTCCGTACCGAAGATGAGGAGCGGGACTTCTGGGCAGAGCATGATGTGGTCGACTACTTCGACTGGGAGAAGTCGGTTTCTGGCTCGTTCCCGGCGCTCAAGCCGTCCACTCAGACGATCTCACTGCGTTTGCCCAAGGCCTTGCTCGAGGAGCTGAAGACGCTCGCGAACGAAAGGGACGTTCCCTACCAGAGTCTGCTGAAGGTCTTTCTGGCAGAGCGCGTCGCCCGAGAGCGAGGCCGAAAGCGAAGTCGGGCGAAGGCTGACGTCTAACACGCGCCTGGAGCTGTCGCGGT
>JAMJQL010000088.1 GCA_023554245.1 Gemmatimonadota bacterium
CTCTCCCCCTCCCTCGCCAGCACGGTGTGCTCACGGGGTCGCAGCTGAAGGCCGTGGAAGAAGCCGACCGAGCCGGTCACGAGAAGGAGGTCCCCCTTCGAGATCTGTCGATCGAGCCACGGCTGGCCTGGCCAGGCAACCTCGATCCGGCCCGATGCGTCGCGCACGATCGCGCGGAAGATCCTGAGCCGCTTCCGGGTTGGCAGGACGCCCTTCGCCACCACTTCGCCGATTACCGTGGCCTCATCGCCGGGTCGGAGCGAACCGATTCGGTTCACCCGGGTCGCGTCCTCGTACCGACGCGGCACGTGGTAGAGAAGATCACGACCACTTCGCACGCCGAGCTTTTCGAATCGTTCCGCGCGACGCGGGCCCACGCCCTTCAGATACTGAACCGGGCTCTGCAGTCTCGAGTGAGTTCCCATCTAGTTCAGGAGCTTCTCCACGTACAGTCGGGCATCGAACGGCTCCAGGTCCTCGGCCCCCTCGCCGGTACCGAGCCATCTGACCGGCACGTGAAAGTCGCGGGCCACTGCCACCGCGGTCCCGCCGCGCCCGGAGCTGTCGAACTTGGAGAGGACGATTCCCGTCAACGGCAGCGCATCTCCGAACTCCCTCGCCTGGTGGATCACGTTCTGACCCGCCGTCGCATCGACTACCAGCAACCGTTCGTGGGGCGCTCCTGGGAGGATTCGGCCTGTGACTCGGTCGATCTTCCTGAGTTCTTCCATCAGGCCGCGTTGCGTGTGGAGGCGACCCGCCGTGTCGACGATCAGGCAATCGACCCCGCGAGACGCGGCGGCGCTGGCGGCATCGAACGCCACCGCCGCCGGGTCCGCCCCTGCCTGGCCACCGACGAATTCCGCCCCCAGCTTGTCGGCCCAGATTCGCAGCTGCTCCTGGGCGCCGCTGCGGAAAGTGTCGGTCGCGGCCAGCATCACCGTGCTCCCGCGGCCGCGTGCGCGGTGAACGAGCTTGGCAGCCGTAGTCGTCTTGCCGGTACCGTTGACGCCGAGCAGCAGGATTACGCGTGGTCCGTCGTCGTCGACTCCGGGCTCCCGCTCTGCGAGCCCACCGGCTTCCGCTGCTTCGTCAAACACCGCACGGATTCGATCGGCGAGAAACTGCCGGAGATCATCCTCGGACTTCACCTTGCCTCTCTGGGCCGCACGCTCGAGCTCCTCGACCAATTCCATCGTGACGTCGACTCCGAAGTCGGCTTCGAGCAACACCCGCTCCAGCTCCTCGATCGCATCTTCATCGAAACCCTTCACCAGGGTGGTGACATCGGTGAGCGACACGTCCACGATCTTCTGCCACAGGGATCGGGCCCTGCCTCGGCCCGTTCCGTCTCTCTTTCTCTGCCTCATTCCATCTCCGAGTCCGTTTACCGCAGTCCGAGCCGCCGTCGCAGGTACCACTCCCCGCAGAACAACAGGGCGGCCAATGCGAAAGGCCATACCGGTGGTCCGCGTCCTCCCGGACGGCCCGATTCCTCGTCCGATCCGAGATTCGCCTCGATCGTCAGCGATCGTCCTGTCGACCGCCCGGCAAGTTCGGCGGCGTAACCGGCCACGCTGAACGGATGCCCGCCGGTGAAGCTCGCTCCATCGAGGTTTCCGCTCACCTCGAACGACAGGTCGCCTTCGGGGAGCGGTGGCCCAGCGATCCGCCGGCCCGGGAAATCGGCCTCATGCCGCCAGACCTCCGCCCCCGTCGAGTCCCGCACCACCAGGAGCAGATCCGAGACGCCCGCGGCCACGTTCCATCCAGCCGGGCTGTCGGAATCGCCATCTTCAGGCGCCAGGACCACCGGGTCCCGCTGCACATCCTCCAACAGCCAGGCCGAGATACCGGAGAACAGCGCGCGATACACCGCCCGGGAGACTCCGGTTCGCGCCGACCAGCGCCAGGTGCCCTCAGCCACCACGATCACCGTCCTGCGTGAGCCGGATGTGACGATCGCGACGCCGGGCAGAGCATCTCCGCGTCGGTCGCGTCGGAATTCGACTACCGTCCCCGGCAGCCGCCCCTGAAGCCGCCGAAGCGCGAATACGGGGGGTAGCGGTCCGGCGTCCAGCCCCGAAAGAAACGCACCGACCGGGCTCGGCGAGGGCGGAAGCGTGAGAAACCACTCTCCTTCGACCGGCGCTCCGACGTCCACATCGGTTCCGGGCACGGGACCCGATCCTCTGGCCAGGAGGAGCAGTCGGTCATGGCGAGCGGCCGTTGTCTGAAGCCAGGACGGCAGGGCAACCGGAGCTCCCTGCACGACCAGGAGGTCGGACGAAGCCGCGTCGGCGCGAACCCGCTCCGGGCTGACGACTTTCGGATCGGGTCCCGCACGGACCCAGCGGTCGGGGCCGACGCGCAGGTAGGCGCGAGCCTCGCCGTTCGACGCTCGCTCCAGCACCGGCAGGACGTGAGCGGGCTCCCAGTCGGGGTCGACGGACACGACAACGGGACCGAATCGGGTCGGCGAGATGCCGATCCATGCACTCCTGGCCGGCTGCGCATCCAGCGGATCGGCCCCGGCGGCGAGTCGTACCTCGAATCGCCGCCACTCCGTTTCCTGTCGCGAAGCAGGCGTCGGCAGGTCCACTTGCACGAAGCGTCCTCTTCCTGGGGCCGGCCGTTCGGTGCGGACCGAGGCGGTCCGTCCATCCGACGCGGTTGCCAGCACCGTCACCGAATCGGTGTCCGGTTGAGTAGTCGCCGTCCCCTCGCCGCCGGGCGACCAGATTTCCACCCGGAAGCGGATCGTGTCTCCCGCCGACACACGCGCCGGGTAGAGCACCTCGCGGACCGTAGTCCGGCTCACCGGTCCGGCCACCCGAGTCTCCCTCACGCCGAGGCCGAGTCGAGCCGCTTCCCGGCGAGCCGCCTCCCGATCTTCGAACTCTCCATCGGAGATCACGATTACGCTGTCGGCACCCGTCGCCCGGGCTGCTCGCAGCGCAGGCGCGAGGAGTGTGCCGGCACGATTCACATCGACCGGAAAAGCTTCCGGGGACGCGTCTTCTGAGGCGGTGATCGCCTCGCGCCCGAATTGAATCTGCGAGTCCGCGTCTTCTCTGACCGCCCTCGCCCGTGCCGAATCGAGACGTGATCCCGCGCCGACGGCGACGGGCAGGTCCATGCTCGCGGAGATGTCGAGCAGCACGGTGCGCGGAGACATGGAGACCGGACCTGATCGAATCGGGGGCAGCCGGAGACCGTAGAGCAGCAGGAAGACGGCGCAGGCCCAGAGGAAAGCCGGCACCAGTCGACCCGGCACCTTTTCCTCGCGAATTCCGTATCGGATCCAGGCGGCGGCTGCGGCCGCAGCCGCGGCTCCGAAGAGCCAGATCACCGGGCCGGAGGGCATCCCCGGCCCCGGGTCATTCGGCGACCGCCGGTCCCGCCGTGGAGTCGGACGACGGCACTGGCAGTGGGACAGCATCCAGCAATGCGAGGGCCTGATCGCGTTCGACTCGGAAGGCGTCGACGTGTTCGTCTTCCAGCCGTTCGGCCGACGGAAGTTCGAGTGTCGCCGGATTCCGATGCGTGCCGGCCTGCAGAAACTCGTAGTGGAGGTGCGGCCCCGTCGCGAGTCCCGTGGAGCCGACCCGCCCGATGATCTGACCCTGCTGCACGAAGGCTCCCGCCGTTACTCCGCGCGCAATTGAGCTCAGGTGGGCGTAGCGGGTGCTGAAATTCTTCACATGCCGTATCTCTACGATCCGTCCGAAGCTCCCCCAGGTACCCGCTCGGACTACGGTCCCGGCGGCCGTAGCCTTGACCGGAGTTCCATGCGGAGCGCCGTAGTCGATGCCGAGGTGGGCCCGGTTGCGCTTCAACACCGGGTGATACCTGCGCCGGGAGAATCCGCTCGTGATCCGGAATGGCACGGGGTAGCGCAAGAAGACGCCCTTGAGCGCCTCCCCCTCCACGTCGAAGTACTCCCTCCGTCCGTCGGGCCGTTGAAAGGGAATCGCCTGCAGGTCCCGATTCCGGTTGCGCAGCTCGATTGCGAGAAAGCGGCGTGATCGAATCGAGCCGTCCGGTCGGCGTTCCCTCTCGATTGCCGCCCGAAACGCGTCACCACGCCTGATGTCCCGCGTGAAGTCCACCTTCCACGCGAACACGTCGGCCAGGTCGAAGACATATTCGCTGAACTCGTCCTCCCCCAGCTTCTCGACGTCTCCGCTCAATTCGGCGAACCAGAGACTCGATTCGATCAGACCGGCGAGGACGACCGTGTCGATGCTCACGGGCACCTCGTGGACGGCTCCGTTCCACGTGGTATCGGCCGCAACCAGATCGAGTAGCGAATCGGGACTCAGCTGCAGCACGATCCGATCGGGCTCGGACCCGGACACGGCTGTGAAACGGGCTATCAGACCGGGACGGAGAGACCTCGGGCTCTTGAAGCCCCGGACGACCTCCGTTACGGCGTAAGCGCTCGCCGGTCCGAGACCGTTGGCAACCAGCAACTCGCCGAGCGTCTCGCCCGAGCCGAGTGTGTCGTACCCGCTCACGGGAGGGAGTGGAGCGGGAACGACTACGACTGGAACGGGTTCGTCCGGAGCCTCGGGCCCGGGCACGAAGAAAGCGACGGCCAACAGGATACCCCCGGCGATGAGCCCGGCGAGCGCGAGCGGAACCGCTCCCCGATCCATCGCACGTGGCGACTCTCCGCCGGCCGGCGGCGGCGCTTCGTTTACGTGTTTCACAGCGTTGTCCTTGCGCCTGCAGGCCGCCCAGGCGTTCTCAGTCCATCTGCCTTCGTATGAACGTCGGGATCTCGAGGTCTTCGAGCTGCATTCTTGACCCCAGCTTGCCACGAATCTGATGAGTCTCGGGCATGATCGCCTCGGGATCTCCACCGGAGATGCTCACGAGTCTCGGACCGGAATCGTCAGCCCGCACCGGGGCCGGCGGAACCACTTTGAGCGTCGGGACGGGCTCCATCTCCGCCTCATCACCGAAACCCGTCGCGATGACGGTAACCCGAATGCGCCCCTCGAGATCCGGGTCGTGGACCGCGCCGAAGATCATCTCGGCCTCTTCACCTGCCGCTTCCTGAACGATCGAGTTGATCGTCGTGACCTCGTCGATCGCGAGATCCAGCCCACCCGAGATGTTCACCAGGACTCCGGTAGCGCCGTTGATGGATACGTTGTCGAGAAGCGGTGAGCAAATCGCCTGCTGTGCCGCTTCGACGGCCCGGTTCTCACCGGTCGCCTCACCGGTGCCCATCAGGGCCGCTCCCCGGTTGGACATCACTGTGCGAACGTCCGCGAAGTCGACGTTGACCTCTCCGGTCACGCTGATCAGGTCAGAGATCCCCTGCGTCGCGTGGAGCAGGACTTCATCGGCTTTCTTGAGAGCATCGCGAAAGGTGGTTCCCTTTCCGACTACCGAAAGAAGTCGCTCGTTCGGCACTACGATCATCGTGTCCACGGAGCGCCGCAGGTCCTTCATCCCGAGCTCGGCGTGGCGCATCCGCTTCTTTCCCTCGAACAGGAAGGGACGAGTCACGATCGCGATCACCAGAGCACCGAGCTCGGATGCGATCTGTCCGACCCGCGGCGCCGCTCCCGTTCCCGTGCCTCCGCCCATGCCGGCTGTAACGAACACCAGGTCGGCCCCTTCCAGGGCTCGCCGCACCTCTTCCTCGCTCTCCGTAATCGCTTGCCGACCCACCTCCGGACGCGCACCGGCACCCAATCCCCGGGTCAGCTTGCGTCCCACCTGGAGCTTGATGTGGGCCTCGCAGTTCTTCAGCGCCTGTGCATCGGTATTGATCGCGATGAACTCGACACCGTCGAGACTCTCGTCGATCATCCGGTTCACAGCGTTGCCGCCGGCACCCCCGACCCCCACCACTTTCATCCTCGCGTTCCGGGTCGCCGCATCGTCGAACTCGAATACCATCTGTCCCTCCCGCTCGTGTGTTCTTCCTGCCTTGACGTAGTTCCCGGTCGAGTCGCCGCACGCGGAACGCGCATCGATCGCGTCCGACGGTTGCGTCGGTCTCCGGGTCATCAGAAAAACTCCCTCAGCCAGCTCGTGACTCTTCCGATTGCTCGCATTGCCGATCCGACGGGTCTCTCCGCCCTCCGATGACGGCCATAGAGCGCCAGACCGACGGCCGTGGCGTACTCGGGTCCGCGCACCGCATCAACGAGTCCGGTCAAACCGACTCCGGGCTCTCCCAGCGAGACCGGAAGGTTGAACACCTCCTGCGCGAGTTCCGCCACGCCATCCATTCCAGCCGCACCGCCCGCGAGTACCACACCGCACGGGACGGAATCGAGCAGATCACGACTCTCCAGCTCGTCGTAAATCAGCCCCAGCATCTCATCCATCCGCTGTTCGATGATGTGGGCGAGCAACTCCCGGGAGACGCTCCGAACGGATCCCGGCGTGGGCCCCGGAATCTCGAGGCTCTCGGCGGCGTCCACTCTCCTGGTCTGCGCGCTGCCGTGCTCCGACTTGAGAGTCTCGGCCGTCGACGTCGGGACGCCGAGCCCCTTTACGATGTCGTTGGTCACCGTCGCTCCCCCCCAGGGAAGGGTCGCGAACAGCCGAAGCCTCTCGTCCTTGAACGCCAGCACTTCCGTAGCGGCCGCTCCGATTTCCACGAGAACGACGCCCTCACGACGCTGATTCTCGGTGAGAACCGCGAGATTCGTCGCGAGCGGGGCCAGCACGAGTTCCTCGAGCTTCCAGCCCGCCCGATCGATCGCTTTCCGGAGGTTCTGAGCCGGCACCGCGCCGGATGTCACCACACAGACCTCGGACTCCAGCCGTGTGGACTCCATGCCGGTCGGATCCTGAACGCCTGCCACCCCGTCCACCACGTAGTCCTGGGGAATCGCATGCAGGAGCTCGCGGTCGTCCGGGACCACGATGGCGCTGGCGACCTCGTGAACGTGATCCAGGTCGCGGGACGCGATCTCCCGACCCGAGATCGCCACCACCCCGGTGGAAGCATCGACCTCCACGTGATCACCGCCGATGCCCGCGTACACGACGGAGGCTTCGGCTCCGGCCATCTCCTCTGCGCGGCGCAGCGCCGTGCGGATCGATTCGACGGTCGAATCGATGTTGGTGACCACGCGATTGCGCACGCCGGCGGTAGGTGCCTCCCCCACTCCGAGAACTCGAGCCTCGACATCTCCTTCGCCCCACGGCACACTGAGCTCGATCAGCACGGCACAGGTCGACTCCGACCCGACGTCGAGCCCCGCCAGGCATCGCTGCTGCGCCATCATCGACGATCTCCGGTGCGGACGAACACCTTCTCGGCATAACGCGCGTCGGCCGAGACGACCGTACCGCGCTGCTCTGCCGCCTGAATGGCCGCAGCAGCCTGAAGAAACGCGCGTGAGGCGTCGGCGTACGGAAGAGTGAGCCGGTCGACGAGACTCCCTTCGATCAGGTGGAGTTCGAGGGATTCCGAGTCGAGCGGCACGACTTCCGAGACTCGCCGCATGAACTCCGGAGAGAGAGAGGCGAGTTCCTCGAGCACGGCGAGCGACCGCCTTCCCTCTTCTTCGGCGACACGTCCGGTCGCAGAATCGAGAGTCGCCCCGGCGAGGATGGGCAGATCCAGGCGGTGCGCCGACGGATCGACGCCGAGTCGATCACCGTTCGCGTCCACGGCCGCCAGTCCGGGCGTTGCGACCAGGGCGACGGCCTGTACTTCCTGGACCTCGACGCGCAAGCGATCCGTGCCCGCCCGGAAAACCCGGGCCGACTCGATCAGCGGATGCGTCGAGATGGCTTTCTCCCAGCCACCGGGATCATCCCAGATCGATGCGCCGACACCGAAATCGGCGAGCTCGCGCAGGTCGGCAGGCTCTGCGAACCGCACGCCCACGATCTCTACTTCCCGCACCTCGAAGGCCGGAATTCCGCGAAGAATGGGAGGTCCCCAGAACGGACTGGAAACACCGATCAGGGCACCGGCGAGTGCCACTCCGATCCGCCGCCGCGTCTGCCGGGTCACGCGGCTGCCCCCACGGAGGCGAGCTCTTCCTGATCGAAGCCCCAGAATCTGATCTCGGGCTCCAGCGCAATGCCGAACTGATCCAGGACCCGCCGGCGCGTCTCCCGCATCAGGCGCATCACGTCATCTGCCCGTGCATTTCCCTCGTTGGCGATGAAGTTCGCATGCCGTTCGGCGACTCGGGCGCCGCCGCTGGAGGCCCCGCGCATTCCTACCGCGTCCACGAGCTCCCAGGCCGATCCGGACCCCGGTCCGGGGTTCTTCCACACCGACCCGCAACTCGGCAAGTCATACACCTGCGTCGTGACCTTCCGTCGACGCCGCTCGAAATGCGCCGCTCCAACGGCTTCGGGATCACCCGGTGTGAGCTCGAAACGAGCTGCGGTGAACACCCAGTCGGCCGGCAGGTCGACGTGCCTGTACGAAGCGTCGACCTCCTTCCGCGTCACGCGATGCGAATTCCCATCGGCTGCGATTGCTTCCACCTCTATGACACGATCCCAGAGGCCGGTATCGGCGGAACCGGCGTTCATTCGCAGCCCACCGCCGATCGTGCCCGGCACTGCTTCGAGGAAGCACCAGCCTTCAGCCCCTGCACGCCGGGCCTCTCCGACCAGGGCGGGTAGTCCTGCGCCCGCCCCGGCTTCCAGACAAGAGTCGTTTATGCGGATCCAGTCGAACGCTCCATCGAGCACGAGGACCGCGGCGCGCACGCCTCGATCGGCGACGAGAAGATTGGCTCCCCAGCCGAGCACGAGCAGAGGCCCGCCCTCCAGGCCCGACAGTGCGTCCCTGAGCTCGACCAGATCGCCGACCCGGCCGAATCGGGAGGCGGGCCCTCCGATCCTCCAGCGGACCTGCTCAGCGAGCGACATCTCAGACTCCCAGCGCATGGCCCTCGAGCTCCCTGGCTGAGCGGTGCGCGGTATCGGTGATGTCTCCGGCCCCCATGAACAGGAACACGGTGTCGGGCCTGGCCCTCTTCACCAGCTTCGTCACTTCGTCTGCATCCGCGAGGCGCAGGTGCCCGGGCGCGTCCCTGACGACGAGCGACGAGTCGACGCCCGGTATCGGCCTTTCACGCGCAGCATAGACAGGCAGCACCAGCACCTGGTCCGCCGCGGCCAGCTCGAGCCCGAATTCCCTGGCCATGGATTCGGTGCGACTGTAGAGATGAGGCTGGAATACCGCTACGATTCGCGCCGCCGGCCACGCCGATCGAACCGCGGCCACCGACGCTCGGACCTCCGTCGGGTGGTGCGCGTAGTCGTCGACCACGATCACCCCACCCCGCGACGCGATCTTCTGCAGACGTCGCTCCACGCCGCGGAAGTGACCCAGGCAACCCGAAAGAGCCTCCGCGTCGACACCCAGCCGACTCGCAGCGAGGAGTGCGGCCGCCGCATTCTGCGCATTGTGGGCTCCAGTGGCGCCCAGATCGAATGAGAGATCCAGCTCCCGTCCCCGGAGACGACAGCGTTGCCCGTCGGCCGCCGACGCGATCACCTCGAGCCGGTAGTCGGCCGAGTCATCGAATCCGTAGGCGGTCGCCGATGGAAGTCGGTCCGCCAGAGCGCGGGCTCCCTCGTCGTCTGCACACACCAGCACGCCCTCGCGCTCCACGGCCCGGCCGGCGAACAGCGCAAATGAGGAACGCAGCTCCTGTTCGTCCTCGTAACACTCGAGGTGCTCCGGCTCCACCGAAGTCACGATCGCGAGCGTCGGATCGAGCTGCAGGAACGACCGGTCGTACTCATCGGCTTCGACCACGGCTTCCGGGCCCGCCCCGATTCGAGCGTTACCGCCCCATTCCGGAACGTGTCCCCCCACCAGGACGAGCGGATCCCGACCCGCCGCCTCCAGCGCCAGTCCGAGCATCGTCGTGACCGTCGTCTTGCCGTGAGTACCTGCTACAGCAGCCAGACGACGGTCGTTTACCAGAGCCCCGAGCATCGAGGATCGTTTGATCACCGGAACACCGGCGCGGTTCGCCGCGCTCAGTGCTGGATGATCGGGCGGTATGGCTGAGCTTCGGACTACGAGAGCCGATTCCTGCGCATGCCCGGTATCGGTATCCGGCACGACGTTCACTCCTACGGCCGAAAGAGTCGAGGCTGAGCGCGAATCCCGGTCGGACCCGGACACGATCCAGCCCCCCTCCACCAGCACTTCCGCGAGGGCGCGCATTCCGGCACCAGCGACGCCGAGCAGATGGACACGCGATCCGCCCGGCGGCAGATCCGATCGGCTCAATGGACGATCAGACATCCGTGCGCACCGCCGAATCATCCAACGTCCGCCGCGCTCCATCTTCGTTCGATCGGTCGGCCGCCAGGTCCAGGAGCTCCCCGGCGATTCGACCGGCTGCATCCGGTCGTCCGCGTGAGGCCATCGCTTCGGCCATCTGAAGCAGCCGCTCCTCCTCGGCAAGCAGCGCGAGGACCTCCTCCCACAAATCTCCCGTCTTCATCGATCGCTCCTCGAGCATGACTGCCGCTCCGGCGGCCTCCAGTGCCGCTGCGTTGTGGACCTGGTGATTTCCGGCTGCAGCCGGAAAGGGAACGAACACGGCTGGAACGCCTGCCACCGCCAGTTCGGAACAGAACATCGCGCCGGAACGGGCGATCGCCAGGTCGATCCCGGAGAGCCGGGCGCCCAGGTCGTCGATCCACGCGACGGTCAGAATCCGTTCCGCCCACGGCGTCGCCTCGACCGCCTCCCGGACGGACGTGAGATGATCCGGGCCGGTGACCCAGACGAGCGTGGTCCCATCCGGCCAGCGTCTCGCTGCGGCCAGGTCGGCCGCCAGCTGATCGTTGAGGCCTCGCGCTCCCTGGCTGCCTCCGATCACCGCGACCACGCGGCCCTCCGGCCAGCGAAATCCTCCGGCCCCGTTCTGCATCCCGTTCGGTCGACGAGCCGCGACCGGATTCCCCCACGCCAGCACGCGGGTGCGTGCGCCGGCCTGGAGGTGGTCGGCCGCTTCGGGATATCCAAGGAAGACCCTGTCCACCCGGGGTGCGAGACGGCGGGTCACCAGGCCGGGAATCGCGTTCTGTTCCTGCAGCGCGGTCAGGCGGCCGGCGAAGATCCCATGAAGGACGGCTGGACCGGACGCGTAGCCCCCGGTTCCCACGACGACCTGAGGGTCCAGCTCCCGGAATATTCGGGCGAGTCCGGCGACTACGGCCGGAGCCGTGGAGAGCAGGCGCCAGTTGTCGAGCGGCCGGCGGCGGCTGAGCGGCTGCATCGGCAGCAGCCGGAAAGGCACGCCCGCCTCGGGCAGTACTCTCGCCTCGATTCCACGTTCGGCGCCGACCAGCATCAACTCGACGTCAGGTCGGGCTTCACGCAGAGCGGCGGCGAGATTCAGGGCCGGCATGAGGTGTCCCCCCGTTCCTCCGCCCGCGAGCAGGATGCGTGCGCCCATCGCTCAGCTCTCTCCCGCCGAAGAAACGTTCAGCAGGATGCCGGCCGACCCCAGCGCGATCACGAGATTCGTTCCTCCCGCGCTGACGAAGGGAAGGTTGACCCCCGTAGTCGGCAGCAGCCCCAGCGCGATGCCGATGTGCGCGAACGCGCCGAGAGCGATTCCCGCCGTGATGCCGGTAGCCAGCAGACGGCCGAACAGGTCAGGTGCCGCGCGGGCGATGCGAAAGCCGAGCAGCGACCAGATCGCGAACAGTGCAATGACGAGCACCACACCCAGAAATCCCCATTCCTCGGCGATGATCGAGAAGATGAAGTCATTCTGTGGCTCGGGAAGGAACTGCATCTTGGTGGTGCTTCGCCCGAATCCCACTCCGGTGAGCCCCCCGGAACCGATCGCGATCAACGACTGCTGCAGCTGATAGCCCGCGGCTCCGGCGGCGGACTCGGGATCGAGAAACGCGAGAACCCGACGGAGGCGGTACTGCGCGGTGAGAACCTGGGTGACCGCCAGCACCACGACGATGCTGCCGAGCGCTGCGAAGTGCGCCAGCCGTGCTCCCGCCGCGAACAGCACGGTGCCGGCGAGCATCGCCACCCACATCGCAGCGGAGAAGTGGGGCTCGAGCAGAATGAGCAGACAGACGGGGGTGAGAATCACCAGGAAAGGCAGCACGCCTTCGCGGAAATCGCCGAGCTGATCCTGTTTCTTGACCGCCAGGGCCGCCGTCCAGATCACGACGGCCAGCTTCGCCAGCTCCGAAGGCTGAATCCGCAGACCCAGGTCCAGCCATCGACGGGCCCCGTTGATTTCCGGCGCGATCGCCTCGGTACCGGGAAGCACCAGGGGAACGAGGAGAAGCGCGGCAATCCCCATGATCGGCCAGGCCAGCCGGCGGTAGATCCGATAGTCGACCACGCTGGCGATTGCCATCGCGAAGCAGCCGAGCCCCGCACGGCTGGCTTGCTGGAACAGGTAGTACGTGTCGGGGCGGCCCGCCTGTTGTGCCACGTACGAACTCGCGCTGTAGACCGAGAGCAACCCGAAGCCTGCAAGTGTCAGCGTCGTTCCCAGCAGGAATCTCCCCGAGGCGGACGGAGACTCGCTCGAAGGTCGAACCGGAAAACCCCGCAGACCGAGGGCCGTGGCGTTCGAGGGCCGGTGAGGCATCAGGAACCTCCCCCGGAGCCGGTCAGTGCGAGCACCGCCGCCTCGAATGCGCGTCCCCGGGCGGCGTAGTTCGGAAACATGTCGTAGCTGGAGCAGGCTGGCGCGAGCAGCACTACGTCGCCGGCTCGTGCCAGATCGGACGCGGTCCGGACAGCCGCATCGAGCCCGGACTCGGTGATGACCGACTCCACGGCGTCCTTCATGGCAGGCACGATCAGCGGCGCCGCTTCACCAAACGCGATCACGGCGCGCACCCGTCCCTGCGCGGCATCTGCGATCGCGTCGTAGGGCTGCCCCTTGTGCCGGCCACCGAGAAGCAGGATCACCGGTCGATCGAACGCGGTCACAGCGGCTACGGCTGCTGCCACGTTGGTCGCCTTCGAATCGTCCACCCAGAGGACTCCGGATCGCTCGACCACGGCCTGCAGACGGTGCGGAAGACCTTCGAAGCTGCGAAGCGCCGCTGGAATCCTGTCCGGATCCGCTCCGGCGAGGACAGCCGCGACACAGGCCGCCAGAGCATTGGCCAGGTTGTGCCGTCCGAGCAGGCCCAGGTCCTCGAGGGATGCCCAGCGACGCGGCGCCGAGTGCGGCTCCATCCGGCCGAGCAGCGTGCGTTCGGATCCGACCCAGGCTCCGATCTCGATCTCCTGCTCCGTCGAGAACAGATAACGCCGGCCCGACGCTCCCTCGGCGAGCCTCAGGACGGCCGCATCATCTGCGTTCAGAACCCATGCGGGATTCTCGGAAGCCCGCTCGAAGAGCCGGGCTTTGTCGGCATAGTAGCTGTCCAGGTCGCGGTACCGGTCGAGGTGATCGGGGGCGAGGTTGAGCAACACGCCGATCTCGGTTTCGAACTCGACCAGATCGGCCAGCTGGAAGGAGCTCAGCTCTACCACCACCCAGTCCGGCTGACGATCGGACAGGGCGCACTCCGACAGCGGGCGCCCGACGTTGCCCACGGCTTCGGCATCGATTCCCGACGAGGCCAAAAGGTGCGTGGTGAGCTGCGTGGCCGTCGTCTTGCCGTTGGTTCCCGTGATCCCGATCACCCGACTGCGCAGCGAGCGGTAGGCGAGCTCGACCTCGGCGATCGTGGGTATCCCGGCTCGCGTGACGGCCTGTCGCACCTCGGAGAACGGACCAATTCCCGGACTTGTCACGACGAGATCCGACGCGAGGATTTTCTCCATGTCGTGGCGCCCCGCTTCCGCGTCGATCCCCAGGCCTCGCAGCAAGTCCACTGATTCTCTCTGAGCGGAGCCCGAAGCCCTGTCGCTGGCATAAACCTCCGCATTCTGACGCCGGGCGAGGCGAGCTGCCGCCGTACCCGAAACCCCCAGTCCGAGAACGGCCACCCGGGCCCCCGCATCGAACGCCGCTGCGCGGATCATCAGCGGACCTTCATGGTAGCGAGCGCCGCGAGGGCGAAGATGATCGCCACGATGTAGAAGCGGATCACCACTCTCGTCTCAGGCCAACCGAGCTGCTCGAAGTGGTGATGGAGCGGAGCCATCCGGAAGACGCGTCGTCCGGTACCCGTCCGCCAGCGCGTGAGCTTGAAGCCGCCGGTCTGCACCATCACGGATAGCGCCTCGGCCACGAAGATCCCGCCTACGATGATCAGAAGCAGCTCGGATTTCAGCAGCACGGCCACGGTCCCGATCGCCCCACCCAGCGCGAGCGAGCCGGTATCGCCCATGAAGACGGTCGCGGGAGGCGCATTGAACCAGAGAAAGCCGATCGCTGCCCCCGAGACCGCCACGCAGAACACGGTCAATTCTCCTGCGTCCGGCAGATACGGAAGACCGAGATAGAACGAAGTGTCGACGCGGCCCATTACGTAGGCGAAGACCCCGAATGTCAGCGAAGCGATGGCCGACAGGCCTGCCGCGAGTCCGTCCAGACCATCCGTCAGGTTGACCGCATTCGCGCTTCCGGCGACCACACAGGCCGCGAACAGGGGGAAGACCACCGGGGCGAATACGAGATGCACATTCTTGAAGAAGGGGACGAGGCGATGCGTTACCTCCCGCGATTCTGGAGCGCTCACGAGAAGCAACGCCCCGAAAGCGAGCCCGAGCGCGAATTGCCAGACCAGTTTGTGGCGGGCAATCAGGCCCCTCGACTCGTGCCGGACGATCTTGAGCCAGTCATCGGTGAATCCTATCGCCCCCATTCCGAGCGTCATCCCGAGCGCCGCGATCACCGACCAGCCGTCGAAGCGAGCCCACAGCAACGTGGAAACGGTGAGAGCCACCAGCATGATAAGCCCACCCATGGTGGGCGTCCCCTGCTTCCGTCGGTGCGTCTTCGGACCGTCCAGGCGGACGATTTGTCCGAGACTCCGCGCTTCCAGCCGTCGGATGATGGGCGGCCCGGCGACGAAGCAGACCAGCAGCGCCGTCACCATCGCGCCCGCGGCTCGGAAAGAGATGTACTGAAACAGGTTGAACAGTATGTGCCGATCCGCGAGCGGAAACAGGAAGTGATACAGCATCAGCTTCCCTCGCCGAACCGGGCTTCCAGCCCATCGATAACTCGTTCCAGTCGCTCCCCTCGCGATGCCTTGACGAGGATCACTTCGTCGCCCGTCAATCGGGCCGCGATCGCCTCGACGGCCGAGGCAGCGCTGCTCGCGCGCTCGACCCGTGTGCCATTCGCCGCTGCAGACAGGCGCTCGAAGGCGGGGCCGAAGTCCCCGAGCGCCACTACCTGAGCGAACCCCGCCTCCACCAGCGATCGCGCCACTTCCTCGTGCGCCAGATTCGAATGCGCACCGAGTTCGAGCATCGAGCCGACGACGGCCGCCAGTCGCCGTCCGGGAAACGCCTTCACGCAGTAGTCGATCGCCGCCGCGAACGACTCCGGGTTGGCGTTGTAGCAGTCGGCGACGATCGTGAGCTCACCCAGCTGGCGGAGTGCGCCCCGCATCCCGACGGGTCGGTACTGTGCGATACCTCCGGACACGCCGGCCGAGGAGACGCCGATCGCCTCTGCCATGGCAGCCGCGAGAATCGCATCCCTCAGGTGGTGCTCTCCCCCGGCGGGCACGACGTACCTCGTGCCACCGCGCTCGAACCAGCAGGTCGTCGCGTCGATACCCCAACGGTCGGGCCGCCAGTCCGCATCGTCGTCGAGCCCCGCGACCCTGGCATCAGCACGGATCTCCCGCGCGGACCGACCGAGCAATGACGGCTTTTCGCCTACGACCACACTGCCCGCCGGGCGCGCGGCGCGAACCAGGGCGAGCTTTTCGCGGAGCACACCCGATTCATCGCCGAAGCCTTCGAGGTGCGCCGGACCGATCGTGGTGATCAGAGCATCGTCTGGCTCGGCTATGGCGGCCAGACGCGCAATCTCGCCCGGGGCGTTGCTGCCCATCTCGAGGACCCAGACTTCCGCATCGGGAGGCGCGGCGAGTACCGTGAGCGGCACGCCGATGAGGTTGTTGAAATTGCCCTCGGTCGCATGGACCCGGCGTTCGCCACCGATCGCGCACGCCAGCATTTCCTTCACGGTCGTCTTGCCGCTGCTGCCGGTCACTCCGACCACCCGCGCGGCACATCGACGACGGTACAGTCGGGCGAGGTCACCGAGCGCTCTTGTCGTGTCGGGCACCGGAAACCACTCCAGGTCCAGCGGCGGCAGCTCACGACCCTCCTGCACCACCGCTCCCAGGGCACCCTTCCTGGCCGCCCGTTCGAGGTAATCGAAGCCGTCGAAGCGATCACCCGAAAGCGCTACGAACAGGGCTCCTTTCTTGAGTTGACGCGTGTCGGTAGACACTGAGCCGAACCGCACTCGTTGAGAGGAACCCGGCAAGCCGAGCGCGCGGCGGATTTCGTGTCCGTCGAACTGGGCGCTCATCGTTTCCGTTCCCTCTGCGCCAGCAGGTCTGCGACCACCACGGCTTCATCGAAAGGCAGACGCTCCTCTCCCACTTCCTGGTAGGTCTCGTGTCCCTTTCCGGCGAGGAGTATTCCGTCGTTCGCCTCAGCCATTTCCAGAGCTGTGCGGATCGCCTCGCGCCTGTCGACGATTGCCTCCCACGCACCGGCTTGCAGCCCGGCGATGGTATCGTCGATGATTGCCGCAGGGTCTTCCGTGCGGGGATTGTCGGAAGTGATGACCGCGTAATCCGAGCCTTCGACTCCGATTCGACCCATTGCCGGACGCTTGCCCGCATCTCTGTCGCCGCCACAGCCGAACACCACGATCAGGCGACCGCGGATCGAGGGTCGGAGCGCCTCGAGCGCACGCTCGAGGGCATCCGGCGTGTGGGCGTAGTCGCGAACGACGAGCGCAGGCCTGCGAACGAGCACCTCCATACGCCCCGGCACCTGGGGAGCCGCGGAGAGACCGAGCGCGATCTCGGTGGCGTCGAGGCCCAGTAGATGCGCTGCCGCCGCGGCGGCGAGTGCGTTGGAGATGTTGAAGGACCCGAGCAGCGGCAGCCGTACCTCGGATCGGCCCGAGGGGGTGACCAGATCCCATTCGCTCCCTCCGGCTGAGAACCGGGGGTCTTCAGCGCGCACATCGGCCGTCGCATCGAAGCCGTACCGCAGAACCTGCGCACTGCCGAACGCCTCCGAGTTCCAGGCCGGCTCGTCCGCGTTCACGGCGCACCCGCCATCCTGCCCGAGGAGCTCGATGAGACGCAGCTTGGCCTCGCGGTAAGCTCTCATGTCGACGTGATAGTCGAGGTGATCGCGAGTCAGGTTGGTGAATACTGCCACCGCGAGAGGTATCGCATCCGCGCGGTGCTGCTCGAGAGCGTGCGAGGAGACCTCCATCGCCACGAAACGGGCGCCCTCGTCCAGCAGGGCCCGAAGGGTAGCCGAGAGTCCCAGCGCATCGGGCGTAGTCAGCCGGCCCTCCTCGAGGCGACCGTCCGGATGGAGCGTCCCGAGCGTACCAACCGCGGCACTCGCCATCCTGTGGGAGGTGAGATGCCGGAGCAGAAGCGCCGTGGTCGTCTTGCCGTTGGTGCCGGTAATTCCAGCGATCGTGAGGCGGCGCGCCGGGTCGCCCTGAAACAGTTCGGCCAGGTGGGAGGCTGCAATGCGGCTGTCAGATACCACGAAACGGGGGAGACCGCTCGCGCCTCCCGCCAGCTCGACGACCGCGCCCGCCGCACCCGCAGCCGCCACCCGATCGAGGAACGAGTGCCCGTCCACCCGGGTGCCTCGAATTGCGCAGAACAGATCGCCCGGCGTTACGAGACGGGAGTCGATTCGAAGCGCCGTGAAGCCGGGCGGCGGAGTACCCTCCCGGGTCACTTCCAGACCCGCTTCATGGAGCCTTCGCTCCACCCTGGCGCTACCGATCACCTGCTGCGTCCTGCACGGTCCTCCCGTCCCGCTGATCCGCTGGGAATCCGTCTCAGCGGAGAATGACACTGGCACCCCGCACCGCTTTGGTTCCGGGTGCCGGAATCTGTTCGACCACTTCACCGCTTCCGTACAATTCCACGTCCAGCCCGACCCTGTAGAGCCTACCGACCGCTGCCCTCAGGTCCATTCCGACCACATCCGGAACGATTACATCATCGGATTCTCGCTCGTCGGCGAACCCGGGTACGTGACGCGCGCCGTTGCCGCCACCATTGGTAGCGAAGCGGAATACCGATGGAGACGAAGCCCCGCTTGGGGACCGACGATCCCGGGCGCCATGATCGCCTTGCGGAGCGGCCGAGTCGCCGGGGCGCAGCCAGTTCAGGCCGAGAATTCCGGAAGCCGCGAACGAGGCTGATCCGGCGGTTTCGCGCGTATCGTCGAGCAGGCCTGCGTCTTCTCCGGCGAGCATTGCCTGGAGAACCCCGCGACTCACCGGAGCGGCGATCCCACCCCCGTAGTACTGACCTTTCGGATCTTCGAGCTTCGTGAGGATCACCAGCTTCGGGTCGTCGGCGGGCGCGAATCCGACAAACGAAGCCGCGTAACGCCTTTCGGCGTACCCACCATTCGATGCGATCCGGGCCGTGCCTGTCTTGCCGGCTATGGGTATGGTCTGCAACGCCGCCCTGTGACCGGTGCCCTCTTCGCTCACCACCCAGGTGAGGACCCGGGTAACCTGATCCGCGACATCCTCCCGGATCACCCGGCGAACCGCTTCGGGCTCGGATCGCCAGGTCGCCTCACCTTCAGGAGACCTGACCTCCCGAATCAGGGACGGACGCATGAGAATGCCGCCGTTGGCCAGGGCCCCGTACGCCACCGCCAGCTGCAGCGAGGTGGTCAGGATCTCGTATCCGAAGGCGAGAGAGGCCTGGCTGACGGCCGACCATTCGCCGGGGCGACGCAGGAGGCCGGCGGATTCCGACGGTACCCGGACGCCGGTCGGCGTTCCGAATCCGAAGTCGCGGAGATAGGCGTACTGCAGGCCGCGATCCAGCCGCGCGGCCAGCTTGGCCGCGCCGATGTTGCTGGAGTGGAGAAGCACCTCTGCAACCGACAGGGAATCGTAGCCATGCACGTCGCGAATGGTGCGGTGCGCGGTTCGCCACTCACCGTTCTCGACATCCACCCGGTCGTCCAGGGTCGCCAGCTCTTCCTCGAGCAGAGTCGCGATCAGGAACGGCTTCACGGTGGATCCGGGCTCGTACGGATCGGTGAAGGCGGGAATTCCGAAATTCCGGTCTCCCCGGCGGCTGGCTACTGCCAGCAATTCACCGGTTCGCGGATCCACCATGAGCACGTCACCGCCCGAGGAACCGGTTTCCGCGAGCGCACGCTCCAGCGCCTGCTCGGCAATTGCCTGGAGCTCGAGATCGATGGTGAGATAGACGTCACGACCCGGACGCGGCAGCGAACGACCGGCCTCGGGCACCGGATAGCGCTCACCGCGAGCGTCGACCTTCCACACTGCTCGTCCCTCCGTGCCGACGAGCAGGCTGTCGAACAGCAATTCGAGACCCGAGCGACCTCGTCCATTCTCGTTGACGCTTCCGAGCAGAGTTCGAGCCAGATCGCCCTCGGGATAGGCACGCGTGACCACGGGCGTGAAGTGCACGCCGGACCCGATGGTCTCCTCGAGCAATGCTCGGATCCTTCCATCTACTCGCCCTATCGACGTCCAGCCTCCGGTAGCCGCGCGAAGTCGCCGTTCCGATCGGGAGTCCAGGTCGACGATGGCCGCGATCTGCTCCACGGCTCCTTCCCGGTCGTCGCTCTCCGCAGCCGCGAAGAAGGCGTCGAAAGCCTCGAGCGACACTGCGAGAGGTCTTCCGTGTCGATCGAATACACCTCCACGGGCCGCTGGCAGAGTATCGTGAGTCTCGGTCTGGATCTCTGATTTCTGCCGCCACCTGTCGGCCTGGAGCAACTGGATCTGCGCGGCACGGGCCGTCATGCCGATCGCGGTCACTGCAACCGTGAGCGACATGAATCGACAGCGACGCGTGTGTCGCTTTGACACCGGGCTCTTGACGGGCTTCATCGGGCCGCACTCCCAACGCCAGAAGGTGCAGTCACATCGGGCAGATAGAGAATCTCGCCCTCGTGTGACGGCCGGAGGCCCAGCCTTACGGCTGATTCGAGTATTCGTTCACGCGACTCCAGCGAGTCCACACGAAGCCACTCTTCCATCGATTGCGCGTGCAGGGCCCGCTCCTCTCGCTGCAGCTCGGCCAGCTCTGCGGCGATTTGAGTTCCTTGCACGCTGCGGCGCACCGAAACGCCGAGGGCGAGGACCAGCGCGGCCACGGCGAGAATCACGGCTCGACGTCGGCGCGCGCCCCGTGGCGATCCTGCCGATCGGCCCATCATGCCTTCTCCCAGGCCCGCAATCGGGCGCTTCGGGCTCGCGGATTCCGCTCCACTTCAGCCTGCCGCGGACGCACGGGCTTGCGGGTCAGAAGGTGACCGAGAGCGACCCCACGACATCGGCAGACGGGCAACTGAGGGGGGCAGACGCACTCCCGACTCCAGTCGCGGAATGCGTTCTTGACGATTCTGTCCTCGAGCGAGTGATATGCGATCACGACGAAACGCCCCCCGGAGGCGAGCAGGCCTCGAATCCCGATCAGAGCCTCGAGCAGGGCCGTCATTTCGTCGTTGACCTCGATTCTCAGGGCCTGGAAGAGTCGCGCCTTCGTGCTTGCATCGAGCCCGGGACCGAGCACCGCCGTGAACACGCCGACCAGATCATCTGCCGTCCGGAACGGCGCCGTGCTTCTCCGGCGGACGATCTCTCGGGCCATCGCTCTCCAGCGGCGTTCCTCTCCGTAATCCCGGAACAGAATTCCGAGCCGTTCCTCCGACTCCGTGTTCAGAATTTCGGCCGCGGTCCTCCCTCCGCCGGTTGTCCCGCCCATCCGCATGTTCAACGGTGTGCCTCGGCGAAAGGAGAACCCGCGTGCCGTCGTATCTATCTGGTGTGACGAAACCCCCAGGTCGAGCAGTGCGCCTGCCAGATCGCCCTCGCTACTGAGTTCGGCGACCAGTTCGGGCGCGTTCCTGAAATTTCCCCGTATCAACGAGGCCCGGTCCCCCCGGACACCGAGCCGTCGTGCTGCCGCCGCCAGAGCGTCCGGATCCCGATCCAGTCCGATCAGCCGGACCGTCGGGTCCGACTCGAGGATCCGCTCGGCGTGCCCGGCCCCGCCAATCGTCGCGTCGAGGAAAGTCCCGCCGCGTCCTGGCTCGAGAAGCTCGAGCACTTCCTCCGCGAGAACCGGTTCGTGCGAGAAGTCATCCGCGACCAACGGATTCGCCTCTCGCGACGCGGATCAGGCGAAGATGCCGGCGAACATCTCGCCGAGCTCATCGTCCGCACCGCCGATCGATGTCTCGAATCGTTGCGGATTCCAGATCTCGATCTTGTCCAGCGCCCCGACGAGCATCGCCTCTTCGGTGATCCCTGCGACTTCTCGCAGACGTTCGGGAATCAGGATCCGCCCCTGCCGGTCCGGCGTCAGCTCTGTCGCGTTCGAGGTCAGCCCCAGCGCGTAGTGGCGCGCCCTCGGCGTCCGTCGCGCGTACTCCCGGAGTCGGACCTCGACGTCGAGCCAGTTCTCTTCCGGATAGAGCGTGAGAGCATCGGAATGAACCTTGATCAGGACGAAAGGCGCGAGCTCGTCGCGACCCTTCCGAAAGGCCGCAGGGAGAGTCACGCGACCCTTCTCATCAACCTGATACAGGTAACTCCCGAGAAAACCGCCCACTTAGCTCCGTTCCAGCAGATGTGAGAAATCCCCATAGTTTCCCACTTATCCCCACTGCACCCCATTGTATGTGTGAAGTGTGGGACACGCAACCCCGCAATCCGGGCCGCTGAAACGAGGCTCCGAGAATCGGAATTCACCTCCGGCACATGTACGGAAATCGAGTCCACCAACGAAAAAACGCCCGCCGGGATCTCATCCCGGCGGGCGTCAGAATCAGGCGAGGCGTGGGACGGGAGTGTCTTCCCCTCGCTCAGTTCACGTCAGGGACCGGCGGACTCGCCCGGACCCGGCCGCCTACTTGCAGGCCTTCTTGATGATCTGCTGCTGGCGATACAGGTACACGTCGGTGCTCTCGCGGATCTCGGTCTGCGCATTCGGCTGTTCGTTGCCGGCCCGATTCAGATTCGGCAGCACCTGTTCGAAGTTCGACAGCGCCCGTCGCGCCGGATCGCAGGCTTCGGCCGACTCGTTCGCCGCGTCGATTGCCACACCCTGCTGGTAGTAGCCGTATGCCGTGAAGAAGTACAGCTGGTCCCGGGTCCGACCTGGCTGAGCGAATTCGGTCCCCACCTTGAACATTTGAATCGCATCGCCGTACTGTCCGGCCTTGAAGAAGTCGTTATAGCCACGGCTCAGCATCTGTCCTGCCACTGCGTCCGCATCGGTCCCCTCTCCCACGGCCAGCCGTAGATCCGCGATCGCCGCGTCGGTATCACCCGCGGCAAGCTTGAAGAAGCCACGCCGGGCGTGTGCATTGGGATATGCGGGGTCCAGTTCGATCACCCTGTCCATCGCAGCGGCCGCTTCGGCCGGTCGGTCCATCTTGTTCAGGACATCAGCCCTCATCGACCAGATGGCCGGATCATCGGGACGGCTGGCCTGGGCGCGGTCGGCGAACGCGAGTGCCTGCTCGTAGTCCCCGAGAGCGAGGTGCGCGGCTATCACGTTGCGCAGGATCTCGGGGCTGGTCTCCTCGCCCTTGATCTCGAGTACCCTGTCATAGGATTCGGCAGCTCGCCGGACCGCAGCCTCGTCGGTGATGGCCGCGTCGCCGGCCTCGGTGTCCGATGCCGTGCCCTTGTTGAGCGAAACGTTACCGAGATACTCCCACAGCTCGGCGTTTTCCGGATCGACCTCGAGGCCCTCCTCGAGAAGAGCGATCGCCGGATCGTAGGCACCAGCCTGCGCCAGATCGTATGCGATCGTCATCCGAACGCTCGCGTCACCCGGATTGAAATTCAAGTATTCGCGGTAGAGCTCTGTCGCCCTCTGCGTGTTGCCGAGCTTGGCCTCGGTGTAGGCGAGCGATTGCAGCGCCAGAACCTCGGCAGGGTTCTCTTCGATCACCGTTTCGAGGTCGCTCCTGGCACTCTCGAAGTCTTCGATCTCCATGTATGCTCGACCGCGCAGGTAATGCGCAGTGCTCGATCCCGGATTGCGCGCCAGCGCCTCGTCGCAGTTTCGAATCGCATCCTCGTACTGTTCGGCACTGAGGTAATCCTGACAGAACAGGACCGCGCGCTGGTACTCCACCTGTCCTTCGAACGCCTCGACGATCACATCGGCCGCTTCCCGCACTTCGTCCTTGCCGTCTCCGGCCACAGCGAATGGAGGGACGGCCAGCTCATCGCCGCTTCGTGCGTCCACGAAGCTGACATTCAGCGTATTTCCGGCTCCGCCGCGCGCGACTTCGCCATACATGACGAGGTCCGCATCCAGCCGACCTGCCAGCTGGCGCCACTGGATAAGTCCGAGGTCGTCCTTGTCCAGTTTCAGACGCTTCAACTCGTCGTCGATGACTTTCTCTTCGATCGTCGTGAGGGTCGGAAAGTCCCTGAGATCGTCCTGAACCTCCTCCGACACCTTCTTGCCGAAGTCCTTCTTGACTCCATTCCCGGACTTCAGCGGCGCAACGAGGACGCGCGCCCGGCCTCCGGAGCCGCCGTTGCCTTCCTGCGCGACTGCCAGCTCTGCCTGTGTGAGAGACACGGCGAGAGCCGCGGCGAAGCTCAGCGCGAGCCGGACTGTGATACCTGCAACTCGATTCATGCTACCGTCCTCGAAGATCTGTCCACCGTCAATCGGGCCGTGACGGCCGCTTCCGACCTGTCTACTCCCTTACGACCCCCCTGCTGCCGGCGAAGTTCCGCTCCGGATATCACCTCGGAGCCCATCACGTCACCGGCTTCGAATGCAAATGGGCGAAGCAGGATTCGAACCTGCGACCTCCTGCTTGTAAGGCAGGCGCTCTGGACCAGCTGAGCTATTCGCCCCCCGGGCCGTCGGGCTCGTCCCTCCATGACCGCCTGAGTCCGACCATCAGACCTGCCGGAATCAGGACCAGGTACCCGAATACGAGCATCAAAGGGGCTGCGGTCACGGATCCCCGATTCAAGAGCAAGTAGCCAAACAAAACGGCCACGATTCCTACGATGAGCAGCACCCAATTCAGGGTCCGCAGGCCAAGGAACCGTGGACGTTGCAGCGTCGCTCCCGTCGAATTCGAGCGGCTTCGGTCCATCCTCTCAGATTATCCTTCGAAGGGGTCGTAGTCAACGTAATGCGCCTGCTGAAGCGCAGAGATTCGCTCCTCCTCTCGCATCTCCTCCAGACGACGTCGATCCCGGCGTACTCGCCGGACACCGACGACGAACACGAAGAGCGTGATCAAGAGCCAGAAGAGGGCGGCTCGAGTCAGCAGATACAGCCACCCGTACCGGTCCATGACCATGGATCGCCACCGGCGCTCGAACTGCTCCTGGGTTACTCCGAAGACGCGTCGAAGGGCCACATCCGACGAATCTCCCTCCCGCAGCCGCTGGAAGAAGGCCGAGATTCCGGCTTCGCCACCGAGCGCGTGCAGCTCCTGTACGACCGTGTACGAGAGCAAGTAGGCAGTGCGCACGTCTTCGGAGTTGCTGCGGAATCGAAGATCGACATCGGCCAGGGTGGACGACCCCCCTCGGAACAAAGCGAGCTGAATTCGCCAGGCATCGTCGAATCCCCACGCTCCCGATGCGAATTGCGCGTAGCCCTCGTGCAACCATCGGGGTGCCTGGCCAGCGCTCGCCTCGTGTACCAGCAGGTGCGCCAGCTCATGCCGAAACACGGTCCGCAGGGATGCCAGGGTCTCGAGCTCGGTCCCGGCGCGTAGCGCGATTCTCCCGGCAGCGGGATCTGCGAGTCCCGCTACCCAGCGCTCAGGCGTGCCGATTCCCTCCTCCTCCAGGGTTGCGAGATCACGGACCAGAATCAGCTCCACCGTGTCGCGAATCCAGACGTCCGGAAGTCCGAGCCCGGGAAATGCCGAGGTGGCCGCCGGATCGGCCAGAATGAGGCGCGCAACTCCCTCGAGGCCCGGGTCGGCGCGAACACGGTACGACAAGCCAGCTGATCCACCGATCGCCGAGCGGACGGAGTCAGGTGACCCATCGTCTCCGGGCGAAGTGTCCGGGGCCGAACATGCGGCTGGGAACAGGGCCAGCGCGAGCGCCAGAATCGTGCCTCGGAATGCTGCGATCGCCGTGACACCTCGACGCCCCATCACCGGCGACCGGTCTGTCGAGCCCAGGACAGGGCCGAGGAAAGAGGCTCGGGCAGGTTCGAGTTGAAGCTCAGGCGCTCTCCGGATACCGGGTGGTCGAACGAGAGGCGCGCGGAGTGCAGGAACAGCCGGTCGGATCGCCGCGCGAGCTCGGACGCCCAGCGCCCACCGGCACCGGTGATGCCGCGCTCCCAGCCGCTACCGTAGACGGGGTCGCCGACGATCGGATGACCGAGGTCGAGCAAATGGACCCTTATCTGGTGAGTGCGTCCGGTCTGGAGCCGAAGGGCCAGCAGGTCGGCCGCTGCGAACTGCTCCAGCCGACGGACGTGTGTAATGGCCCTGCGACCCGATTCGACCACTGCCATCTTCTTCCGATGCCTCGGGTGCCGCCCGACGGGGCGATCGACGCTTACTCGCTCCTGGGTCAGATGTCCCCAACTCATCGCGAGATAGCCCCGACCTACCCGACGTGCTGCGATATCTGCCGCCAGGGACCGGTGTGCCGAATCGTCCTTCGCCACCACCATCAATCCGCTCGTGTCGCGGTCGAGACGGTGGACGATTCCGGGTCGGAATGGAAGGCCGACAGTCGAGAGACTCCCGGTACATGCGAGCAGGGCATTCACGAGAGTTCCCGAGGGATGTCCCGGAGCCGGATGTACGACGAGTCCGCTCGGTTTGTCCACCACGACCAGGACTTCATCTTCGAAGACGATCGGTACCGGAATCGGTTCTGCGACGAGTGTAATCGAGGAGGGAGCAGGAAGGTCGACAGCGATCCGGTCTCCGGCGCGAGGGCGGTAGCTCTTTCGGATCGGGTCAGTTCCGATCCTGACCCTGCCCTCCGAGACCAGTGAAGCGACCTTGCTTCGGCTCAGCTTCAGTCGCTCCGAAAGCCACGCGTCGAGCCGTTCGGGCACATCGGTCTCGACTTCCAGCCAGACCTGCTCAGGCTTCCGCGGGTTCTCGCTCCCGTTCACGCGCAGCGCGCTCCTCTTCCCAGAAGGAGATCAGCAGAAGCACGGCACCGACGCTCACCGCGCTGTCGGCAACGTTGAATGTCCAGAAGCGCCAGTCCCCGATTCCTACATCGATGAAGTCCACGACCCCCGCCTCGTAGCGCAACCGGTCCAGGATGTTCCCGATTGCTCCCGAAGCGATCAGGGACACGGCCACGAGACGCAGGAGGTCGTCGCGCGGCGTGGACCGATAGATGAGGAACAGCACGACCAGCGCCACGATGGCGAGGACCAGGAAGAAGATGCGCGAGTGTTCTCCGATGTTTATGCCGAATGCAGCACCGGGGTTGTGCGTGTAGGTCAGCCGCAGAAAATCGCCGATTACGCTTCGCTTCGCGTACATCGGGATATTCGCGACGATCCATTCCTTGGTGAGATAGTCCGCGAGGACCACCAGGCTCATGATCCCAGCGAGCAGGGCGCCCTTCCGGACGCCCCCGCTATCGGTCGGCCGGTTCCCGCTCAGGCCCGACTCATCGGGAGTCACCCGTCTCCTCTTTTTCCTTGCAGCCGATGCACAGTCGCGTGTGAGGCAACGCCTCGAGTCTCTCGAAGCCGATCGGGTCCCCGCAATCTTCGCAATCGCCGAACGTCTCTGGCGCTCGGTAGAGACGGCGAAGCGCCTCATCGAGGTGGTAGAGGTACCGACCTTCCTTGCTGGCGAACAGGAACGCCTTCTCGCGCTCCATTGCATCCGTGCCTTGATCGGCCATGTGGAAGCTGTACGCCGACAGGTCTCCATCCGATGCCTGCAGCGAACTGGCAAAGGACTCGTCATAATTCGCGAGTTCTTTGATCGCACGCTCGCGCATCCTGAGCAGCAGATCCTCGATCTGCTTCAGTTCCTTCTTCTTCATCCAGGTCCCCGCCTTCAAAGACAGTCGCTTCGTGTCGTCTCGCTCAGGCGTCGACTTCGTTCCGAGCTGCGACACCCAACGCTATCGTTACCGATTCACCGTCGATTTCGAACCGCCCCAGGTGCGGCCGCTTCGCCGAGTCCTCGCCGTCGGCATCGGCCCCGGCCGAAACTGAAGTGGCCAGCGTCTCCCTGCCGATCCCTTCGCCGTAGGACTCCACCACGCTTCGCACCCGGTCGGATCCGCCGATCCACAGCCGTATCCGGTCCTCCACCGCAAGCCCCGCTTCGCGCCGCAAACGCTGGACGCGGCTCACCACCTCTCGAGCCAGGCCCTCATCCAGCAATTCATCGGTGAGCGAGGTATCGAGGCCCACCACGTACCCCGAGTCCGCCTTGACCGTCAGATCACCCTTTGCTTCCTCGAGGATTCGAACCTCCTCGGGGTGGACTTCCACCAGCTCGCCGTCCATCTGCAGAGCCACGGTGCCACCATCTCTCAGCGTCGCCAGGGACTCGGAATCCAGACGGCCGATCGCTCCGGCGATCTCGGGTGTGCGGCTTCCGAATCGCGGCCCCAGACGTCCGAAGTCTGGTTTAGCGGACAGCCTAATAATATCGGCATCGGCGGCCGGAAATACAACCTCTCGAACATTGAGTTCGTCCCGGACAATATCGAGCATCGCTTCGCTCAAACGCCGGCCTCCTGGAAGTGCGGCCTGAATCCCGAGCAGCGGCTGGCGAACCCGGATCGACGCCTCCTCGCGCGCCGCCCGCCCCAGACTGACCAGCTCGCGCGCGTCATCCATCTCGTGCTCGAGCTCGGGGTCTCTCCGTCCGGCGTCCGCCGGAAAGTCGACCAGATGGGCGGAAGCCCCCGTGAGTTCGCGGTGGAGCCAGTCCGAGAGGAAGGGAGCTATCGGTGCGAGAAGAGCCGAGACCGTAACGAGCGCCTCGTGAAGCGTCGCAAAGGCGTCCGACGACCACAACTCATTCGATCCCGAGGGACGCGTCGCCCAGAAGCGCTCGCGATTTCGGCGCACGTACCAGTTCGACAGATCATCGAGAACAAAACCGGAGAGTCTCCGCGCCGCCCGTGTCAGATCGTATCCGTCGAGATCCGCGCGCACCGACACGATCAGCGAGTCGATCCGGCTGAGCAGCCACCTGTCGATCGGCAGGCGCTCCGCTGGCGACCGCGAGGAGCAGGACTCGTGGCTCCAGTCTTCGAGGCCTGCATAGAGCGCGAAGAACCTGTACACGCTGCGCAAGGTGTCGAACAGCTTGCGGTTGGTCTCTCGTATCGCGTCGCCGTCCCAACGCTTGGGCAACCACGGATTGCTCGATGCGAGCAGGTAGAAGCGGATCGCATCGGCTCCATGTTCCGAAATCGCCTCCCACGGATCGACGACGTTTCCCCGCGATTTCGACATTTTCTGGCCGTCTTCGTCCAGCACCAGGTCGTTGACGACTACGGCCCGGTAGGCCGGAGCATCGAACAGAAGGGTGGAGATCGCCAGCAGCGAATAGAACCACCCGCGCGTCTGATCCACTCCTTCCGCGATGAAGTCTGCCGGGAAATGGGCGGCGAAGTCGTCTTGATTTTCGAACGGATAGTGCCATTGAGCGAACGGCATCGATCCCGAGTCGAACCAGGTGTCGAGCACTTCGGGGACGCGACGCATCCGGCCCTCACAGCCCGGGTGCGTGCAGGCCCACTCGAGCTCATCGATCCCCGGTCTGTGAGGGTCGAAGTCCTTCGGAAGCGCTCCGTTCAGCTCCGCGAGTCGCGCGAAGGAGCCCGGCACCTCTCTGTGCATCGGCTCCCCGTCACAGACCCAGATCGGTAGCGGAGTCCCCCAGTAGCGGTCCCGGGAAATCGCCCAGTCCACGTTGTTGGCCAGCCATTCTCCCATCCGTCCGGATCCGATCTCCGGAGGGTGCCACTCGGTAGACGCACTGTTCTCGATCAGGCGGTCCTTCACCTCCGTGGTTCGGATGTACCAGGAGTCCCTCGCCATGTAGAGCAGCGGGCTGTCGCACCGCCAGCAGTGGGGGTAGCTGTGTCGGAGGGTACCGGAGTCGAACAGTAGACCCCTTTCATCCAGCATTCTCACCAGGTCGGCATCCGCCTCCTTGACAGCTACGCCGCCTACCTCCCGAACGGACGGCTCGAAGCGGCCTGCGTCGTCGACCGGGCGGACGACAGGCAGATCGTGCTCCCGGCCCATCTCGAAGTCATCGGCGCCGAAGGCGGGTGCGGTGTGAACCAGACCCGTGCCATCCTCGTCGCTGACGAATGCGGCAGGCAAGACCCGACCGTGGGTCTCGGCGTACGAAGGGTCGAGATCGAATGGACGCACATATGCAAGGCTCGCCAGCTCCTCCGCAGGCACGGCACGAACGATCCGGCCGTCTTCTCCGAACAGGGCTTCGACACGCCCGCGGCTGAGAACGTATCGGTGCCCCTCGCTCTCGACCTCCACGTATGGAATCTCGGGACCGAAGGCCACGGCCACGTTGGAGACGAGGGTCCACGGCGTGGTGGTCCAGACGAGGAGACTGCGGTCTTCTTCGCCCTCCACCGGGAACCTCACCGTCACGGACGGATCCGAGCGGTCCGCATACCCCTGCGCGACCTCGTGGCTGGATAGGCCCGTGCCGCACCTCGGACAGTAGGGCAGCACCTTGAAACCACGGTAGAGCAGACCCTTCCGCTCGATTTCGGATAGAGCCCACCAGACCGACTCGACGTATTCCGGCAAGAACGTGACGTACGGATCGTCGTAATTCAGCCAGTAGCCGATCCGGCGGGACACACGCTCCCAGTCCTCCTTGTACGTGAACACGTTCTCCCGACAGGCGTCGTTGAACTCCTTCACGCCGATCTCTTCGATCTCCGGCTTTCCCGAGATCCCCAGACGCTTCTCGGCCTCGATCTCGACCGGAAGTCCGTGCGTGTCCCAACCGGCGATACGGGTCACGTGGCTGCCCGTCATCGCGCGGAAGCGCGCTACCGTGTCCTTGATCGTTCGGGCGAGCACGTGATGCACGCCGGGCCGACCGTTGGCGGTTGGAGGTCCTTCGTAGAACACGAACTCGGGCGCCCCCTTCCGCAGGGCGAGCGACTGTTCGAAGGTGCCCTCGCTCTCCCAGACGGACAGGATCTCCTGTTCGAGCGCCTCGATCGGCTCGGTGAGTTCACGATACGCCATCGTGCCTCTCAGCCCCCGTAGTTCGATTCGTGCGGCCCGTCCGGATCCGCGACCTCAGCCGGCCCGCCATCCCGAGCCTCGTCGCCGTCAGCTGCGTTCAGAGCCTCTTCCTCCGGCGGACCTGCGATCCGGTCCTCGCTCTCCTCGCCGGTGTCGATATCCAGGCCGGCGAAGCCTCGCTTCTCTTCGTCCTCGATCTCGGCGAGGAAGTGCTCGATCGTGGTGCGCAGCGATCGGAGGAATCCCGCGCGCCGGACCCGGAGGTCATCCAGTCCCCTCCGCGCGCCCTGCACGGCCGATTCGGCATCACGTCGGATCTCCCGGGCCTGTCGCTCGGCTTCTCGCACACGCAGGTCGGCCGTCTTCTCGGCCTGGGCCCGGGCTTCCTCTCTGAGCTCCTGCGCCGTTACCAGCGCCTCGTTCAGCGCCTTCTCCCTTTCCTGGAATGCCGCCAGCTGCTCCTTCAGCAGATCTGACTGCTCGCGAAGTCGCAGCTCCCGTCCCACCAGGTCTTCGAGGCGATCCGCCACCAGATCCAGAAAGCCATCCACCTGCGCGGGATCGTATCCGCGCACGGCGCGGCGAAAATCGTCCTTTTTCTTGCGTACGTCGAGCGGCGTCAGATCGATCATTGGCCCGGTCTCTTTCCCACGAGGATCGTTCCCAGCCTGAGCTCGGTACTGCCCTCCTCGACCGCGAGCTCGAAGTCGTTGCTCATTCCCATTGAAAGCACCTCTCCCGCGTAACCTTCGATCTCCAAGCGGCAGCGATCGTTCAGTTCCCGCGTGCGGCGGAACACGGAGCGCAAGAGTTCTTCGTCGTCCACGAACGGCGCCATCGTCATCAGTCCCTCCACCCTCAATCCCGGGAGTTCACAGACCTCCGCTACCCTGGCGGGGCCGGCCTCGACCGGGAAACCACCCTTCGAGGCCTCTCCGGACGCATTGACCTGAACCAGGACGGGCAGGGCCGCACGATCCGCTTTTTCCACCTCCGCAGACAGCTTCGAGGCCAGTCGCAGTGAGTCCACCGATTCGATGCGGTCGAATACGCGGATCACCCGGGCAGCCTTGTTCCGCTGCACGTGTCCGACCATACACCATTCGAGATCCAGTCCGGTCAGCGACCCCCGCTTGGCGTCGGCCTCGGCCACTCGGTTCTCGCCGACCCGGTCGAATCCCGCAGCCGCCACCGCTTCCAGAATCGATGCCCCGTGCCCCTTCGTGATGGGCAACAGCTCGACCACGCTCGGATCTCGTCCGGCGCGCTCGGCCGCCTCTCGCACGCGAGCGAACACGCGGGCCGCTCGCTCCTGAATCTCCTCGTGGTTCACGGCCGGGAGTCTACCGACCGTGACCGGTTGCGGCAACGCGGGTCGGACTGCGGGATTCAGGCTTAAACGCAACAGGCCGGCCGCGTCTCCGCGGCCGGCCTGTGCGATTGCCCTTACTCCTGCGACGTGTCGTCAGCTCTTCACCTGGAAGTCGATCCTCTGAGCCACCCACACACCCACCGGCTTGTCCCTGTTCATCGCCGGTGAGAACTCCATCTGGTCGACGATCTGAGCGGCTGCGTTGTCGAAGGCGGGATAACCGCTCGACTTCTGGACCTGCGACTTGGCCGCTCTGCCGCTCTCGTCCACGAATACCCAGAGGGTGACTTCCCCGCTGATACCGGCCTCGCGCAGCATCGAGGGATACAGCCGCTGCAACAGCCTCTGAATATCGCTACCGTTCTTCAGCCGGGGTTCCACGTCACGCGGGATGTAGGACGGGACGTCTTCCGGTGCCGCGCCGGCCGGCGGCGGCGGCAGATTTTCGACCGGATTGTCCTCGAACGTGGTCGGCGCGATCGTGATATCTTCGTCCATGTCCACGTTGGCTGAAACGCGAGGTGTCGCGGGCCGGGCGATCTGCTCTGGCGGTGGCGGAATCTTGACCTCGGGCGGCAGGTCGACGGAGATGATCTCCTCCGACACCGAGCCGAGATCGGCGGCCTCCAGCTGCGGGAACCAGTTGAACAGCGCGAAGTGCGCGAACGTGGCGACGATCACGCTCCCCCAGAGCCAGCTCGGATAGTCGCGCTTGAATCGCTCGTTCGCCGTCATGAAGGCGGCATCGCCGACCTTCCGTTCCTTGCGGCGGTTCTTCGGGGTCCCGTCGTAAATCGATTCGCTCATCCCGCTACCTCCTCGCGCGCTGCACCCGCTGCTCGACCCGGGTCGCGAACGTCACCCGAACCGCTCCGGCTGCCTGCAACTGCTTCGTGATCGAGTTGATCTCGCTGTAGGGGACATCCCGGTCGCCCCGCAGCGCAACCACGAGCTCCCGATTGTCCGAATAGAGAGGTCGAACGACCTCGTCGATGTTGTCCTGTGGCACGATCTGGTCGTTGATGAACACCGTGCCATCCCGATCCACCCACAGGTGGAGGATGTTCTTGCGCTTCTCGTCGATCTTCTGGGTGGCCTCGGCCGAAGCCCAGTCGATCGGGACGTTGCGCTCGCGACGGAAGACCGTCGAGACCATGAAGAAGATGAGCAGCAGGAAGGCGATGTCCGCCATCGACGAGGACGGGATCTCGCTGCTCGCGCCGGACTTCCGGCTGAAGCCCTTCGACTTGGACATGCCTACTCCTCGAGCATCTGCAGGGAGATCCGCTCGGCGCCCGCGAGCTTGACCTCGTCAAGAACGTTGACCATGTGGCGGTAGGCCGCCCCTCCATCCGTCTTGATCGCCGCAATCAGGTTCGGGTTCGCAGCCAACTCCTGTCGGAGAAGCACTTCGACCTGATCGTACGGAATTACCTGCTCTTCCTGGCTTTCGCCCCTCTTCACCGTGACCGCGCCATCAGGTCGGACGAGAAAGAAGATGATGTTCTTCGCCGAAACGTCCTGCTCCTCCGATTCCTCGGGCAGCACGATCGGCAATCCCTTCTCCTCGTTGAACACCGTAGTCGTGAGGAAGAAGACGAGAAGCAGAAACGCGATGTCGGCCATCGACGCCGTGGGTATCTCGTCCGACACCCGTTCCTTGCGGTTCAGTATTGCCATCGTTCACCCGTGTTCCAAGGGAGACCTGTTCGTATTTACACGACCATCGGTGGTTCGATCCGGTGTCAGGCGCCTCCGATCAGGCCCGTCGCTCCTGGCTCTGCCAGATCAGATCGAGTACCGCCTCCGATCCCTTCTCCATATCCGCGATCAATGTGTCGATGCGAGTCACGAAATAGTTGTAAGCGATATGGACCGGAATCGCGATCGCGAGCCCGGCCGCCGTCGTGATCAGCGCGACCTTGATACCGGCGGCGACCAGGGTCGGTTCGACCTGGCCGGCCTCTTCAATCGCCGCAAATGCCGCGATCATCCCGATCACCGTTCCCAGGAATCCGAGCATGGGAGCAACGTTCGCGATCGTCGCCAACACCGTCAGACCCCGCTCGAGAAAGTCGAGCTCGATCGTGCCCGTCGTGGCGATGGCCTTGCTCACGTCCTGCGTTCCGCCGCCTTCTTTCACGCGGCGCAGCCCCGTGAGGAGGATCGCGGCGACCGGTCCGCGCGTCTCACGCGCCACCTTGATCGCCTCGTCGATCTGGCCGGCCGCGCCGAGCTCCTCGATCTGCTTGAGCAGCTTCTTGGAGTCACGGTGGGCGACGAACAGTGTGTACCCCTTGGCGATGATCACGCCGAGGGCGACGAGCGAGCAGAGCACGAGAGGGATCATCATGAATCCCCCGTCGTGAAAAATCGTCAACAGCTCGTAACTGGTGTCTTGCACTCGAAGCGCTCCCTTGTGAGACGGGATTCACCCCGCCGGTTCCGAGGACAGCAAGTTTACGCGGGCTGCCGCGCTCCGTCAACGCGAATCGGCCTTCGGTCAGCCTTCCGCCGGGAGCGCCGCGGACCGTTCCACTTCGGGCTCCGCGGAAGCGCCCGCTTCCGCCGACTGCTCCCGACCGCCAGCCTCCAGCCTGCGTCGAAGCTCGTCGGGACGGAGTCCCCGGTGAAGCCTTCCCTGATGCGCGAGGGATATCTGGCCGGTTTCCTCCGAAATCACCACGACCAGTGCATCGGTCTCCTCCGACAGTCCGAGGGCAGCGCGGTGGCGTGTACCGAGTGAACGGTCCACGGTCGGCGATTCCGACAGCCTGGGGATCACGCTGCCGGCGTTCGCGATCCGGTCACGCTTCACGATCACCGCTCCATCATGAAGGGGGGAGTAGGGAGTGAATACGGTCGTCAGCAGTTCGGCGCTAAGATCTGCATCGAGCGTCGTTCCATGATCGACGTGATTCAGCAGGTTAACCTCCTGCTCGATCGCGATGATTCCGCCGATCTTCGCTTTGGCGAGCCGATCGGCCGCCTCCGCGATCTGTTCCATCACCTCCTCCTGCTCGAGGCGCGAAAACGCCTGGAAGAACCTGGTTCTTCCAAGTCGGGCCAGGCCGGCGCGAAGCTCCGGCTGGAATATCACGATCAAGGCGAAGGCACCGTAGGTGAACACCTGGGAGAGCAGGTACGGGATCAGGCGGAGCTGCAGGGCCTGAGATGCTACGTAGATCGAGACGAGCAGAACGAAGCCTATCAGGACCTGGAACGCACGCGTGCCGGTGTAGACCAGCAGCACCCGATAGAGCAGGTAGGAGACCACCAGGATCTCGGCCAGATCCATCCAGTCCAGCCGCAGGAACCCGAGGTAGTCGATCAGGGCCTGCATCAGCGGCCGGCCTCGTGCACGGCCCAGGCGAGATCCAGTGCACGGCGCACGGGCAGCACGTCATGTACGCGGAACAATCTGGCTCCCGCGAACAGGCCCGCCACGCAGGCCGCGATCGTTCCCTCCAGGCGCTCGTCGACGCGCAGATCGAGCAGCTTGCCGATAAAGGACTTCCGGGATGGACCGAGCAGGACGGGATACCGACCCGAACAGAACCGTCCGCCGTGCGCGATGATCTCCAGACTTCCCTCCACCGACTTTCCGAATCCGATCCCCGGATCGACGACGATCTGATCAGAACTCACTCCGCGCTCGATCGCCAGCGCGGCGCTCCGCTCGAGAGCGCGGGAGATCTCGCCGGTGAGGTCCTCGTAAGTCGTGTCCTGCTGCATCGTCCGCGGGTTCCCACGCATGTGCATGAGTACGAGGCCTGCCCCGGTCCGGCTACAGATGTCCGCGATGGCCGGATCGAACCGCAGGCCGGAGATGTCGTTTACCGCCACTGCTCCAGCGTCCAGGGCCCGGGACGCGACCTCGCTCTTCGTCGTGTCTACCGAGACGGGGAGCCCGGCGGCGGACAGCGTGCTGACGGCAGCTCCGATCCGATTCCATTCCTCGTCCACATCGACCGTGCGCGCACCGGGCCGGGAGGACTCGCCGCCTACGTCCAGGAGGTCGGCGCCCTCGTGGCGCATGCGAAGCCCTTCCTCCAGTACTTCCTCGACTCCCTGGTATCTCCCGCCGTCGGAGAAGGAGTCAGGGGTCAGATTCAGTATGCCCAGCACGACGGGACGCTCGAGACCAATGCTTCCGCCCCGAACGGCCCACGGAATCGTTCCGGTGCCAGACGCCACGCCTCGGGCCGGTTCAGGCGAGGGCCGGGGTTGGCTCGCCGCCCGTTCCCTCGAGCGGTCGATCGTCCGCTGCGGACGACTCCTCTGCGGGTCCCGGGCCGAGGGCCGGAGCGGGTGGCGGACCATCGGCCGGGGGCAGCGGCGGCAGCGGTTCGCCCGCCTCGAGCAGCCGGATGTCGTCCGCGTCCAGAGTCTCGCGTTCCAGCAGCGCGTTGGCGATGTCATCGAGCAGCGATCGGTTTTCCGTCAGCACACGCTCGGCCGAGGCGTACGCACCATCCAGGATCCGCTTTACTTCCGAGTCCACGAGCTGCGCGGTCTGGTCGCTGACGTCCCTCCGCTGACTCAGCTCGCGACCCAGAAATATCTCGTGCTCCTGGTCGCCGACCGCCATCGGGCCGATCGCATCGGACATCCCGAACTGCGTAACCATGCGCCGCGCCAGGGCAGTCGCCCTCTCGATGTCGTTCCCCGCTCCAGTCGTGATCTTGCTGCGACCGAAAATGGTCTCTTCGGCTACCCGTCCTCCGAAGAGCATCGTCAACTGTCCCTCCAGCCATTCCTTCGTGTAGTTGTGGCGATCTTCCTCCGGCAGTGAAGCCGTGATGCCGAGTGCCCGCCCACGAGGGACGATCGTCACCTTGTGCAGGGGGTCCAGACCGGGGACCCGCAGAGCGACCACCGCGTGGCCCGCCTCGTGAAACGCCGTGACGCGGCGCTCGTCCTCCGACAGGACCATGCTCTTCCGCTCGGCCCCGAGCATGACCTTGTCCTTGGCCGCTTCGAAGTCGTCCATGTACACCCGGTCTTTGTCGTACCGGGCGGCCAGAAGCGCGGCCTCGTTGACGATGTTCGCCAGGTCGGCGCCCGACAGTCCGGGAGTTCCCTTGGCGAGGATCTTGAGATTCACGTCGTCACCCAGGGGAATGTCCTTGACGTGAACCTTCAGAATTCCCTCTCGACCCTTCACATCCGGATTGTCGACCACGATCTGGCGGTCGAAGCGCCCCGGGCGCAGCAGCGCCGGGTCCAGCACGTCGGGGCGATTGGTCGCGGCGAGGAGGATCACCCCCTCGTTCGACTCGAAACCGTCCATCTCGACGAGCAGCTGATTCAGCGTCTGCTCGCGCTCATCGTGTCCGCCGCCGAGCCCGGCTCCACGATGACGGCCAACGGCGTCGATCTCGTCGATGAATATGATGCACGGCGCGTGCGCCTTGCCCTGCTCGAACAGATCGCGTACCCGGCTCGCACCGACGCCCACGAACATCTCCACGAAGTCCGATCCGGACATCGAGAAGAAGGGGCGACCCGCCTCTCCGGCTACCGCCCGCGCGAGGAGAGTCTTGCCCGTGCCAGGGGGACCCACGAGCAGCGCACCCTTCGGCAGTCGGCCGCCGAGCCGGCGGAATTTCGCCGGGTCCTTGAGGAACTCGATGATCTCCTTCAAGTCCTCCTTCGCCTCGTCGGCACCGGCGACGTCCGCGAAAGTGACCTTCGGCGTGTCACCGCTGAGCAACTTGGCCTTCGATTTCCCGAAGCTGAACGCACGGGAGCCACCGGTCTGCATCTGGCGGAAGAAGAAGAACCAGAGACCGATGATCAGAATCCAGGGAAGTACCGATACGAGATAGTTGACCCAGTTGGCGGCCGCCTCTTTGGCCTCGACCTCCACCCCCCGCTCCTCCAGCTGATCGAGCAGCTCCTGGCTGGCCTCGGTCGGGAGCAGCGTGTTGAAGTGATCGATCTCGATCCCGTTCTCCTGCAGAGCGCGTCGGAGCTCGCCCTCGACGCGCACGCCCTCGGTGATCGTGACCTTCATCACGTTGTCGGCATCGAGCTGCGCCCTGAATTCGCTGTACGTCAGTTCCTTCTCCACCTGCCGGGATGTGTCCATCACCTGGAATATCGCCAGCGGGATCAGAACGATCAGGGCCCAGAACGAAGCCGTGCGTAGAAAGCGGGCGGGGCCGCCCGCGTTGTTCTTTTCTTCAGATTGCTTCATTACGTCTCCGGTTCAGACCTGCCCCGTCAGCCCTCGATGCTGGCGACGAACGGCAGGTGCCTGTAATCCTCGGCGTGATCGAGCCCATAACCGACCAGGAATTCGGACGGCGCATCGAATCCCACCCAACGCGGCTCGATCGACAGGTCGGTCGCCAGGTGCTTGTGCAGCAGGGCGCACAACTCCAGCGATGCGGGCCGTCGCGCCCCCAGCGCGATCGAGAGTCTCTCGATCGTCGTCCCGCTGTCAATGATGTCTTCTACCAGCAGGATGTGTCGCCCTTCGATCGGCGCCGCCGGGTCGTAGAGCAGCTTCACGTCCCCCGACGACCGGCATTCCGTTCCATAGCTCGATGCGACGAGAAAGTCCACGTGAATCGCTCGCTCGATCCAGCGCACGAGATCGGCCACGAAAATGAACGAGCCCTTCAGCAGACCGAGTACGAGCAGATCATCTCCAGGCCCGTAGTGCGCCGTGATCTCGGCGGCCAGTTCCCGAACTCTCTCCTGAATCCGCTCGGCGGAATACACCACCGACCGCACCCGCGTGCCACTCTCGCCGGCGAGCCACGATCCCCTGCGGTCAGGTCGGGCGATCTCACTTGGATCAGACATCGGCGATCTCGAGTACGAGGTCAGCGCCGGTCGATTCCGGTCGCGCCCAGCTGGCGGTCACGAGGCCGGGCACCCAGACGACTCGACCGCTGCAATCGACCAGGACCGGAATCCTGGAGCGCTCTCCCAGCGGGACGGAACGCTCGCCAAACAGCTTCTTCAGTTTGCGCGTACCCGCAGGCGTCGTGACACGGTCACCCGGTCGCCAGCCGCGCAGCAAGAGTGGATAATGCTCCCGCCCAACGGCAAGAGCAACGCGCTCTCCGCGGGCCGTTCCGCCCAAGCTGGTCGAATCCGGGGCTGCCGGGCCCGACTGCCAACGTACCCGGAACGAACGGTCGGCGATCGAAACCTGCTCCTGCCCGCCACCAGGGCCCAGCTGCAGCTCGGCATCGACGAACGGAACTCGATCCGGGGCGAGGGTAGCTCCCGCAGCCAGGGTCAATGCATCGAACGAGCGCGAGACCCGCAGTCCGCGCGTCGGCTCCACATACCCTCCGCTGCGGCCACGCCTGATAAACTCGACCGCCGAGCGGGTTCCGCCGCCCGGAAGGATGATGCCCCGCCGGCGCGCCCATAGTCGAAGCGCTTCTGCTTGCTCAAGCCTCGACGCCGAACGAAAAGTCTCGAGGCTGAAGACCTGACTCAACGCGGCCGGCCGTTTCTCGGCCGCATTCGAATGATCGGTCCGGGGCTCCGGCACCAGCGACCGATCGAGCAACGTGGATCCCGCAAGAGTCATCAGCCGGTCCGCTCTCGACGCCGCGTCCGCGACCTCGAGCAGCAGAGGAACGGGGTCCCGACCGAGCGCTTCACCGAGAGACGGCAGGAGGCTCTCTCTCACCCGGACTCGGGCCCAGCGCGGATCGAAGTTGGCCGGATCGATCTCGTACTCGATCCCCTCCCGATCGAGCCAGTTCGTGATCGACGCTCGCCGGAGCCCGAGCAGCGGGCGAACGATCGCGCCGCGCCGCTTCGGAATACCGGCGAGGCCGCGGGGACCGGTCCCCCGCAGAATGCGCATGAGTACCGTTTCTGCCTGGTCGTCCGCCTGATGGGCGGTGGCAATTCTAGAAATCCGCTCCTCACGGGCGATTCTGGCCAGGAACCGATAGCGCGCTTCGCGGAGCTCCGCGTGTCTGGCCGCCAGCGGACGGTCAGGCAGACCGGTGTGAAAGGGGATTCCGAGCCGGGCGCAGACCCGGCCGCAGCGTTCGGCAACCTTCGCAGAGCCGGGTCGAACCCCGTGATCGAAGTGGGCGGCACTGACTTGCAGGCCGGTCGCCCAGCCGAGGCGGGCCAGAATGTAGAGGAGGGCGGTGGAATCGGGCCCACCCGAATAGGCCACCAGCACGCGACCGCCGGGTTCCAGCATTTCCGCGATGGCCGGCGGAGAATCCGTCGAGAGATCCAGGTCAGTCGTGGTCACGCCTCATGCGACCGCGACGCCCGCCAGGGATCTCGCCCCTCCACCTGATCGGCCCCCTGTGAAACTGCAGCGAATCGGGGACTGGAACACCGACTTGCGGCTCGGCCCCACCGGTCGTGGACGAGCCGGACGCGACCGCGGCGGGCGGGACATCGTCGCCGGCTGCGGATCGCTTCTCTTCCGCCGTCCAGGCACGGTTTCGACCCGCCACGTAGATGCGCAGAGCCTTCTTCAGGTCTCGCTGGTCCGGGAGAGGTACGTTCACCTCAGACCTCCATGATCTCAGCTTCACGGTGGGTGAGGAGCTCGTCGATCCTCGCAATGTGCTCATCGGTGAGCTTCTGGAGGGCATCCAGCTCTCGCCTGCCCTCGTCCTCTCCGAGCTCGCCCTCCTTGACCTGCCGCTCGATCTCGGACTTGGCCTTGTGCCGCTGGTGACGCACTGCGACGCGGCCCTCCTCCGCATACTTGTGCAGCACCTTGACCATCTCCCTGCGGCGCTCCTCGGTAAGCGGCGGAATGCTGACCCGAACCAGGTTTCCGTCGACCGATGGGTTCAGTCCGAGGTCGGCCGACTGGATCGCCTTCGCGACCGCCCCGACGAGATTCGCATCCCAAGGCTGCACGACCAGCATGTGCGGGTCGGGCGCGGTGATCGTCGCGGTCTGGTTGAGCGGCATACGAGACTCGTATGCCTCGACCTGAACCGCGTCGAGAAGGGCCGGGGAGGCCTTTCCCGTTCGAACACCTGCGAACTCGCGCTGAATCGCCTCGATGTTTCTGTCCATCTGATTCGAGGCTTCCTTGAGGGCTGGAACTTGCATGAAGAGAACCTCTCAGGTTACGAGGGTCCCGATTCTCTCTCCGCGCAGCGCCGAGAGAATCGCGCCGGGGTTACGCACATTCAGAACGATTACGGGCAGATCGTTTTCGCGGCAAAGGGACATGGCCGCGGCATCCATGACCTGCAACTCGTTGTTGATCACTTCCCGGTACGTGAGGTCGGGGAGGAACTCGGCGTCGGGGTTGATCATCGGATCGTCGGAATAGACCCCGTCCACCTTGGTCGCCTTGAGGATCACGTCGGCATCCATCTCGATCGCCCGCAACACGGCCGCCGTGTCGGTCGAGAAGTAGGGATTGCCCGTGCCACCGGCGAAGATCACCACCCGCCCTTTTTCGAGGTGCCGAAGGGCTCGACGGCGGATGTAGGGCTCCGCGAGCTCTTCCATACGAATGGCCGTCATCACCCGGGTCTCGACCTCAGCACGCTCGAGAGCATCCTGCAGAGCGAGGGCGTTTATGACCGTAGCCAGCATCCCCATGTAGTCCGCCGAGACCCGGTCCATTCCCTGCTCACTGGCCACGGCGCCGCGGACGATGTTGCCGCCTCCGACCACGAGTCCGAGGCTGACTCCGGCCTCCTGGACCTGGCTGATCTCGCGAGTCAGCTTATCCACGACCCGGGGCTCGATGCCGAACCCCTTTTCTCCGGCGAGGGATTCGCCGGAGATTTTAACGAGCGCTCTCGGATACAGGAGTTCGGACACCTGGGCTCCCGGGTTATTCCCCGATTTCGAACCTGATGAAACGGCGCACCGTGAGTCCGTCGGCGTGCGCCTCGAGCAGGTCGGCGATCGTCCGATCCGGATCCTTGACGAACGCCTGCATGACCAGGGAGTTCTGTTCGAAGTACTTCCGCATTCGGCCGTCCACGATCTTCTCCACGATCGGCTCCGGTTTCCCTTCGGCCTTGGTCTGCTCTGTCAGAACGGCGCGTTCCCGCTCCCGGACCTCCGCGGGGATATCCTCGGGACGCACACCGGCGGGTCGCGCGGCGGCGACGTGCATCGCCACTTCTCGGGCGAGCTCTTCCACCCCGGCTCCAGTCGCACCCTCCAGTTCGACGACCACTCCGATCTTGTCCCCGAAATGCAGATAGGTGGCCGTAGCACCCGAATCGCCCGTCTCCGTCCGGACCGCACGATGAACCTGGATGTTCTCTCCGATCTTCGATCGCAGATCGACGATCTCGGCGGCGAACGACTCGAACTCCGGCCGCCCAAGCAACGCTTCGCCGGTCAAAGTCTCACCGTCCGGGAGATCGGCTTCAATCACCGCCTCGGCGAGTCGGTCAGCGAAGTCCTGAAACTCTTCGTTTCGCGCGACGAAGTCTGTCTCGCTGGACACGGCGACCATGCCTGTCACGCCGTCCCTGTTCACGATCCGCACGAGCCCCTCGGAGGTCTCCCGCTCGGCGCGCTTGGCCGCCTTCGCAGCTCCCCACTGGCGCAACAGATCGATCGCCTGCTCTTCGTCGCCTCCCGCTTCGAGCAGAGCCTTCTTGCAGTCCATCATTCCCGCGCCCGTTCGGTCACGCAAGGACTTGACCGCCTTTGCCGTGATCTCAGCCATCTATCCGCCTCTCTTTCCTGCCGAAGCCCGGGATCGGGCTCCGACCTGTTCTCTGTCTCACACCGTCGGCAGGCTCAAAAAAAGGGGGCCACGTCGGTGGCCCCCTCGTCTTTCGCTCAGGGAGAGCCGCCGTCCTCCCGCGCCTCTTCCGGCTCGGCGCTTTCCGCGTCTCCGGGGTCCGCCTCCTCAGCCGGCGCTTCATCCGCCTTGGCAACCGGCTTCTCTACCGGCTTCGAGTCGGCGGGTTCAACCGCATCGTCGGCCTTCGACCCTGCCGGCTCTGCTTCGGCGGCCGTTGCAGCCGACTCGGCCGCACCCGCCGCGGCACCCGGCTCGGGATCCGTCGGATGCAGACGCCGCTTGATCAGCTCGGGCTTCGGGCGTCGCTTCGGACGCTTCTTCTTCCGAACCGTTGAGTCCGCTTCCGCCTCTCCCGTCTCGGTAGAGTAGGTGAAAACTTCCGCCTCGTCCTTGCCGGCGGCGCCCTTCGGCGACTCCCTGCGGGCCGATTCGATCTCGCTTCCCAGAACACCTGATATCAGAGAGACAGAACGGATCGCGTCGTCGTTGCCCGCGATCGCGATCGTGAGCTGGTCCGGATCGGCATTCGTATCGGCGATCGCGACGACCGGAATTCCCAGTCGGTTCGCCTCTCGAACCGCGATCTCTTCCTTCTTGGCATCCACCACGAACACGAGACCCGGCAGTCGGGTCATGTCCTTGATCCCCGACAGGTATCGATCGAGTTTCTCACGCTCCCGCTCCAGGAGCAGCTGTTCTTTCTTCGTGTAGAACTCGAACGATCCGTCCTCGGCACCGCGCTCGAGCTCCTTAAGCCGCCGGATGTTCTTCTTGATGGTCTGAAAGTTCGTGAGCATTCCGCCGAGCCAACGCTCCGTCACGTAGAACGCACCGGCTTTTTCAGCCTCAGCGCGAACGATCGGAGCCAGCTGCGGCTTGGTGCAGACGAACAGAACGTTCTGCCCGTTCCGGACCGTCTCATGAACGAGGTCGCGGGCCTTGTTGAGCTCCCTGAGCGTCTTCTGAAGATCGATCAGGTAGATCCCGCCTCGCTCCGCGAAGATGTACTTCCGCATCTTCGGGTTCCAACGGTGCGTCTGGTGCCCGAAGTGGACGCCAGCCTGCAGGAGGTCCTTCAACCCGACTTCAGTCATGGCGCTACGCGTTCCCTGCTCGGTTTCGGTCTGCATCGGCATCAACGCTTGGAGAACTGGAAGCGCTTGCGCGCCTTTGGACGTCCGGGCTTCTTGCGCTCGACGACGCGCGGGTCCCGGGTGAGCAGGTCGTGTGCCCGCAGCGTCGATCGAGCCTCCTCGTCGGCGCTTACGATCGCACGCGCAATCGCCAGCTGGATCGCCTCGGCCTGCCCCGTAGGACCGCCACCGCGAACGCGAACGTGCACGCCGTAGCTTCCGACCGACTCCATGACCGCGAGAGGCTTCTCGGCCGCGTCGCGATGCCGGAGGAGCGGGAAGTACTCTTCCAGGCTTCGTCCGTTGATCGTCCACCCACCCTGACCGGGGCGAAGCCAAACCCGGGCAACGGCAGCCTTCCGCCGGCCCACCGCCTGGTACATCGTCTGATCCGCCAAGCTTCCTCCGTTACTCCTCAGATCTCGAGATCCCGCGGCATCTGTGCCGCGTGCGGATGCTCGGGACCCGGATAGACCTTCAGCTTACTCGCCATCTTTCGACCGAGCGTGTTCTTCGGGAGCATGCCCTTCACTGCGAGCTCGATTACGCGCTCGGGGTGGCGGTCGATCATACGCCGGAACGGAATCATTCGCTCTCCGCCCATGAATCCGCTGTGGCGGAAATACTCCTTCTGATCGGCCTTTCGACCGGTCAGTCGCACATCCTTCGCGTTCACCACGATGACGAAATCGCCGACATCGAGGTGAGTGCTGTACGTGGGCTTGTGCTTGCCCTTCAGGACGCTGGCAACGCGAGTCGCGAGCCGACCGAGTACCTGGTCGCGCGCGTCCACCACGAACCACTCCCTCTGGATCTCGCCCGCTTTCACTGAATACGTCTTCATCGCCGCGCCGTCCGATTCACACGCGCCCCGAATCTCTTCTGGCGTCGTGGGGAGAAAAAGCGGGCCGCCCCGTCTGTCGCGAGGGCGGCCATGACAATCCACCAGCAGCCGCGAAACTTACCGCAGGGATACGGGGGTGTCAACCCGCGTGTTGACCGGTTTTTCGGGTCGGAGGGGGGCGCGACCGGTGCACCGGCTCGAGCGTGATCGGCCCTGCCTTCAACGGAAGCCGCGGAGGACCCGGCCCGTTTCCCCGACCCGCAGTCTGACCAGTGCTCGATCCTTGATCATCCGAACTCGTTCGCGGGTCAGGCGCAGGGCCGTGGCGATTTCCTGGAGCGACCGGGCCGGCTCACCTGCGAGGCCGAAGTACAGGCGCAGAACCTCGGCTTCACGCTCCGGGAGTCTCGTCAGCCCTTCCTCGACTACGTCCCTGAGTGCCGCATGGGCCGCGGCGTCATCAGCGTCTTCGATCTCCAGATCCGGGAGCAGATCGAGCATCGATGAGTCACTGTCGTCGGGCAGGGGCGCGTCCAGCGACACCCAGCCCGAGCGAAGCCCGAGTGCATCCGTCACTTCTCCGGGCGTGAGCTCCAGCTCGAGCGCTACCTCGTCGATCGTCGGCTCGCGCCCCAGCTCCTGCTCGAGGCGCCGGACACCACGTACGACCCTGTTCGAGGCCTCCAGCTGGCCTGCGGGGATCCTGACGATCCTGGTTCCATCTGTGAGCGCCTGGAGAATCGACTGGCGCACCCACCAGACGGCATAAGAAATGAAGCGGACCCCTTTCGTCTCGTCGAACCTGCTCGCGGCGCGCAGGAGTCCGACATTTCCTTCTGTCACGAGATCCGCCAGCGGAACGCCATGCCCCGCATACCGCCTGGCGACACTGACGACGAACCTCAGGTTGGCCGCAACCAGTTCATTCAGCGCCCGATCGTCACCGGACCGAATGCGCTGAGCGAGCGCTACCTCCTGCTCCCGGTCGAGGATCGGGTGCTCCCTTATCTCCTGCAGGTAGAGGGACAGGGCCTCCGACTCGGAATCGGGTTTCCGGGCCATTCCATGCTCCTCCGGATCTCCGGTGGGGACGGCTGTGCGTATCTCTATTCAGGCACTGATCCATGCATCGTCGCGCCGGCCGCTACGGGCAATCTGCGATCAGTTCAACGAATCGCGCTCAGCAGCCGATCCCAGCGAATCTCGGTGATCCACGGAAACGGCACCATTCGATTCCGGTCGTAGGAGTAGTAGATGATCAGAGGACGGCCCTTGACCGCGTCCGATGGCACGAAGCCCCAGTACCGCGAGTCTTCCGAGTTGTCGCGGTTGTCGCCCATGACGAAGAAACTGTCCGGTGAGACGACGATCGGACCCCAGTTGTCACGCGTGGGTCGGTACTCCTGGCTGCGGCGCTCGCTGCTCGCCTTCAAGTGGGAACGCTGCCAGTCGAATTGCGGGCTGCGCGGGTCCTCGAAGGGCCGCTTGTGGACCGCGTACGGCTCCGGCACCGGTGCACCGTTCCGATACAGGGCTCCGTCCACCATTTGCAGGGTGTCGCCGGGCAGTCCTACGATACGCTTCACGTAGTTCGTGTTCTCGGCCTGCCGGGCTCTCGGCGGGGGCTCGAACACGACGATGTCGCCCCGCTCTGGGGGATCGAAGGCCGGGAGCCGGACGTTCGTGCCCGGAATCTCAGCTCCATAGACCATCTTGTTGACGAGAAGGAAGTCCCCGACGAGCAGCGTGTTCTCCATGGAACCCGTGGGAATCTGAAACGCCTCGACCACGAAAGTCCGTACCACGAGAAAGAGCACGAACGCGACGGCGATCGATTTGGTCCACTCCCATGCCCAACGGCCGAACGAGCCCTGCTCGTCCGCCTGCCTGCCCTTCTTCTGTTCGTCCTTCGATGCCATGTCCATCCTTCTCGTTTCCTGACCGCCGGTGCGGCCCGGCGTAAATGGCGGGCCTCGAAACTCTCAGCGAGCACTCAACTCTGATTCAACACCACGTGGCCTGATCGCGTTCCGGCCCTGGACGATTCCGATGGTTATCGAATCCCGGCCCGGGCTCAGCCGCCGGCACCTTCCAGTCGGATCGTCACTGCCCCGCCCTCGACATCGACCGCCGACACGCGGGCCGGCAACGACACCAGTAAGTCCGAACCGCTCGCATCGACCCCGGGAATCGAGATTCCCTGCAGAACGAACGGGACCATCATGGGCGGCACCACGAGCGTGCCGGCCTGCAGCGAGTTCACGGTCACCTGACCGGTCCCCGGGCGTCGGAGTCCGGGAATTACAGTAGCTGCCACCCGGGCCGAGTCGGCGAGGAACTGCTGCAGAAGCTCCGGGGGTGCGTAGGCATCGAGCCGATCCGGTCGGACGAGTGCCGAAATGACCAGCACCGTATCCCGGAGCTCGACGAGCGGAAGTTCGACGCCGTCGGGAAGGTGTGGAGCAACACGGTAGGTGAGCAGACTCTGCAACTCCGCCTCACTGAGTGATACGAGGCCGGGCTCCGATGACGAGAGGGACATCAGCTTCTCTTCGGCCTGGCGGGCCAGTCCCTCGCTCGGCTCGGAGATCGACACGCCGATTTCCACCCGACCCAGGGCGGACGAAATCGCCCCGCGGTAGTGCCACGCACCGAGTGCGGTGACAGCGATCACGGTCAGGCACCCGATTCGTGCCAGTGCGTTCTTGATCAAGTCAGGTCGCTCCGTTGTGTCCGCTTGCCCGACCGTCTCACGCGGCCGTTACCTCTCGTTCTTTCCCGCGTACCTGGCCACGCGGAGGGTTCATACTCCCGCCAGGACCTCCGACTTCACTCTCCGGTACTCCGCCCCCTCCGGACGAAGTCGGCTCTCCATGAGGTCGATCGAATCGACCTCGACATCGGCGCGATAGGCCAGCCGTCCGGCGTGGCGCTCGAACTCGCGCAGATCTCCCGGCTCTGCACGTCGGTTGACCCGTCCCAGGGTAACGTGAGGCCGAAACGGTCGATCCTCTCTCGCGACCCCGAATTCCGTCATTCGTCGATCGAGGGCATCGTGCAGCAGCCTGAGCCGGGGACCGGAGTCGACCCCTACCCAGATCACGCTGGGGCGACGCGGCGATGGAAACGCACCTACCCCCCCGAGATGCAGAATCATCGAGCCCGTCCGGGAAGCGACCTCGCCGACCGCAGCCTTCACATCGGCGAGTCGGTCCCTGTCCAGTTCGCCGAGGAATTTCAGGGTCAGGTGTATGTCGGCGGGCCGCACCCATCTCGCCGGTATTCCCGCGTCTTCCAACTCCGACCCGATACCCGCGATCGATCGTCGAACGACCGCCGGGAAATTCACCGCGATGAACAACCGCATTCCTGCACCACCTTTCGGCCCCGGATCGAACCTAGGGGCCACTGCCTTGCCGCCGGGAAGCTTGCCCGGCGTCATTGCCGCAGGCAAGTGGAGCCACCTTTTCACTCGTTACCCCGCCACGTACGATAGGAGCCTGTTTCGAGAAAGAGCCGAGGAGCCTGTCTCGCCGGGCGGAGCAACGGCCGGCACACCGACCCGAACTGGCGACGAGAGATGAACGATTACCGCATAACGGTCAGCAAGGAACACCTGGTCTTCGCTTCCGGACACTTCATCACGTACGGCGGCGGAATGTGCGAGACTCTGCATGGGCACAATTACCGGGCCGGTGTCAGCCTGGCCGGCGAGACGGACGAAAACGCCCTGGTGTTCGACTTCGTTCTGCTCAAGCGCGAGATGGAGACCATCATCGGCCCTCTGGATCATCGGATGCTCCTGCCGACAGGGAACCCCCTCCTCGAGATCAGAACCGCGGACGGAGAGGTGGACGTCCGGCACGGAGAGCGAAGATACCTTTTCCCGGAACAGGACGTGGTCATTCTTCCGATCCCGAACACGACCGCGGAGATGCTCGCCTCGTGGATCCTGGACCGACTCGCAGGACGCCTGTCCGACCGGGGCGCCACCGGCCTGCACGAGATCGAGGTCGAAGTCGAAGAGTCCTTCGGACAATCGGCCTTCTGCCGGCGACGACTCGAATTCTGACTCGCGGCGAGCACCGGCGAGTTCCGCACGGAACGATCCTTCCTTGATCATTCGTCCGATTGTCGATTCGCCCGAGCCAGAGACTCTGTTCCGACGCCTCGCGTCCCGGCCCTGGGTCCTGTGGCTCGACAGCGCCGACCCACGGCCTGGAACCGGTGACTGGTCCTTCCTTGCGGCCGATCCTTTCGGCGTTCTGAAGGCGACGAGGGGGCGAGCGACCTGGACAGGTGCGGACGGATCTACTCGCACGTCCTGCGGGGGGCTGGCACTGCTGGCGGAGCTGTTGAGCGAGCTGGCCGCGGACCTCGAGATCGATGATGAAGCTCGTGCGTTTCCGTTCCGTGGCGGCGCTGGCGGATTCCTCGCCTACGAGCTCGGCCTGGAGGTGGAACGTCTTCCGGAGCCGAGGCTACGGGACCTCGACCTCCCGGACCTGGAACTCGCATTCTATGACTGGGTGGTGGGCTGGAATCACCGGACGGGCGAATGCTCCGTGCTCTCGACCGGGCTGCCGCTCTCAGGACGTACTGCGAGGAAGCGTGCCGAAGAGCGGGCGGAACAGGTCGTCGCCTGGATCAGGGGTGGCCCGGCGCCGGGTAATCCGCGCGGCGGCAGACTCGCCCGAAACAGGAGCGGTTACCTCTCATCCGACTTCCGGTCCCCGGAGAGGCATCGGGATGGAGCAGGCCTGCAATCGAGCTTCACGCGCCGGGATTACGAAGCCGCCGTTCGAGATTCGATCGAGAAGATCCGCGCCGGAGACATATTCCAGGTCAATCTCGCTCAGCGATTCCGGGCACCGGGACCATCGGATTCTGCAGACCTGTACTGTGAGCTGCGCAGGAGGGCGCCCGCCCCCTTCGGAGCCTGGTTTGCCGGCTCCTCGTGCACGATCGCCAGCGCTTCGCCCGAGCGCTTCATCCGGCTCACGGCGGGGGGTGAGCTGGAGGCCCGGCCCATCAAAGGGACACGTCCCCGGGGAGCGACCCGAAAGCTGGACCGGCGACTGGCCGAAGAGTTGATGGCCAGCGACAAGGACCGCTCCGAGAATCTGATGATCGCAGACCTGATGCGGAACGACCTGTCTCGTATTGCACGTCCGGGCACGGTTCGCGCAGCCGAGCTGTTCAGAATGGAGTCGTTCACGACCGTCCATCATCTCGTCTCGATCATCAGAGGCGAAGTGATGCCCGGAACCGGGCCGGTCGATCTGCTTCGCGCGCTCTTTCCCTGCGGTTCCGTGACCGGAGCGCCCAAGATCCGGGCAATGGAGGTGATCACCGAGCTCGAGCCGGTGGCCCGTGGTCCCTGCTATGGATCCATCGGCTGGATTGGCGCAGATGGGCAGGTGGACTTGAGCGTCGCGATCCGGACGATCGTGCTCACCGGCGGAGAGGCCTTCTTCCATGCCGGGGGAGCGGTGGTCGCCGACTCCGATCCGGAGAGCGAGTACCGCGAGACCCTGGACAAGGCGAGGGCGCTGGCCGGAGCCCTGTCGTTCGAGATCTGATCGTGATCGTACTCATCGACAACTACGATTCGTTCGTCTTCAACCTCGCTCGGTACCTGGAGGAGCTGGGCGAGTCCACCCTCGTCATTCGAAACGATGCGGCCACGGTGGACGAGGTGCTTCAGATGAGTCCTTCGCACCTCATCCTCTCGCCCGGCCCCTGCACCCCGGCCGAAGCCGGAATCTGCGTCGAGCTCGCTCGAAGCGCCTCGTCACGTGTTCCGGTGCTGGGTGTGTGTCTCGGTCATCAGTGCCTGGCCGAAGCGTTCGGATCTCGCGTGGTCAGAGGCCAGCCTGTGCACGGGAAGGTCAGCGCTGCCCGGCATGAAGGTGAGGACCTGTTCACGGGTCTTCCCGATCCCCTGCAGGTTACCCGCTATCATGCCCTGGTGGTCGACCCGGACTCGCTGACTGATGACCTGGAGACGCTGGCCTGGACCGAAGACGGCACGATCATGGCCATTCGCCATCGGACACGCCCTGCCTGGGGAGTGCAGTTCCATCCCGAGGCCTGCCTCACCGAAGCCGGACATGCGCTGCTCGCCAACTTCCTCGCACTCGGTCGCGGCCGATCGCCCGTGGGTCGGGTTTCGAAGCCGGGATCGTGTGAGCGCCCCCCGACAGGCGTGCGCCCGCCCCGGGACTGACCGAAGCCGGCCGTTCTGGTTCACGAGCGTGGTTCCGTGCCTCTACAGTCCGACCATGCGGAAATGAAGGGCTTCGGCAACGTGCCCGGATCGAACGAGATCGCAGCCTTCGAGATCGGCGATCGTTCGCGCCACCGAAAGAACCCGGTCGCACCCCCTGGCGCTCAGACGGAATCGGCGCACGGATCGCCCGAGCACGGATTCGCCTGCCGCGTCCAGCCGGCAGCAGCGGCGAAGTTGGGCGGGCGACAGTTCGGAGTTGCAGCGGACAGGCGGGTCGGCCTGGGGCCACGCTTTCCGGGCTCTGTCGCTCGCCACGTCGCGAGCGCGCCGAACGCGAGCCAGACAGGCGGCCGTGTTGGACTCCGGAGGCGCAGAATCCCGGTATACCTCCCAATCTACCGCGGGTAGCGAAACGCGCAGATCGAAACGGTCCATCAGGGGACCGCTGATCCGGGCCAGATAGCGCCGCACCATCCACGGTTCGCAGGTACACCGCTCAGATCCGGATCCGTGCAGACCACATGGGCAGGGGTTCATTGCCGCGATCAACTGGAAGCGGGCGGGAAAGGTCACCGAGCGGCCCGAGCGGACGATGTTCACGACACCGTTCTCGATCGGTGATCGCAGGGACTCGAGCACAGTTGCACGAAACTCGGCCAGTTCGTCCAGGAACAGTACGCCCCGGTGGGCCAGCGACGCCTCTCCAGGCCGGGGCTGCGACCCGCCGCCGATCATCCCGCTCATCGTTACGGAATGGTGGGGCGATCTGAACGGCCGCCTGGAGATGAGCGGGGCACCCGCTCCGAGCAGCCCGCTGATGCTGTGAAGCGAGGAAACTTCGAGCGACTCCTCGGGATCGAGCGGAGGCAGGATCCCCGGGAGTCGCTCGGCCAGCATCGATTTGCCGGCGCCCGGCTCACCCGTCAGCAGCAGATTGTGCCCTCCGGCCGCGGCGACTTCCAGCGCCCTCTTTCCCTCTTCCTGCCCGCGTACATCGGCCAGTTCGAACACCGGTTCTGGCTCACGTGCTGGAGGAGCGCCGGGCGTCGGAAGGGTGGTTTCTCCGGCCAGAAAGGCCAGCACCTCGGATACGTGATGTGCACCCGACACGGAACACCCCCGCACACCAGACACCTCGCCCAGGTTGGACGCGGGTACGATCAGGAGACTCAGGTCCGCCACCGCACGAAGGCTGAGTGCGATCGGCAGCACGCCGGGCACGGCACCGATGCTGCCGTCGAGACCGAGTTCTCCCACAAACGCGGTTCTCGTGAGCGGATCGGCAGGTACCAGGCCCGATCCAGCGAGAATTCCGATCAGGAGCGGAAGGTCGAACGAGGCGCCCGTCTTGGGGAGATCGGCCGGTGCGAAGTTGACGGTGATCCTCAGTCCGGGAATTCGAAGCGCGTTGGCCGCTGCCACGGCCCGGATCCTTTCGACGGCCTGGCGCGCAGACGAAAGGGGAAGACCGCTGGCTCGAATCCCGGGAGCACCGCGGCGAATGGTGACCTCGACCCTGACTCTTACGGGAGTCGCGCCGACGAGAGCGAAGGTGTGGACGATGCGGAACACACCCTCAGTTGTCGTCGGCCGATCATCTCCGATTCATCGTCGTCCTCTCATGGCGTGCATCCCGGCGATCACCTGAGACGAGGGCCGGTCCGCGCGGCAGGAAACGGGTGCTCGGTTTCCGGATCCATCTGGCGTATCACCTTCGACAGCAGACCCGGGTGGACCCGCAGCAGGTACGAGGCCATGAGCAGGCCGGCCAGCAGATTCGCCGCGGCCACCGTTACCCAGGAAGGAGCGAGCGGGCGGTCGACGCTGTAGCCGAGGAAACCGGAGAGCGAATAGAAGAACCCGGCGAGACCGAGGAACAGCATCAGGAGGAAGAAGCCCGGGTTGCTCTCGGAGCGTGAGACCAGCCAGGCGGCGATCACTCCGAACAGGATGAAGGCGAGAAGGTGGATTCCGTTGAAGGCGATCACCGAGCCAGCGACGGCGCCGCCGACCAGAGCCGACTCGTGGGAAACCAGAGGGTCCCCGAGTGTCGCGGCCGTGTGGAACAGCGACTGGCCGGTGAGCAGGTGAAGAAGTCCAAAGAACAGGGCGATCGAACCGTAGCCCAGCAGGCCGGCGACCAGCCCCTCGGACAGGGTCCTTGCGCGCTCCGGTGACATGAGACGCTCCCTGGCCATGATGGCCGAGATTTGTGCCTGCCGGAGCATCGGGCGGGGGGGCGTGGAGGACGCCACGGCCCGGTATGCACGTTATGTCACAAAGTAGTACGCGAGTACTCGGATCGCAACCGTCAGCGACGGAGTCAACGGAGGTCCGCGATCTCCTCGAGTGGCTTGCGGACCAGGTCGGGAACCCTTGCGTCCTCCGCCGGATACCCCGTCACGAGCAGAAGAAAAGGCCGCTCGTTCTTCGGCCGCCCGAGGACCGAATTCAGAAAACCCATCGGGCTGGGCGTGTGAGTGAGCGTCACCAGTCCCGCCGAATGCAACGCGGCGATCAGAAATCCGGTCGCGATCCCGACCGACTCCTGGACGTAGTAGTGCTTCTCCCGGCTTCCGGCCTCGTCTTCGCCGTAGCGCCGGGCGAAGATCACGATCAGGCAGGGCGCGATTTCCAGAAACGGTTTGCTCGCATCCGTGCCGAGGGGCTCGAGTGCCGTCAGCCAGTCATCCGGAGCTCTCCCGCCATAGAATTCCCGCTCTTCCTTCTCGGCGGCGATCCGGATTTCTCGCTTCAAGGAGGGATCCCGGACGGCCACGAAATGCCAGGGCTGCTTGTGAGCTCCGCTCGGCGCAGTGCCTGCCGTGCGAATGCAGTCCTCCACCACCCCTTCGGGAATCGGGCGGTCGGAGAACTCACGGACCGACCGCCTCCGGTCCATCAGAGCGAAGAAGTCGTGTGCGCGGCGCCGCATCTCTTCGGACGGTCTTTCGGACCAGCCCGATAGTCGAACGAAGTTGCTCTCTCCCATTCCCTGCTCGCTCCCACGCTCGCGGTCCGCATTCCGGCCGGTCCTCCATGTTGCAGGCACAGCCGCCAATCCAGACAGGATTCGTGTTCGCGTGTCCGAGCGCCAGCCGAGCCCACCCCGGCGGATTCCGCGGGACGGCGGTTCCCTGTCTCGCAGGGTCCGCTAGATTGTCCCCGTGAATCCGAATACGAATTCCCCGGCGAGCCTCGACCGGCTGAGCTGGACCGAAGCCGCCGACTGGTTCCGGCGCGACCCTCGCCTGCTGCTCCCCGTGGGGAGTTGTATTCAACACGGGCCGCACCTCCCGCTAGGCACGGACATGGTGATCGTCGAGCGATTGTCGAGCGACATCGCCGTCCGCACCGGCTTGCTTCTCGCACCCATGGTCTCGTACGGCGTCGCAGCGGACACGGATCGGGGGTATGCCGGAACCGCGTCCCTCGATCGAAAGACGCTTCACCGGGTGTTGAACGAGCTCGTGGACAGCTGGGGGCAGCAGGGACTGGGGGAGATCGTGCTCATCACGACCAACGGTTTCGCCAGGAACATCCAGGCGCTGGCAGCGGTCGTGGCGGAAACGGTCCGGGTGCGCTCGATCGACACGCATGCTCTGGACCTGTCACAGTTCCTTTCTCAGGGTAATGCTCCGGAGCGGGGAGGCGAGCTCGAGACCTCGCTCATGCTCCACCTGGAGCCTGACCTGGTCCGGGAGGAGTGGATTCTGGACTCTCCGGGGACCTTACGGCCGGGCGCGGATCCGACGGTCTCAGCTCCAATGCCCGGGTCGCCCGGCGTCGTCGGACTCCCGTCGCTCGCCTCGCGCGAGAAGGGCCGGAGAATCTATGAGCACATGGTCGAGACGATTTCCACCAGACTGGAGATCTGAACAGGTGCCTTCCTTCCGAATGCTCCTGCTCGCCCTGACCGGGGTCGGGTCGTCATTCGGCATCGACTCCGCCAGCGCCCAGGATCCTTCGATGATCGACGAAGGCCGGTTCGAGATCTCCGTGGGCGGAGCAGCGCGCGGCCAGGAGTCCTTTGCCATACGCCGGCAGGGTGAAGGTTTCATGGCGGTAGGCCGTTCGAGTCTCGAGGGGGCGGATCTTCTGCTGCAATCGGCCGAGATCGGGCTGCAAACGGACAGCCGATTCGTACCGGTTCGATACGAGTACAGGACGCTGCAGCGCCCGTCGTCGACCACGATCGCCGTTCGTACGGGAAGCCGGATTCGAGTGACGACATCGAATCGGGAAGGCGAGCGAATGACGGAGTTGCTGGCGGACCGCGAGATGGTCCTTATTCAGACGGGCGTGGCGCACCATTATTGGTTTCTGATTCAGCGTTTCGGCGACGCCGAGGCGGGCACGGGAGGCACGGTGGACGCGCTCGCACCGGGGGTCGTGAACCGATCGGCGATTCGCCTCGAATCGGTTGCGGACGTAGAGCTCACGCTGCCGGGGCGACCGGGAGTGCAAGCCAGACGGTATGACATTCTCATGGGGGAGACGCGGCACATCGTGTGGACGGGCCGTCAATCCGGCAGGGTCCTGAGGGCCGAGATTCCGGAGCGATCCTGGACCGCAGTACGGCTTCTGGACCCCGCGAGCGGAGCAGCGGCACCCGACGACGACCCGGAAAGGGAGAATCAGCAATGACAGAGACGAGAGGCCGGACGTCCGTGGATCACGTGGAGGCCGAGCCAACCCTTCCGTCGTTGCCGACGCGGATCGTGCAGGTCTTCCTTGCACCGGCGAAGCTGTTCGACGCACTCGCCGTGACGCCGAGGTGGATAGGCGCCGCACTCGTCGTCGTCGGTCTCGGGCTGGTCGTCCAGGCCCTGATACCGGTGGAACTGATACGCGAGATGGCGCTATCCGGGCTTCCCCCCGATGCCACCCCGGAGCAGGTCGCCGCGGTAGAGCAGTTCATGGGCGCCACCAATGTCATACGATGGGTCGCGACCGTCATCGTCCCGATACTTCTTATGCTATTCGTTTCAGGATTCATCCTGCTGATCTGGAATGCGGTTCTCGGGGGAGAACAGAAGTTCGCCGCCGTTCTGGCCTGCACCGCCCACTCCTACATCGTCTGGGCGTTCGGAGGGCTCGTCACACTGCCGCTTCTCCTCGCGAGGCAGGATCTCCGAACCACTTTTTCCCTGCATCTGTTGACCCCGTTCCTCGAAACGAGCAGCTATCTTTACAGGTTCCTTGCCGGTCTGAACCTGTTCGGAATCTGGACGATGATCCTCCTGGGAATCGCCGTCAGCCGGCTGTATCCGAAGGTTTCGGCGGGAAACGCCTGCACCGTGATGGTCATGGCTTACGTGATCATGAAGGCGATCAGCGCCATCTTCGCGCCGGCGTGATCGCCGGAACCCGAGATCGTCGCTGAACGGTGAGAAGCTCCCGGGTGTTAGTCCCGGCGGAGGGCGGTTCGAGACGTCGGCGGTGGCGATGCCCGCGAAACCGATCGTCGCCTGCCGTCGTAGGGGAGAGCGATCGCCGCCGGGTCGAGTGCGGCGCTCTCCGTATTCCATAACCAGCGAAAGAACCGAATGTCACGCGGAAAGAAGATCCTGATCGGCGTCGGCGTCGCCGCCGTGCTCGTCATCATGGCGATCGCTGCCCTGCGCGGCGGTCGGAGCGACGCCGTGGAAGTGCGCGTCGAAGAGGTGGGGCGCAGGAATCTGGTCGCTCGCGTCTCGGCGACAGGCTACATAGAGCCCGAGCGCCTCGTGGACATCAGCGCCGATGTATCCGGCCGGGTCGTGGAGTTGAACGTCGAGGAGGGAGATGAGGTCGAGGAGGGAGACCTCCTGCTGGTCATCGATCCGGCCCGATTCGAAGCTGCTGTGGATCGTGCCGAGGCCGGACTCGCCGAGGCCTCGGCCCGGGAAGCCCAGGCGAGAGGCAACTACCTGCAGGCTCAGCGGGACTGGGAAAGAATCCGGGACCTGAAAGGACGGCTTCCGGAGATGGTCACGGATAGCGAGTTCGAGACCATGCGCACGACCGCGGAGGTTCAGGAAGCTCTGTGGGAGTCGGGCCGTCACGCCGTGGAGATGGCACGTGCCGGATTGAAGGAGGCCCGGGACAACCTGGCAAAGACGGTCATTCGTGCGCCCATGAGCGGTCGCGTCACGCGGCTGAATGTAGAAAAGGGCGAGACGGCGATCGTCGGGACGATGAATAATCCGGGCAGCCTGCTGATCACGGTGGCTGATCTCTCGGTAATGGAAGCGGTCATCGAGGTGGATGAGACCGATGTCCCGGACATCACCATCGGAGATTCCGTCTCTGTCACCGTGGATGCCTTCCCCGATCGGGAGTTCGTAGGTCGCGTAACCAAAATCGGGAACAGCTCCATCCGGCCGAGAAGCCAGCAGGTCTCGAGCTCGGATCAGGCGATCGATTTCGAGATCCGGGTCACGCTCGAGGACGCCGAGGTGGAACTGCGCCCTGATCTCTCGGCTTCAGCCGATGTGATCACGGACGTCCGACCCGATGCGATGGCCATCCCGATCATTGCACTGACCCTGATGGACCCGGGCGAGTTCGAGAAAATGCCGAACGAGCTGGAGGGGGAGAGCGCCTCGGCTGAGTCGGAGGATCCCGACGAGCCGATCGAAGGGGTGTTCGTGGTTGCGGATGGTCTGGCACGCTTCCGACCCGTCGAGGTAGGCGTGGCGGGCGACGCCTACTTCGAGGTTCTGTCCGGGCTCGAAGAGGGGGAGACCATCGTATCCGGCACCTACCAGGTGATCCGGGATCTCAACGACGGAGACGCGGTGCAGGTCTCCGAGGCCGACAGCGCCAGGGCCGACAGCGAATGAACGGGGAACAGCGGATGCAGACGAACGCGAACGAGGTCATCATCGAGACCCACGGGCTCACCAAGCTCTATCAGATGGGTTCGGAGACGATTCACGCGCTGGCCGGCGTCGACATGCAGATCCGTCGAAACGAGTACATCGCGATCATGGGCCCATCGGGCTCCGGCAAGTCGACTCTCATGAACCTGATCGGCTGCCTCGATACGCCTACGGACGGGGAGTACATCCTGAATGGAACGCCTGTTCAGGGACTCGACGACGACGAGCTCGCGAGAATTCGCAATCGGGAGATCGGCTTTGTCTTTCAGACCTTCAATCTGCTGCCCCGTGCCAGCGCCCTGCACAACGTCGAGCTTCCGCTTATCTACGCTGGAATCCCGGCGAAGGAGCGGCAGGAGAAGGCGAGGAACGCTCTCGCGACCGTGGATCTCGCCGACCGGACCCACCACAAGCCGAACGAGCTGTCGGGCGGGCAGCGACAGAGAGTCGCCATCGCCCGGGCGCTGGTGAACGACCCATCGATCCTGCTGGCCGACGAGCCCACGGGGAATCTCGACTCCAAGACTTCCGAGGAGATCATGAAGGTGTTCGAGGAGCTGCACGCCTCCGGGCAGACGATCATCATGGTGACCCACGAGCACGACATCTCCGAGCGGGCCCAGCGGGTCGTGACCCTGCGGGACGGCCTGATCGAATCGCACGACGCAAAGGCGGACGGCCTGATGGCCGGGGTCTGAGCGGGACGGCGGAAGAGCGCGCGCCGTGTTCGTCCTGGAAGGGATCTGGATCGCACTCCAGCAGGTCTGGGCTCACAAGCTGAAGTCCGCGTTCACCCTGATCGGCGTGATCATCGGGATCACATTCCTCATCGCCGTGATCACCGTCGTGGAGGGAATGAACCGGTACGTCCAGGAGGACTTCGCCGGATCCCTGTTCGGGGTCAACACGTTCACGGTCGTGCGTCGCAGCCGGATCTCGACCGGCGCCGAGACGCAGGAGCGCCGACGGGAGCAGGCACGGAATCCAGATCTCACGCTGCACGACGTGCAGGTGGTCCGGAGCGCCGTACCAGACGCCTGGCGGCTCGCCTACAGCTCCGACCGCGGCTTCGACGAGGTCAGCTACAAAGACCGCAGACGGAGGAATATCCGCCTCATCGGGGCCTCGGAGGGCTACGAGGCGTTGCAGGGCTGGGAGGTGACCCGCGGGCGAGGCCTGACACCGCTGGACGAGCGACGTGGTCTCAAGGTCGCCGTAATCGGTGCGGAGATCGAGGAGAAGCTGTTCCCCGGACTCGACCCGATCGGGAAGGAGATTCGCATCGGGTCACAGCGCTTCGAGGTTGTCGGCGTGTGGGACAAGCAGGGAGGCCTGTTCGGCAACATCCGGGACGCCTCCATCCTGCTTCCGTTCTCGGTTTACCGGCAGACCTTCGCCCGCGATCCATCCGACGTGGACCAGATCAGCGTCAAGATGCGCAGCCTGGAGGAGATGGAGGCCGCCCAGCTCGCCGTCGAGGGAGCGCTGCGAGCGGATCGCGGTCTCCGGCCCGGCGATGAGAACAGCTTCTGGATCGAAACTTCCAGCGAACTGCTGGACACCTGGGACAAGATCGTGCGTGTGCTGTTCGCCGCGATCCCGGGGCTGGTCTCGATCTCGCTGGTCGTCGGAGGGATCGTGATCATGAACATCATGCTGCTCTCCGTAGCCGGTCGGGTCCGCGAGATCGGAATCCGGAAGGCGGTTGGCGCGAGACGGCGGGACATTCTCATTCAGTTCCTCGCCGAATCCTCCACCCTGTCCATCGTCGGCGCGTCGATCGGGATCCTGCTCGGCATCGGGATCGGCAAGGGAGTGGAAGCGTTCACCCCGATGCCCGCTTCGGTTCCGCCGTGGGGCATCGCGCTCGCGCTGACCCTTGGAGTGCTCGTCGGCGTCGGCTCCGGGCTGTATCCGGCCTACCGGGCCGCCAAGCAGGACCCGATCGTGGCGCTGCGCAGTGAGTAGGCGAAAGCGGGGCATGGGTCTCGCGGCGACCCTGCGCGAAGGACTGCGGGTCGCCTTCGATTCGCTGAACGCCAACAAGGTGCGAAGCGGCCTCACCATCCTCGGCGTCGCGATCGGCGTCCTCGTGGTCATGGCGATGGCGGCCGTCGTGCAGGGAATGAACGACAGCTTCAGCGACGCGCTGTCGGCGGGCGGTATGACGACGTTTTACGTCTTTCACGCGCCGGTCGGAGGCGGTGGCATCAGCACCGGATTGGAGGAAGAAGAAAACGAGTTCTTCAAGAATCCGCCGCTCGACCCGGCCTGGGCCGAGGAGCTGAACGCCCTCCCGGGCATCAAACGAGTCAGCGCCCTCGCCGATCTAGGCAGTATGGGATTCCACGCATCGGCCGATGGCGAGGACGTGCGGATCAGCCTTTACGCGGTGGGGGCCAGCTATCTCGAGATCGACGACGGCGACGTGGCGGACGGACGCTGGTTCACCGAGATCGAGGACGCCCGCCGAACGGCGGTGGCCGTCATCGACTCGCAGGTCGCGCTCGACCTGTTCGGCGGAGTGGACCCGATCGGCAAGAAAATCACGATCGGGCGGCCGGGACGCAGGAACGCCCAGTTCGAGGTGATCGGTATCTACCGGAAGCCGGCGAACGTCTTCGCCAGTCTCGCCAGCCACTGGGTGTTCATCCCGTTCCCGGCGGCGATGAAGAACCTCGACCTGTGGAGCCGGATGATCGCTTTCACCGTCCAACCGGACGAAGGCGTTCCGCTGGAGGAAGCGATCGACGTCGTCCGCGGCTCGATGAGACAGATCCGGGGTCTTTCACCGGGGGACGAGGACAACTTCGAGGTCATCACCCAGGACGAGTTCATAGAACTGTGGGACAAGCTCACAGGCGTTCTGTTCGCGGTGATGGTCGCTCTCTCCGGGGTGGGACTGATGGTCGGCGGGATCGGGGTAATCGGGATCATGATGATCTCGGTGACGGAGCGGACGAGGGAAATCGGTCTGCGGAAGGCGATGGGCGCCCGGCGCCGTGACCTGCTTCTTCAGTTCCTCGTGGAAGCGGCGACCCTGACCGCCGTCGGTGGGGCGATCGGGATGGTGCTCGGCGGAATCGTGGTATCGCTGGTCACGAAGTTCACGCCCATCCCTGCCTCGGTCCCGCTCTGGGCGATCGGCGTGGCGCTCGCGGCCTCGATCTTCACCGGCGTAGGTTTCGGCCTGTATCCGGCGGCCCGAGGCGCGACCCT
>JAMJQL010000089.1 GCA_023554245.1 Gemmatimonadota bacterium
TCCAGGAATCCGGCTGGGACCTGGTCGGGATGGACGTGGTGGAATGTCTGCCCGCTCGCGACGAGGGAGACCGGACGGCGGTGCTGGCCGGTCTCCTCCTTCACGAGGCGATGGGGACGGTCGCCGACTGAGGCCTGCTACTTCTTGCGGTAGACCCCGCGGAAGAGCTCCCGCCAGGTCGCGCCGGCATCCGTGGAGGTGGACCAGACCTGTGTGACCGTGCCGTCTTCGTTCAGCTCCCAGCTGATCTCGTCGGTGATCGTGACGTCATCGTCTCCGGGCCGCTCTCCGCGCAGCACCATCCGGCCGCGGGCGTCGAGCCCTCCATCGAGGAGGAGAAGATTGCCCTGGTCGTCCACCCAGGTCTGATGCCACGTGCCACGGGTCGAGTCGTAGATGTTGTAGCTCCCGCCGGTGCCACCGCCGGAGGCTGTCCATTCCTCACGCAGCACGCAGCCGCCATGCACCTTCGTGATCCGGTTCGTGCCCGCCAGCTGTTGGTCGACGGTGTGGACCTCCCAGTCGCCGAGCCAGAAGTCGAATTCGGCATGTTCCGCGGAGGTGCAGGAAGCACCCATGTCCTGTGAAATGGCCGGTGTCGCCGAGATGATGAGGCATGCGGCCACAAGGCCGATCATTGTCGGCGCGGATCGTCGTCCAGGGCGAATGGAAATTCTTCGCATATGCATATCCTCATCGTGAAGGGACGACCCCGATTCGGTTTCGATCACCGCCGCAGGACCGTTCGCGTCGTATACTGGCCGATCGTGAATTCGTTCTCCAGGCGCCCGGCGCCGGACTGCCACTCGACGAATCTTACGAAGGTGTCACCCTCCATCTCGAAACTCACGACCTCTCCGGGCCCGAGCGTCCAGATGCCGGCGAGGCTCACCCGGCGCTCGGCCGGCTCGGGAGCCGCACCCTCCGGCGTATAGAACTCGCCGTCCGTGGTGCCGTCGGCCCGGAGCTCGATCCAGATATGGCTTCCCTTGGCCAGCATGTCGATGGTCTCGTCCAGGCCTGTGATCGTCCAGGTGGCGGCGTTGTAGCGGCCGGCCAGTCTCTGCTCCGGGGAGACGGGGTCGTCGCCCGAGCAGGCCAGCGCACCGCCTGCGACAACCATCATCAAAGCGAATAGTTTCTTCATACGCGTGTAGTCTAACATGAATGGGCAACGTCGTAGGCCGGCTGACACTCCGAGGAGGATCCCCTGAGCGCTGAACCGATGCAACGGCCCGAGTCGGTCCTCATGGCCGGTGCCCGAGACGGGGACGGAGAGGCGTTCGGGGAGCTCGTCCGACGTCACATGCGGCGGGCCTACTTCGCGGCGCTCGGGCTGACGGGCTCGCACGAGGACGCGCTGGACCTCTCGCAGGAAGCGTTCACCCGGGCGCTGCGCGCGAGCCGGAGCCTGGATCCCGGGAGGCCGTTTTATCCCTGGCTGTACGGGATTCTGCGCCGCCTCTGCCTGAACCACCTGCGCGACGGTCGGGCGCGATCGGCGAAGCTCGAGGTGGCGGGAGGGTGGCTGGTAGATGATGCGCGGGAGCGCGCGGCCGCTGCCGGACCTGAGCGAGGGGCGGAGCGCGAGGAGCTGCGCCGGCGCCTCGCGACCGCGATAGGGGAGCTCTCGCCCGTCCAGCGTGAAGCGCTCGTACTGCGGGAATTCGAGGGGCTCCGCTACGCCGAGATCGCCGTGCTGCTGGAGATTCCCGAGGGAACCGTGATGTCGCGGCTCTACGCCGCCCGCAAGGCGCTCGCGGCGGCGCTGGGAGACGAATTGTGAGCGAGGACGACATGATGGATCGGCTGGATCGGACGAAAGAACTGCTGATGCGTGCGCTCGACGACGAACTGTCGCCGGAGGAACGGACCGAGCTGGACCTGCTCCTCGCCGACGATCCGATCCTGCGCGCCGAGCGGGAACGACTCGGCCGCCTGAAGGAGGTAACCGGAGAAATGAAGCTCAGAAATCCGCCCGAGCAGCTGTGGGATGACTACTGGAACAGTGCGTACAGTCGGATGGAACGGGGAATCGGCTGGATTCTGGTGTCGTTCGGTGTCATCGTGGTCGGCGGCTGGGCCACCTGGCAGTTCGTCACAGAGCTGATCGCGGACACCGAGATGCCGCCGCTGATCAAGGCGGGGATTCTCGCCGGAAGTCTCGGCCTCGTGATCCTGACCGTTTCGGTGCTCCGTCAGAGGCTGTTCGTCCGGAAGACCGACCCCTACAAGGACATTGTACGATGATGCTCACACCTTCTCCCGAACTTCCGGGATATCGAATCGTGGCCTCGCACGGCCTCGTCCGCGGAAACACGATCCGCGCCCGGCACGTCGGGCGGGACATCACGGCCGCGCTTCGGAATTTGGTCGGCGGCGAGATCGCGGAGTACACGAAGATGATGGCCGAGGCCCGGGAGCAGGCGATCGACCGGATGATCTCTGAGGCCGACACGATGGGGGCGAATGCGATCGTCTGCGTCCGCTTCACCACCTCCTACATCATGGGCTCGGCCTCCGAAATCCTCGCCTTCGGTGACGCCGTCGTCGTCGAAAAGGAGCCGGAAGTCGAGGGATTCTGAACCTCACCCGGGGGGTGGCACGCTGCCGGCCCCCTCGTTCACGGGAAAGGAAGCCGAACATGCATCGGATCAAGGGAGCCTTCTTCACGCTCGTAATCGCACTCTTCGCGCTGCCCCCGGTATCGCTGGCGCAGGACTCTATGGCGGGAGACTGGGACGTCGATGTCTCGGTTATGGGTCAGCAGATTCCACTGGTTCTGCACATCACCAAGGGTGAGGACGGATACGAGGGGAAATTCGACAGTCCGGCGCAGGGCGGGTTCGACATTCCCATCCGGTCGATCACGGCCGAGCACCCCGACTTCAAGATGGAGCTCGAGACCGGCGGGCCGCCGGCGATCCTGGAAGGAAAGCACGACGGCGACACGCTGAAGGGCAGCTTCACCCAGGCCACGGCCACCGGGACCTTCGAGGGAAAACGGAAGGCGGAGGACGAAGAGACCGAGGGCGACGGGGGACGGTGAGAGCCGCTCACCGGGCCCTGGTCGCTGTAGCGGTGCTGCTGATGACGGGTCATCCCGGCGTGTCCGCGCAGGACGCGCCGTCTGTGGCAGGTAGCTGGGCGGGGACTCTCGACACCGGCGCCGGGACCCTGAGGATCGTCTTCCACCTGGCGCCCACGGACGATGGTCTGGCCGCGACGATGGACAGTCCCGACCAGGGCGCTTACGGAATCGCGGCCGGCCCGGTCACTCTGGAAGGCGGGAGCCTGCGGATCGAGGTGCCGGTCGTCTCCGGTCACTATGAGGGCGAGATCGCAGCCGGCCGTGGCCGGATCGACGGTACCTGGCACCAGGCGGGAATGACGTTTCCCCTGGTCCTCGAGCCCTCTGCAGATGCGGCGCCCGAGAGGCCGCAGGAACCCCGGGAACCATATCCGTACGAGGCGATCGACGTGTCATTCGAGAGCGTCGCCGCCGGCGTCCGGCTGGCCGGCACGCTGACGTTGCCGCCGGGCGACGGTCCGTACCCGGCAGTCGTGCTGGTCAGCGGCTCGGGCCCGCAGGACCGGGACGAGACGGCGTTCGGGCACCGGCCCTTTCTCGTGCTCGCCGACCACCTGACGCGCAACGGAATCGCCGTCCTCCGATACGATGACCGGGGGGTGGGAGGCTCGACGGGAGAGATCGCGACCGCCGTCACGCGGGACTTCGCGGACGATGCGGAGGGGGCGATCGACTACCTGCTCTCGCGGCCCGAGATCGAACCCGATCACATCGGAATCATCGGGCACAGCGAGGGCGCGCTGGTGGCCCCGATCGTCGCCAATCGCACGGACGAGGTCGCTTTCACGATTCTGCTCGCGGGAACGGGCGTGACCGGGGAGGAGCTGCTGGTGATGCAGCTGATCGCGATCAACCGGGCGATGGGCGCGAGCGAGGAGATGACGGCGCAGCGCTCCGCGCTCCAGCGGGAGCTGCTCGCGTTGTTGGCCCGCACTCCGGACGACAGCACGGCGGCAGAGCAGGCCCGCGAGGTGCTCGCGGGAGCCGGTGTCACCGGGCAGGTGGCCGAGGCCCAGGTCGCGGCGCTGCTGAGTCCGTGGATGCGCCATTTCCTGACCTACGATCCACTGCCCGAACTCCGCGCGCTGAAAGTCCCGGTGCTGGCGCTGTGGGGCGAGAAAGACATGCAGGTGCCGCCGGAGGGGAACCGCGAGCCGGTCGAGCGGGCGCTTGCCGAGTCGGGCAACCCGGATGTCACATCGATCGTTCTGCCGGGACTGAACCACCTGTTTCAGACCGCCGGGTCCGGCGCTCCGAGCGAGTATGCGGGCATCACCGAGACCTTCGCCCCGGCGGCGCTCGATCAGATCACGGAGTGGATCGCGACGCGGATCCGCTAATCGTCCGGGGTTTTCCGGTCGCGGAGCTCGCGGCCCAGCTTCTTCGCCGTGAGCTCGATCGTGTCGAGAAGGACGTCGCTGCCGCCCTCGTCCAGGATGCCGCCCCGTTGGAGGTCGAGGGGATCATCAGGGTCGATCGGTTCCCGGCCCGGCACGCCGTACAGGGCCAACCAGCGCTCGAAGCGCTCTCCGAGCAACATCACCCGCTCGAACGACTCCCACTCCTGGCCAGCCTTCGCGCGCTTCATGTCCAGTAGGACCGCGACGGCGGCGAGGGGGGCGAGGAAGAGATCCTTGAGTCCGTCTACTGTGAGCTTCGCCTGAAACACGAGCATGGCCCGGAACAGTTGCCACCGGCTTCCCTCGAATTGTCGGAAGTGAGCGAGGCCCGCTTCCTTGCGGGTGATCTCCTCCCGCGCTCGGCCGGGCGCCCGTTTCCGATCTTCCGGTTGACTCATTGATCCGCTCCGTGGCACTCGGCTCGCGCACTTCCGAGAAGGCGCGATCCATGCTCTGCGACCAGGTTCGCTTTCGCCGGCCGGCTCATCGTGGTAGGTACGATGAAGACGCTGCCGTGCGGAATCTACGCCCGCCGGCACCCTGACCGGCAAGGAAGACCGATGCATGCTAACCCGGCGATGCGATCTCCGCTTTCCTGTTCCCGTCGGGAATTCCTGGTTCGCACCTCGATTGCCGCTGTCGGACTGAGCGTGGCCGGCCCCGACTCCCTCTCCGCTATTGCTCTAGATCGGACCCGGTTCCCGATTTCGCTCGCGCAGTGGTCTCTCCACCGGATGCTGGGGGCTGGCCAACTGCACCCGCTGGACTTCCCGGAAGTGACGAAATCCGAGTACGGACTGGGCGCGGTCGAATACGTGAACACCTTCTACCGCGACCTGCCGGCCGGATGGACGCGGGAGCTGAAGGCCCGGTGCGAGGGGAGCGGCGTCCGCAGTCTGTTGATCATGTGCGACGGTGAAGGGCGGATCGGCGACCCGGACCCCCATGCCCGGTCCACCACGATCGAGAACCACGTTCGCTGGCTTGACGCGGCGTCGGAGCTCGGGTGTCACTCGATCCGAGTCAATGCGGCCAGCGAGGGCGCGCGCGAGGAGCAGTACAGGCTTGCGGCAGACGGACTGCGTCGCCTGGCCGAGCGAGCAGATCCCTACGGCCTGAGCGTGCTCGTGGAGAACCACGGGGGCCTTTCGAGCGACGCTTCCTGGCTCTCCGCGACGATACGCGCCGCCGACCACCCGCGGCTCGGCACGCTGCCCGACTTCGGTAACTGGCAGGTGTCGGATTCGGAGCGGTATGACCCATACCTCGGGCTGTCCGAGCTCATGCCGCTGGCGGGTGCGGTGAGCGCCAAGAGCCACGACTTCGGGGCGGATGGCGAGGAGATAGGTCTCGACTACCGTCGGTTGCTCAGCATCGTGGACCAATCTGGCTACGAGGGCTGGATCGGGATCGAGTACGAAGGCCAGCGGCTGTCCGAGCCCGACGGGATCCGGGCTACGAAGGGACTGCTGGAGAAGACGTTTGCGGAGATGGGGACGTAGATAGGGATCTGAACGCGGTCTCGCTAATTTG
>JAMJQL010000090.1 GCA_023554245.1 Gemmatimonadota bacterium
TCGCCGTCCTGTGCCCAGGCATCCACCCCGCGCCCTTACTGCTTGATCCACTCACTTGCCGTAAGTGGACCACCTCACTGCGCCCTCTCGGCACTTCCTACAACAACGACCCCCACTCCTACTTGTCAAAAAGCAGCCCCCCAACCCGCAAGCGGGCGGAGGACTTTATATCAAGAGGCATGAGTGACGTGTGAGATGACCAGGGAAACTGCTCCCTAGAAAGGAGGTGATCCAGCCGCAGGTTCCCCTACGGCTACCTTGTTACGACTTAGCGCCAGTCACTGAGTTTACCTTAGACGGCTCCCTCCCGAAGGTTAGGCCACCGGCTTCGGGTACCCCCAGCTTCCATCGCTTGACGGGCGGTGTGTACAAGGCCCGGGAACGTATTCACCGTGGTATGGCTGACCCACGATTACTAGCGATTCCGGCTTCATGCAGTCGAGTTTCAGACTGCAATCCGAACTTGGACCGGCTTTTTGGGATTCGCTCCACCTCGCGGTATCGCTGCCCTCTGTACCGGCCATTGTAGCACGTGTGTCGCCCTGGACATAAGGGCCATGATGACTTGACGTCATCCCCACCTTCCTCCGGTTTATCACCGGCAGTCCCCGTAGAGTCCCCGGCCGAACCGCTGGCAACTACGGGCGAGGGTTGCGCTCGTTGCGGGACTTAACCCAACATCTCACGACACGAGCTGACGACAGCCATGCAGCACCTGTGATGGCTCCCCGAAGGGTCCCCCCCTGTTTCCAGGGAAGTACTACCAACATGTCAAGCCCAGGTAAGGTTCTTCGCGTTGCTTCGAATTAAACCACATGCTCCACCGCTTGTGCGGGCCCCCGTCAATTCCTTTGAGTTTCAGCCTTGCGGCCGTACTCCCCAGGCGGGGTACTTAATGCGTTAGCGTCGGCACTGAAAGGGTCAATCCTCCCAACACCTAGTACCCATCGTTTACGGCGTGGACTACCAGGGTATCTAATCCTGTTTGCTCCCCACGCTTTCGCGCTTCAGCGTCAGAAAAGGTCCAGCGAGCCGCCTTCGCCACCGGTGTTCTTCCCGATATCTACGCATTCCACCGCTACACCGGGAATTCCACTCGCCCCTACCTCTCTCGAGTCGAGCAGTATCGGATGCAGTTCGCGGGGTTGAGCCCCGGAATTTCACACCCGACTTACTTGACCGCCTACGCGCCCTTTACGCCCAGTAATTCCGAACAACGCTTGCTCCCTCCGTATTACCGCGGCTGCTGGCACGGAGTTAGCCGGAGCTTCCTCTGGTGGTACCGTCAATCGAACCGGGTATTACTCGATCCGGGGTTCGTCCCACCTGACAGGGGTTTACAACCCTGAGGCCTTCCTCCCCCACGCGGCGTCGCTGCGTCAGGCTTTCGCCCATTGCGCAATATTCCCCACTGCTGCCTCCCGTAGGAGTCTGGGCCGTGTCTCAGTCCCAGTGTGACTGGTCGCGCTCTCACGCCAGCTACCCGTCATCGCCTTGGTAGGCCGTTACCCCACCAACTAGCTGATAGGCCGCGAGCCCATCCGACAGCACGAGCTTCAATGAGAGGCCCGCTTTCGCGCTCGGCTTCCAAGCCGGCGCCGCATGCGGTATTAGCTCAGGTTTCCCTGGGTTATCCCCCACTGTCGGGTAGATCGCTCACGTGTTACTCACCCGTCCGCCGCTTTACTCACCCCCGAAGGGGCTTTCTCGCACGACTTGCATGTGTTAGGCACGCCGCCAGCGTTCGTCCTGAGCCAGGATCAAACTCTCCATGTTTTGAAAAGAGCTTGGAGACATACGAGACGCCCCGAAGGACGACCGCAGCCTCTGTCGACTCATAGGAACGCATGGTGTCCAGCCTTGTCGGCTGGTTTGCGTTCGGAATCTCACTTTGTTTCCTCGTTTAGCGCACGGGAAGTGGCACCCGTGCTTCGAGGCCCACACGTCACTCACGCCTTCTTGTCAAAAAGCACCCGCCCGAACGCGGCCAGGCCACGTCTCGCGCGGGATCGTTATTCTAATCAGCAATCCCGGAACTGTCAAGCATGCTGCGGCTCTTCCCACGATGCCCGACCCGATTCCCGGGAGCCGCCGATGATACATGCGAGTTCGAAGCTGCGCAAGCCCGGTAGCAGAGCCAGCCGAATTCCGACGTTGTGCCGGCGGTCCGGCGCACGCATGCTGTATCGTCAGCTCACGATACAAGGAGCAGAATGCGCGCGGGACTCTATTTCGATGGCCCGATCCCCGTTCGAAAGTACGGTGGAACCGAACGAGTGATCGTATGGTTGGCAAAGGGACTTCGGCAGCTCGGGCATGAGCCCGTGCTGCTCGCGCGCGAGGGCACCAGCCTGGCCGGATTCGATGTGCACGGGCTGACGGTCGGGACGATTCGCAGCATGGCCCGGGAGCCCGACTTCAACCTCGATTCCTCGCTTCCGGGCGATCTCGATGTCGTTCATTTCCACAGCCCGGTGGCCGGCCGCACGGCGATCCCGCATCTGACCACGATTCATGGAAACGGGGAGCCGGGGAGTTTCGACGCCAGCCACGTGTTCGTCTCGCACGATCACATGCGACGCATGCAGGGGCGCCACTTCGTTTACAACGGTATCGACCCGTCCGATTATTCCTTTCTCGATTCCAAACATTCCTATCTTCTTTTCCTCGGACTGGCCAGCCGTCGCGTGAAGGGGGTCGATCGTGCCATCCGGATCGCACGACTGGCCGATCAACCACTGCGGGTGGCAGGCGGGTGGAGACCGAGCCTCGACCGCCGGATTCGCTGGATGGGTATGGTCGATAATCGAGCCAAGCGCGACCTGCTCGCACGTGCGCGAGCTCTGCTCAATCCCATCCGTTGGGAGGAACCCTTCGGTCTCGTGGTCGTCGAGGCGCTGGTCAGCGGGACGCCCGTCCTGGCAACACCGAGGGGAGCGATGTCCGAGCTGGTATCGGAGGAGGTAGGCGCGCTCTGCTCAAGTGACGAAGAGTTCATCGACGCGCTGAGCCGGGTCGACTCCTGGAAACCCGACGCGTGTCGTCAGAGAGTTCTCGACCATTTCACTCACACCGTGATGGCCGAATCCTATCTGAAACTGTACCGCCGAGCCATTGCGGGTGAGCTTGCCGATGTGGAAGCAACTCCCGAGTCAGGATCCGAGTTGTAGCGTCCCCTCGGCCGGCGTACCTTCGGCGAATGAACAGCGACCTTTCCCCGGTTTCCGGCTTCTCGATTGTTAGAAACGCCTCGATCTACGATTATCCGGTCGAGGTCGCCCTCCAGTCGGTTCTTCCCCTCGTCGACGAATTGCACGTCAACGTCGGCAAGAGCGACGACGACACGCTCGAACGGGTTCGAAGCGTGGCCGACTCTCGGATCCACATTCACGAGACCGACTGGGGCGACCCGACAGGACGGGACACGAGAGACCTGGGCGAGGAAACCAACCGCGTCATGGCGGAGTGCAGCCACGACTGGTCCGTCTACATACAGGCCGACGAAGTCCTTCACGAGGATGATCTCCCATCCATTCGCGAAGCGCTGGCCAGGGCCCGGCGGAATGACGATGTGGAGGGTCTCGCCTTCGATTACCTGCATTTCTACGGATCGCCGGAGTGGAACCTCACAGGCCGGGCTGCGTTCCGCGCGGAGGTGAGAATAATTCGTCGGAGCTGCGGAGCGCAGGCATTCGGCGGGGCCCAGGGATTCAGAATCAATGGCCGCCTACCGCGTGTTCTGGATTCGAATGCACGGATCTTCCACTACGGTTACGTGAAGAGCCAGGAAGCACTGACAGCGAAGCTGGAAATGGGCGCGATCTGGAAGGGAGATGATCCCGGCGCGGTCGGCGACTGGGAGTTCTCCCGTCCCGCCGGGCTCGCCCGGTTCACCGGCACCCATCCCGCCGTTGCCCTTCCCTGGATTTCCGGAAGGACCTGGCCGTTCGATCCGCGCAAAGCGACCCCGGAACCGCTTTCGATTCGGTCGATTCGCTACCGAACTTCGGACTTCATCGAAAAGGCCACCGGCTGGCGACCTTTCGAGTATCGCACATTCGACCTGCTCGACGGATGACGACGCAGCCATCCGTAGAGGCCTCTCCCCCGCGGCTGTCCGTCGCGATCATGACCTGCAACGAAGAAGCCAACATCTCGAGAGCGCTGAGCTCCGTCGCCTGGGCGGATGAGGTCGTAGTTCTGGATTCGGGAAGCGAGGACCGGACCTGCGAGATCGCGCGGGCTGCGGGTGCCCGGGTGCGGCAGGAGCCGTGGCGAGGATTCGGGGCGCAGCGTGCCCGCTCGCTGGAGCTGTGCAGCGGAATCTGGGTGTTGGCCCTGGATGCGGACGAAGCGGTGAGCCCGAAGCTCGCGGAGTCCATCCGGGCGGTAATTCAGTCCGGGTCGACGACGGAGACTGGATTCGAGGTGGTGCGACACTCGTTCCACCTCGGAACCTGGTTCGGCGGACGAGGATGGCACCGCGACCGCGTGCTTCGACTCGTCCGACGTGATCGCGTCGTGCCGGTGGAGAGGATCGTTCACGAGCGTCTCGAGGTCAGCGGCTCCGCAGGGCGACTGGAGGGCACGCTCCTGCACTGGCCGTATCGCGACCTCGCGCACCACATGGAGAAGATGGCAGCGTACTCGGACCTCAAGGCCCGGCAAATGCACGCGTCCGGCCGGCGTGCAAATCAGGCAACCGCCGTGGCCCGGTCCGCCTGGAGATTCGTGACCGGGTACCTTCTTCAGGGAGGCTTTCTCTACGGCTGGTCGGGTCTCGCAGCCGATCTGCTGGGCGCCCACGGAACGCTGCTTGCCTACCTGAAGCTCGCGGAACTCGGCGATGAGGGTGAGCGACGGGAATCGCCGTCGAGCGCCGCGAGACCCTGAGCCCGCCGTGCGGGCGAAGTACCCGCGACACGGTCGAGCAGGGTCGATTGCCGTCGCCTCGTAGATCCGGGGTAGAGGGTGAGAGGGTGAGCGACGGGAATCGAACCCGCGACCTCCAGGGCCACAACCTGGCGCTCTAACCGACTGAGCTACGCCCACCAAGCCACGAAGCGGGAATGTAGTCGGCCGGCCCGCATCGGCAAGCCCGCCGTATCGCAGTCCGGCCCCCGCCTGTACCTTGCCGACCGTCGAACCATGTCCGCCACGAGACCCGTGCCGGAGCCTCGGAACCCAGCCACTTCCCGGACCCAGAATGTCGAAGCTCGCAATCGGAATCGTCGGTCTGCCCAATGTCGGCAAATCGACTCTATTTCAGGCACTCACCTCAGTAGCGGTCCCCGCCGAGAACTACCCGTTCTGCACCATCGATCCCAACGTCGGCGTCGTGGAGGTGCCCGATCCCCGTCTCGCACATCTCTCGGAGATCGTTCAGCCGCCGAAAACCGTGGCGAACGTGGTCGAGTTCGTCGACATTGCAGGCCTTGTCGCAGGGGCTTCGAAGGGTGAAGGGCTGGGAAACAAGTTCCTGCAGCACATCCGCGAAGTGGATGCGATCGCTCACGTCGTACGCTGCTTCGAAGATCCTTCCGTGGTAGCCACGGGTCATCTCGAAGACCCCGATCAGGACCGGGCGACGATCGAGCTCGAACTCGAGTTGGCCGACCTCGAAACGGTCCTGAGAGCCCTCGACAAGGCGGAGCGGAGGGAGCGAAGCGGCGATAAGGACGCGGCGGCGCTGGCAGCGGTGCTGCGAAAAGTCCGTGATGTCCTCGACTCGGGAGTGCCGGCGCGGCGGGCCGAACTCAGCG
>JAMJQL010000091.1 GCA_023554245.1 Gemmatimonadota bacterium
CAACCAGGCGTCGGCATAAGTGAACGGCTCTTCATATGGACCCGACACGGCCGTACCCGGGGAACCGCCCGTGACGTTTGCGTTGCCCACCTGATCGAAAGCGAAAGCGGTGACGGCATCGGCCCCGGTCGTATCGCAGACGATAGCACGCATGACATCGAAGCGGAGGGTGACCGAATCGGCCTCGGCGGAGATCAGGTCGGACGGCGAGCCCATCCGGAGTTCGGTCGCCACCATGTCCATGGACGCACGCAGGCTCTGCTCGGCGTAAATCTGGTCATCGGTCCGCTCGTAGAATCGGCTCTGGCCTATGAGCAGGGACACCAGGGCCGAGGCGAGCACTCCGCTGATCACCAGCGCGATAAGGGCCTCGACGAGGGTGAAACCCGATTCATCCATCTCGCGGAACGCTCGTTGCTCGGGCATCGACTCGATCCTCAGCATTCGTATTCAGCCAGTTCGTAAAGCATCAGCCGGTAAGCAGGCTCTCGACGGGTTCGGTCGGTGTGTCGGGCTGCGAGATCGTCGTGTCGGGCTGCGAGATCGCAGTGTCCGGGGGCGTAGTCGTATCCTGGGGCGATCCGCCTCCACCGCCGAGCGAACCGGTCGGATCATACGGCATAGGAAGGCTGCGGGGACGGTAGACCCGGGCCGTGAAGGTCCGCGTCGAGGCTGGGCCGCTGCCATCGACCACGGCCTGAACCTCGCGGACTCGCGACGAGACGGTCGTGACGGTCAGGGTCACGGGATAATCCTTGCCTCCCACCGAGACCGTATCCGTGCGGTTGACGGCAGAGTCGTATCCCCTCAGTTGCACCGTCTCGATCACCATCTGTCCCGCGGTCGCGATGTCGCTCCAGCGGTCGGCGATCCGGGCCTGGGTAGCGGACGCCAGTGTCAGCCCGCTGACCGCAAGAAGTCCGATCACGAGAATCGTGAACGCGATCAACGTCTCTACAAGTCCGAATCCGTCCTCGCACCGGGCCTCGGACCGCAGTCGTGCAACGAATCGTCTGGACAACTCTGTCATGGTTCTGCGCCTCACGGCTGGATGATTCGGGAGCGGCCGGTGCCGTTGACCTGGACCTGCCGGTCTCCGGACGCACGACCGACGTCGACCCGAGCGAACGCGGTCGTGAGCATTCCGCGCGAATTGAAGGTGATGGAATCGCCCGCGGCGAGTACGTTGAGAGAATCGATCGCGAGATCGGACCCGGCATCGAAAACCCGGGCTCCGAGCGTGTCGCCGGAAGCGGACCGGATCACGTACATGCGGTTTGCCTCGTCCGCGACGAGGGACACGCTCTGTCGCTCCCGGATCGCGTAGCTTCGGGTCAAAGCCATGTCCGACGCGACCACGGTGGCGGCGCGATTCAGGATCGCCCGCTCGCGGAAGTTCCGGTACGAGGTGTTCGCCAGCAACGCGACGAGACTGAGGATCGTAACTACGATCAACATCTCGACGATCGTGAAGCCTCCCTCGCTGGTTCGGTGTTCGGGCCGCATCTTGCCTCGTTCCATCGGGTGCCTCGGTTCCGACCGGCATGGCCGGATCGATACGCCCGGAAAGGGAGCAATTCGCGGACCATGCACCGCGAGCCGGAGGGTGGTGTCGAACACCTTCGGTTTCGTGAGAATCACCAGGCGCGCATGATCGTGATGTTGAGTATAAGATGCTATTTTTGTTGAACTTATGTGGCCCTCTCGACTTGCCGCGATAACCGGGCCGCGGCGGAGATGCCACACCGTGGGACGTGAGCGGCAGCGGAAGATGGGGCCGCAGGCTGCAAGGAGTACGGGAGGAAGACAAGGCGGGTGGGACGGGCCAGAATAAGCCTCGACATGGAGACCAGGATGCAACGGATGACGAGAATTGGCGTCGCTTCACTACTTACGCTTTCCCTTGTCGTGAGCTTCGTCTCCTGCGCCGACGAATCGGAGCTCTCCGCCGAGACCGAGCGACTCGCGCGCGAGGAAGGTGCGGCTGCCACGCACGCTCTCATGGGAATGCTCCAGGCGAATCTGGTCGCCGCCATGCAGGAAGGCGGCCCGGTTCACGCGGTGGAGTTCTGCGCCGGACAGGCTCTGGCCCTGACCGACAGCGTGGCCCGCGGCCTCGGCGAGGGGATCACCCTGAAACGGGTCTCGAACCGCCATCGGAATCCGGTGAACGCCCCGGATGCCGAGGAAGTGAAGGCGCTGCGCCATTTCGAAACCGTCCTCGAGGAGTCAGGCAGCCTCCCGAAGGACTGGGTGCAGCAGACGCCGAGCGGCGAGCTCCGTTACTACCGGCCGCTGGTGATCGCACCACCCTGCCTCGCCTGCCACGGAGACCCGGCGGAGATGGATGCCGCTGTCGTCGACGCGATCCGTCAGAAGTACCCGGAGGACGAGGCTACCGGCTACACGGCGGGAGACCTGAGAGGCCTGATCCGTGTGGGCATCTCGCGCGACAGGATCGATCTCGATTCGAGCGGATAGGCCGTCGGGTATCGAACCGGGGACCTGCCTCGCATCCGGAAGATGGGGAAACGACGAGAACCAGCCAGGATAATCACATGTCAGACGCGACCTTCGAACCGCCACAGATAGCACCGCTGGAGCCGCCGAGCCGTCTCCTGATGGGACCGGGACCCAGCGACGTTCACCCGCGGGTCCTCAAGGCGATGAGCACGCCGCTGATCGGCCATCTCGACCCGGCGTTCGTGGCAATGATGACCGAGGTCCAGGATCTGCTCCGATACACGTTTCGAACCGGCAACCGCTGGACGATCCCGGTCAGCGGAACGGGGTCGGCGGCGATGGAAGCGGCGTTCGCGAATCTCGTGGAGCCGGGCGATCGGGTCGCCGTGCCCTCGAACGGCTACTTCGGAGACCGCATGGCCGCGATGGTCGAGAGGGCCGGAGGCAACGTCGTGCGGGTGGAAGCGCCCTGGGGAGAGCCGTTGAGTCCGGATGCCGTAGAGTCGGTGCTTGCCGAGCATGCCCCGGCGATTCTCGCTTTCGTACACGCGGAGACGAGCACCGGCGCACTGCAGCCCGACGTCGAACAGCTCACAAGGATCGCCCGGGAACATGGCGCCCTGGTAATCGCGGACACGGTGACATCACTCGGCGGCGTGGAGCTGCGCGTTGACGAATGGGGCATCGACGTCGCGTACTCGGGAGGCCAGAAGTGCCTTTCCTGCCCGCCGGGCGCCAGTCCGCTCACCCTGAACGATCGCGCGATGGAGAAGGTCGGGGCCCGATCGGCGCCGGTGCGCAGCTGGTACCTCGATCTCTCCCTGCTGCAGAACTACTGGGGAGATGAGCGCTCGTATCATCACACCGCGCCGATCACGAACATCTATGCGCTTCGCGAAGCGCTGCGGCTGGTGGCCGAGGAGGGTCTCGAGAACCGCTGGGCCCGGCACCGCAGAATTGCCGGCGGTCTGAAGGCCGGAGTGGTGGCGATGGGGCTGCAGATGCTGCCGGAGGATGCCTGGTGGCTGCCGAGCCTCAACGCCGTCCGCGTCCCGGATGGAATCGATGCGAAGCTTGTGACTTCGACACTTCTCTCTCGCCACGGAATCGAGATCTCCGGCGGGTTCGGACCACTGGCCGGCCGGATCTTCAGGATCGGGTGTATGGGACATTCCTGCAGTTCGAGGAACGTTCTCGCCCTGCTGCCGGCGCTGGCCGAGGCACTGCGAGAGCAGGGATTCGAGGTGGACGTGAAGGAAGGTCTGGCGGCCGCCGTGGAGGCCATGGACGAATAGCGGGGTCAGCCGCTCAGCCGCCGAGGGGGTTCTGGACGAAGAGGTGAGTCCAGAGCCCGTCCTCGAGCCCGATGCCGTGATGGGTGTAGGCACAGTTCTCGATGTTCGCCCGATGAGGCGGGCTGTCCATCCACAGTGAGAAGACCGTCTCACCATCGATGGTTCCGATCGCGAGGTTTTCACCGGCGATCCCGTTCCAGCCGATGCCGCCGCGAATCAGCCTGTGCTGCAGACCTTCGCCGTCCGGATCGACGTGGTCGTAGTATGCGCGAATCGCCATGTCCCGACTGTGAGCGGCGGCTACCGCAGCAATCTCATCGTCCCATACGAGTGCAGAGCAGCCGACTCTCTCGCGATGGTGATTGACCAGCTCGGTCACGACCACGAACTCCGGGTCGGCTCGGGCAGCTTCCAGCGCTGGTCCGGAAGCTGGAAAGGAAGCCAGAATCAGAAGCCCCACCGAACCGCCGACCCATCCGACGAATTCTCTCCGCATCCTCCTCCACTCCGCATCATTCCTACGAGAACTGGCCGGTCCGGCTGGCTCAATCGGTCGGATTCTGGATGAACAGGTGGGTCCATCGCGTATCCACGAGGCCTACTCCGTGGTGCGTGAACGAGCAGTTTTCGATGTTCGCCCGGTGCCCGGAACTGTTGATCCACATGTCGAACGCCACCTGGCCGCTCGAGGTTCCCCAGGCGATGTTCTCGCCGGCCGTTCCATTCCAGTCGACGCCGGCGTCCCGCATTCGATCGAACGGCGACTGTCCGTCGGGATTGGTATGTGAAAAGAAGTCACGATCCCGCATGTCGGTGCTGTGCGCCTGGGCAACTGCGGCGGCACGGCCGTGCCAGGTCAGAGGGGCGCATCCTTCCGAGATTCGGTGGACATTGACGAGGTCCACCAGAGTGACCACCGAGGCGCTGGTCGTCGGTGGCGGATTGCCGTCGATTCCCGGAGCGAACGGGTTCTCCTCGTCGGATCCACACGCGGCGAGTGCGAGGGCGACGAGTACGGGTGCAGAAAAACGCAGTATTCGCATCGAGAAGCCTCCTGGACTCCGGTATCGGGTGCGCCGGGTGCGCCCGAAGGCCCACCCGGCAGCAAGACCCGGTCCGAAGTGCAGGAGCCCGCAGGAATCGGTTCACATGGTCTTCTTGTCGAAGGTGGCCAGGAGCTCCTCTCCGGCATCGTACAGTTCGAGCTTGGAACCGTCCCGGACGTACACCCCCTCGACGGCCTGGAGCGTCTGCAGCGTCAGCTGCTCGAGCGCCATCAGGGGCGGCGGACACATCTTCCGGGTTCCGGCCAGGGGCCCGAACGAGAGCGAATGTCCTCCCACGATCTCGTACGAGCCCGTGTACTGATTGCACCCGGAGGAGCCCCCGACCCGGCCATCGTCCATGAACGCGATCGAGATCGCTCCACCTTCCGATGCCAGTGCGGCTAGAGCCTCCGCCGGATCGGCGTCAGCGGCGGCGAGCACGCCTTCGGAGAATGAATCGAGGGTCCATTCGCCGGCCAGCAGACCGGCACCCGCTCCCGGCTCTGCCGAGACCGCTTCCTTCGACACGACCTCATCCAGAATCCATCGCAGCGACGACGCGTCCGCCGGGGGATTCTCCACCTCCTCGGTGTGCACCCGGAGCTCGTACTCGTAGCCCTCCTCGTAGTCGAACCCCTGGATCTGATCGTAGAACATCCTCCAGTCATCGTCGGTCGACTCGCGCACCTGCATGCACTCCATGGGCCCGACCCCCACGCAGTCGACCTTGAAGTGAGCGACGTAGAGGGTCTTGCTCGCATCGGCGCCGGGTGATGCGTCGCCTGCGCCCTCAGCACCGCAGCCGCCAGCCAGCGCAGCCGCAGCGAACAGTGTCCAGACAGCATGTGTGCTCTTCATGGAGATACTCCTTTTCTGCCCTGTTTATCGGAATCGACTGCGAGGCGGGACACGGGCCGGGTCAGGCAGGTAGGACCGCCCGAACCCAGTGTGCTGATCTGCCTGCCCTCGTATTCCAGCACCTCGATGCCGGACCGTTCGATTCGACCCCTCGTGCGCGGGTTTCCGGCCAGCAGCATGCACCGTTCGGGGTTCACCGCGAGGGCGTTGGCTCCCATGGTCTCGAACTCCTCCTCCGGGACCTCCACGAGCTGGAATCCTCGCTCGAGGAGTTCGCGACGGAAGAAGACCGGCAACAGCGGAGAGTACACGAGGAGCACGCTCTCGGACAGCGGACTGAGCATCGACATGAGGTGAAACACGTCGCCCGGCCCGCGCCAGTGCGGAAGCGGAACCTCGATCAGCGTTTCGATCCGGTCGCCGAGCAGGTCCCTCAGCTGCCGGACTCCCTCCGGATTCGTCCGGTACCCGAGACCGGCCACCAGCGTACGTTCGTCCAGCCAGGCGACATCGCCTCCTTCCAGGCGGCCGTCGCCACGGATATTTCCGAGAACCGGAACGCCGAGGGTCGCATAGGTGGCGGCGTGGGCCTCAGGCTCCGTCATTCGTGACTCCTTGCCCATCCGGCAGAGCACGGCGCCGTCACGGCAGATGACCGAGGCGTCGCGAGGGTACAGCGCGTCCATCCCAACCGGTATCGACGCATCCAGATAGTGGACATCCACTCCCGCCCCACGCAGGAGCCCGACGAATGCGTCGTGTTCCGATTCGGCGGCCTCGAGATCGGGGGCGCCCACGTATCCTAGTCGTCGCCATGAGCGGTCCACCTCTGCCTGCGATCCGAAGGCGTCCCCCGGGCGGCATACCACGACCCGGTGCAGCGAGGCGACATCAGACTGGACTGTCAGCATGAGTTGTCCCCTTGTAGAAATGCGCTGGTTTCGTGAAGAATCGAAGCATGCCGGGCAAGGTCCGTCAACCGGATTGGGGCATTCAGGAGAGAGTTCGCATGGGAATGGCGCGTGCGTTGCTGCTGCGGGGATCCGAGAGCCGATTTCTTAGCCAGACCCTGCCGCATCGACCATTCGTGCGCCGGGCGGTTCGACGATTCATGCCCGGAGAGGAGCTGTCGGACGCACTCGAGGCTGCACGGCGACTCGACCAGCTGGACCGGCCGAGCATCTTCACGGTGCTGGGCGAGAACGTTGAGTCCGCGGACGAGACACGTGCGGTCGCGGCGGCCTATTCGGAGGCTCTGAATGCAATCCAGGAGCGTAAGCTCGACACCGATCTCTCGGTGAAACCGACGCATCTCGGCCTGGACCTCGACCCGGCCCTGGCGCTCGAGAACCTGGCGCGCCTCGCTACTCTGGCCGGCGGGATGGAACGACTCGTGGCACTGGACATGGAGGCGTCCGGCTACGTCGATGCCACCCTGGAGCTCTATCGAGCCTTGCGGTCCTCACATGCGAATGTCGGGATCTGCCTGCAGGCGTACCTGCGCCGGACGGAAGAGGATCTCGATGGATTGCTGGCGTCGGGTCCGATGATTCGGCTCGTGAAGGGCGCCTACAACGAAGCGGAGTCCGTCGCCTTTCCTCGAAAGGCCGAGGTGGACGCGAATTACCTGAGACTCGCCCGCAGGATGCTCGAGGCTCGCAGGGAGGATCCGGGGGTGCGAGTCGCATTCGGGACCCACGATGCTCGAATGATCGCCGAGATCGTGCAGCTGTCCGACGAGCTGGGCCTGCCGCCCGACGCCTGCGAATTCCAGATGCTGTACGGAATCGGACGTGACCTGCAGGCGAAACTGGTCACTTCGGGGCGCGCCGTGAGGGTCCTCGTGAGCTACGGGAGCCACTGGTTTCCCTGGTACATGCGGCGGCTCGCCGAGCGACCGGCGAACGTCGGATTCGTGCTTCGCAGCATGGTGCGGCGCTGAGCTTGCCGACGGGAGCTTCACGATGCACGAAGGGCCGCCACAGGGCGGCCCCTCGAATCCGTCAGATATTCGGGTCGGAGCCCGTCGATACGTACCGACTCCGGATTCCCGCCAGGAACGTCAGCTGCCGACGGCGGACACGCCGTGCTGGACCAGGGGCAGCTCCGACTGAATCTGCAGACGCAGCAGATTGTCGACGAAGTTCTCGACCTGGAGGAAGCGGGCGCCTTCGACGTGCGACAGATCCTTCGAGATTTTCTTGAAGTAGTCCTTCTTCAACTTCATCATGTCGGCATCGATCTTCATCGACTCCTCCATGAGATCCTTCGCCATGTCATCGTTCATGGTCTCGAAGTTGGCCGCGTACTTCTTGATCACGCCCAGGCGCCGATCCGCGATCTTCGCTCTCTCGACATCGTACTCCCGCACGATCGGCCAGAACTTCTCGGCCTGTGCCTCGTTGAGGTCCATGGCCTCGGTGAGAATGGCCGTCTTCTGCGTGTTGATGTCCTGCCGCAGAAGCTCCATGTACTGATCCTGGGCCTGGGCGACGCCGGGAAGCGCCAGGGTGATGCCTGCGACAATCAGTGCCAGCTTCTTCATTGGTTCGATCTCCCATCGGGTTCAGTTGCGACTCTAATGTCTCGGGGAAGCGACTAAGATAGTCGCTGCATCCGGATTCTGCACCCTTTCCTGACCGGAGACCACAACCACCGGAGTACGAACGCCAGGCCTGCCCGGGTTGACGCATGAGCCTGGAACATATATCTTAGCGGTGAGATGCTTATGAATGAGATAAGTGCGGGTGGCGGCGGCCGGCTGCCGTTGAGGAGCTCTGCTCTTCGCCTCTGGATTCGGCTGGCGAGAGCGTACAGGGCCATCGAGCAGGCTGCGGCCCGGGATGTAGCGCGCCACGGCCTGACGCTGGCGGAATTCGGGATGCTGGAAGCGATTCATCACCTCGGTCCGATGGCGCTGGGTGAAATCCAGCGCAAGATCCTGGTGTCGAGCGGCGGGGTGACCTACGTGGCCGATTCGCTGGAGAAGCGGAGCCTGATTCGCCGCGAGCCATCGGTCAGCGACAGAAGGGTGCGAATCGCGGTTCTCACGGAGCAGGGGGAGAAGCTGATTCGGGAGATCTTTCCCGAGCACGAGCGCGTGCTGGAAGAGACGATGTCCGGCCTCGACCCCGGCGAACAGGAAGAGGCGGCTTCAATGCTTCGGCGGCTCGGCATTCGGGCCGCCCAGATCGAGGAGGAATAGATGCTACGAACTGACGGAATACATCACGTGACCTCGATTTCCGGGGGCGCGCAGCGGAACGTGGACTTCTACGTCGGGACGCTCGGACTGCGGCTCGTGAAGCGGACGGTTAATTTCGACGATCCGGGCACGTGGCATCTCTATTACGGAGATCGAACCGGGTCGCCCGGAACCCTGATCACGTTCTTTCCGTGGGAGGGCGCGCACGCCGGAGTTTCGGGGGCGGGAGAAGTCGCCGCCACGGCGTATTCGGCGCCAGCCGCCCGGGTGATGGAGTGGGCCGAGAGCCAGGGACTCGAAAGTCAGCTGCAGGAGAGGTTCGGTCAGCAGGTGCTTGCCTTCAGAGACACCGACGGCTCCTGGCTGGAGCTGGTGGGAAGCGCGCTGGAAGGCACTCCCGACTCCGAGTCGCCCGGTGTGACAGGCTTCCACGGCGTCACGCTGTCGGTCCGTGACCCCGGGGCGACGGCCCGCCTTCTGACCGACGTGTTCGGGTTCGAAACGGTCGGGGAGACAGACGGGCGGGTGCGTTTCGGTGTCCAGGGCGAAGCACCCGGACGCGTCGTCGATCTCGTCGAGCCGGAATCGGCGACCCCGGCCCGGCTGGGATCGGGATCGGTGCATCACGTGGCATTCCGGGCTCGAGATGACGACCACCAGCAGGAGTTCCGGGAGGCACTGCTCTCCCGCGGCTTCAACGTCACGCCGGTGCAGGACCGGCAGTACTTCCGGTCGATCTACTTCCGGGAGCCGGGCGGCGTCCTGTTCGAGATCGCCACCGACCCGCCGGGAATGCTGATCGACGAGACGGTCGAGAGCCTCGGATCGGAGCTGAGACTTCCACCATGGTACGAGTCGGCCCGTGGGCGGATCGCGGAGGCGCTCACGCCGATCGCTACCCCGAACGCGACGCCGGTCGGGTGAGCCAAACGGCGCGCGGATCGGGGCCGGGAATGGGAACGGCTGTCATAGATCCGCATTCGGGAGAGGAAGCGGTACACCTCGGAGCCGCGCCCGGAGAGGCCGACGCGGCAGTCGTGCTCGTGCACGGTCGGGGGGGCAGCCCGGAAGGAATGACGGACTTCGCCCGGGCGCTGGTGCGCCCGGACGCCGTCTGGATCGCCCCGCGCGCTGCTGCCGGCAGCTGGTATCCGCAGTCGTTCCTTGCACCGATCGAAGCCAATCAACCGTGGCTCGACTCCGCCTTGCGGACGCTCGATCGGACAGTAGCCGAGCTGCGGCAGGAATACCGGCTGCCGCGGGAGAGAATTCTGCTGCTCGGCTTTTCACAGGGCGCCTGCCTGGCGACGGAGTTCGTCTCGCGGAACCCGGGCCGCTGGGGCGGTCTGGCGGCGCTCAGCGGAGGCCTGATCGGGCCCCCGGGCACGCAGTGGGATGGCGATGGCGGACTCGAGGGCACGCCGACGTTCTTCGGCTGCGGCGATCCGGATCCGCACATCCCGCGTGAACGGATTAAGGAATCCGGTCGCCTGTTCGAGCGGCGCGGGGCTGCCGTCGATGTCCGGATCTACCCCGGACTCGGGCACGCGGTGAATGCCGACGAGGTGGAGGCGGTTCAGGGACTGCTCGATACCCTCTGACGTTGACGCGGCACGGCTCTTCCCGTCTATTCGATCCGTTTCCGCCCCGTTACCCGACCGTTGCGGGGCGTTGATCGACCTCCCTCACATTTGCAGGGCAGGATCGGGCGGCCCGCCGCTTCAGGTGGTGGGTGCGCGCCAATTGTGAAAACAGATATGGATTGAGATACGGTAATCATGATTCGAAAGCAGAGATTCGCGACGAAAGCCGAGGTGCGACTCACGTTCGTGCTGCCCGAGGGTGACGAACGTCTTCCCGCTTCCGTGGTCGGCGACTTCAACGGGTGGGATCCGCTGGCTCATCCGTTCCGGCGTCGTTCCAACCGCTCCTGGTCGGTGGCGGTCACTCTTCCGGAAGGCAGCGCCCACGAGTTCCGCTACCTGGGTGACGGAGGCCGCTGGTTCGACGAGGAGCCGAATGGCGAGACTGTCCTGGTCAACGGAGGTCCGAACCGGATCGTCAGGGTCTGATCCGGACCGGTCAAAGGACCAGCGGTACCCAGCGCGGAGAGATCAGCAGCAGGAAGGACAGCGCCGTGATCAAGATCAGCGCGGCATGTGTCCGCCGGATACGGGCGGGGTCTGCGCAGGAGCATGCCCCGCCCGTACTCCCTTCCTCCCCCTCAACGACGGCTTCGCACGATTCGGAGTGTGAGCCGGCCTGCATTCGAAACGCCAGCCATAGCAGGCCCACCGCGACCACGACGAAGATCGGGCGATACGGGCGCCACGCCGAGAGCGCGGCACCCGAAAGCCCGAGCGAGGCGAGCACGAGCGGTCCCGAACAGCAGACGGCGGAACCGAAGGCGGCGGCCAGGCCGCCGAAGCCAGAGGCGATGATCCCTTTCATTACGCATGTGAAACCGACGCGGGCGTGCCAGGTTCCTGCGACATGCGACCAATCAGAGCCGGCTGCCGGGCCGACCCCGACTCATCGACCCAACCGCACCCTGTGCTCGTCGATCGGAAGCTGAAGGCCCGCAGCCACATCGAAGAACCACACGTGACCGCTGCCGTATCCGGACGTCGGGAGCGGATCCACGAAGGGGATCTGGACAGGCCCTGCCAGCCGGATCGGAGGAAGCGCTGTGCGGGTGATCAGGTCACCTCCTCGCCGCTCGGCGAGAGTGAAGTCGACGCGAACCGAACCTCCCTCATCGGAGAAGCTGAATCTGAAGGTGTACCAGCCCGGCTTCGTAACCCGATGTCCGAAGATCGACAGAGCTTCTTGCCCGGGAACGGCGTCCACCGGGACGAAATAGTGGGGTCCCGTGTGAAAAGGCCCCTCTTCCGGAGTGGTCGAGAAGATCGTCGCCGCGTATTGAACGATCGTATTCGGGCTGAGGAAGTTCCCGGTATAGCTACCGGACCAGGTCGGATCGAGGAATATGTCCAGCTCCGTGACGTATCCGGCGACCGGCCAGCTGTCGGAGTACAGGGACTGACCGGGGCCCGCTCCGTAGGGGGCGCCGAAAGGCACGCCGAGAGCCGACCAGAAGGCGTTGCACGCTCCGATGGCCACGGTCGCGTAGCCACGCCCCTTCGAGGGCGCATGGCTTCCCGTCTGGCGGTCATGCTGATCGATTGAGCCACACCAGCCGAGCGCGTCGGGCGTGTCGGCGTCGAACCAACCATCGGTGTCCGAGTTGAATCCTTGATGCCAGACGGGAAAGGCCGCGTTTTCGGATGTGATCGAGCTGACGACCTGGTCGGCATCCAGCGAGGAATTGGCGAGAGGTGCGGTCTGGGACTCGCACCCCGTGATCGCGAGGGCAAGGATGAGCCCCATGGCAACGTCGCGCAGACGGACGGGAGCGCTCGAGAGGCGGAATCGGTACATCATCGTCTCCTTTTCGTGGTTACGTGACCGGGCGATAATGACCGCATGCTAATGAGCGTTCCTCACTCTTCTGTCACCGCAGCGTCAATGCGCCATCTCGTGACGGCTCGCATCCTCGTGGGCCATCACCTTCGGCAGGGAGGCCAATGAGGATGCTGGAACTGAGACTCCTCGGAGGCGCGGTCCTGCGCACCGAATCGGGCCCCTTAACGGGACCGGCCTCGTACCGGCATCCCGTGGCTCTCCTCGCGTCACTCGCGGCCTCCTCCTCGTACACGCTCAGCCGCGCCAAGCTGATCGGTCTTCTCTGGCCGGACGTGTCCGAATCGAAAGGGCGCAATCGTCTCACTTCGTGTCTGTACCACGTTCGACAGGCTGCCGGCCCTGGAACTCTGACCTCCGTCGGAGGTGCGCTTCGACTCGAGCCGACAGCGGTCCGGTGTGACGTGTGGGAGTTCGATGAGGCGATCGAGCGGGGAGACGATGCCGCGGCGGCAGACCTGTATGCGGGTCCGTTTCTCGACGGATTCTACCTCGATGGCGCCTCGCTCTTCGAACAGCGCATGGAGAAGGAGCGGCACCGACTGGATCGGGCGTACAGGTCGGCACTCCAGCGGCTCACCGAGCAGGCGGCCGGATCGGGTGACGCGATCAAGGCGTCACACTGGTGGCAGGAAAGGGCCATAGCGGATCCATACGACTCGACGGTGGCCAGTGGTCTGGTTCGTTCCCTGGTCGCTGCCGGTCGACGGATCGAAGCACTGAAGGCTGCCGACCGCCACGTGGAAGTACTGCGGCAGGAATTCGATGCGGAGCCCGCCGAGGAGTTTCTGGCGCTCGTCCGTCAGTTGCGATCTGACATCAAGGTCATCGGAGATCGGGCCGCGACGGCAGGATCTTCATTGCCCCGGTTCACAGGCCCTTCCATTGCGGTGCTGCCTCTCGAGCAATTGAACGATGAATCGGATGCCTCCTTCGGTGAGGGGATTCATCGGGGATTGCTGACGCGACTCGCGGACATCGAAGGACTCGGGGTGATCGCCCGGACTTCCGTAGACCAATTCAGGAGCCAGAGTCGTCCAGCGTCCGAGATTGCCGATGAACTGGACGTCGAATGGGTGCTCGAGGGTGACGTGCAGCAGAGCGGTGAGCTCTTCAAGCTCAACGTCCGACTGATCGATGCAGCCCGCGATCGCCAGGTCTGGGGCCGGGAATATGTCGGAGTCCTGAACTCCGACGAAGTCTTCGACCTGCAATCCGACATCACGCACGAGATCATCTCGCGCCTTCAGATCGTACTCACGCCCGAGAGGCGCGAGCACGTCGATCGGAGTCCCACCCATGATCTCGAGGCTTACCGACTGTGCATGCAAGGCCGCATGTATCTCGACCGACGATCGAGAGAAGACATGGAGCGGGCCCTGCGATGCTTCGAACAGGCGACAGAGCGGGACCCGGACTACGCGCTCGCCTGGGTAGGCATCACCGATTCCCTCGGCCTGCTGCACGCGTACGGACATGCCGACCACGAAGACGTGCTCCCACGGGCGGAGGCCGCGTTGTGGAAGGCGCTGGAAGCAGACCCCCACTCGGGTGAGGCCCATGCTGCCCTCGGACGACTTCTCGGTCAGCGAGGTGAGCAGCTCGCGGCCCTCCGGACGATTCAGCGAGCGATCGAACTGAAGCCGAGCTATGCGGAAGCGCACAACTGGCTCTGCGTCGGCAGCCAGCTGATGGGACGTGTCCGGGAAGCGCTCGAGTATTCCCGCCGCGCTGTCCAGCTGAACCCGCTATCCCCGGAGGTACTCTACAATCTGGGGATGTCCTACCTGATCAACGGGGAGCACGAACGAGCACTCGCGGAAGCGCGCCGCGGCCTGGAACTCGCACCACATTACGAGTCCGCCCCGTTTCTCGAGGGGATCATCCTTTACGAAATGGGGAGGTTCGAGGACGCTCTGCGCGCTCTGGAGAACCTTTCCGTCCCGTGGGCGGGCTCCGGGCCGCGCACCGTGTCACTTCTGGCCCATGTCGCCATGGGCAACGACGGGGCGGCGAGGGAATCTCTCGAACTCATCAGCGACGCGGGACATCTGTTCGACATCGGCATCGCCCGCGTCGCCCTGGGAGATATCGGCCCGGCTTTCGATGCGCTGGAGTCGGTCAGAGTCGATGGTCCGAATTTCTGGGAGAGCTACTGGCCGACGGTAGGAGTGCGCTACCTGTTCGCTCCCGTATGGGACGGTGTGCGTGAGGATCCGCGGTACGTGAATCTGCGCTCACGACTCGACGATCCGGCGAGTTTCCGGCCCGGACAACCGCCTGATCGAAGCGATCCCGAACGCCGGACCCATGGCGAGGATGGCGAATGACCAGCGCCAGCCGACCAGGTCCGAAATCCAGGGCACGAGCTGGATCGTGGCCGTCGTGAGCAGGAATCCGAGCGACACCTGGAGCGTCAGCGCCGTTCCGACGGCGTGAGGTTCCACGACTTCGGTCACCAGGGCGCTGAACTGGGCGGAGTCCGCGATCACGAAGAAGCCCCAGACCAGGATCAGGGGTAGCAGCAGCGCCAGCGATGCGCCGTACAGCAGCCCCACGAGCAATGCACAGCTGCCGCTGACCAGCATGGCGCGGATCGTGAGGGGCCCGTAGCCGATTCGATCGGCCACACGTCCGCCCCAGACGCACCCGAGTGCGCCAATCGCGATCGCGGCGAAGGCCGCCAGTTTCGCGCCGCTGCCCGCCGGCGTACCGACGGGAAGACCTGCATGAGTCGCGGATGAGGCAGCGACCCAGGCCGCGATCCAGGTCCAGAACGCGTACAGCTCCCACATGTGTCCCAGATAGCCGCCTGTCGCCAACCTCCAGTCCCGATCGCGGACCACATCGGCGACCAGCCCCCACGAGAAGGGCCGGCGAGGAAAGACGTGCGGTCCGTCCCGGTAGCCGATAGCCACGAGCGCGGCGCCCAGAAGTCCGCACGCGGAAGTACTGAGAACGATCCACTCGATGCCCGCTCCCCCGAAGACATCCACCAGGTAGGGCGTCGACTTTCCGAGGGTGAGGGCACCGACGACCGTGCCGATCGCCAGTCCGCGTCCGGCTCTGAACCAGGTCGCCGCCATCTTCATCGCCGGGGGATAGACGCCCGCCAGAAAGAACCCGGTCGCGAAGCGTGAGACCAGCGCCCACCCGTAGTCGGGTACCACGAGCAACGCGGCATTCGCCAGCGCCGCGGCGGCCGTCGAGGTCGAGAAGTAACGCCGTCCGGGAACGATGTCGGCCAGATTGAGGACGGCCGCGGTCAGGGTGCCGGCCACGAATCCGAGTTGTACCAGCGACGTCAGCCAGCCGGCCCTCGAGGGGTCGAGCCCCCACCGGTGCTGGAGTCGCGGCGCCGCCGCGCTCGCCGCAAACCAGACCGACAGCCCCAGCACGACGGCGACCGAAAGCAGCAGGAGCGCAAACATGGCCCTGCGGCTCTCCGAACGCCGATCAGTCACCGAAGCAGATGCCCAGCTCGCGGGCCGTGCCCATCAGGTCCGAGTCGAGCGGTACGGTCTTGATCCGCCGAGTTGCTCGGGATAGAGGAACGTAGCGCACGTCCGGTGGATCGAGCGCGACCATGCAGCCCTCGCAGCCACGTGCGAGGCCCTGGATCGCAGCCGCCCCGAATCGGAGCGCCAGCAGGCGATCGCGGGCCGTCGGTCCCCCGCCGCGCAGGAGGTGCCCGAGATTCACGACGCGTGTGTCCTTGCCCGTCATCTCGACAAGCCCCTCGGCGACCCGCTCGCCGATGCCCCCCAGGCGTTCCGCCCGGCCCGCTTCCTTCTCCACGACCGACCGGCTTCCGTCCCGCTCGTGCGCTCCCTCTGCCACCACGACGATCGAGAACTCCCGGCCGGCTCTTTCCCGGGCCATGATCTTCTCGGCCACCGGCTCGAGATCATAAGGAATCTCGGGAATCAGGATCGCGTCCGCCGTGGCCGCGACCCCGGCCCCCACCGCGATCCAACCGGCGTACCGCCCCATGACTTCCACCACCATCACGCGATCGTGTGCCTCCGCCGTGGTATGAAGTCGGTCGATGCACTCGGTCGCGAAGGCCACCGCCGAGTCGTACCCGAAGGTCACCACGGTCTCCTCGAGATCGTTGTCGATCGTCTTCGGCACTCCGATCACCCGGACGCCCTTCTGCGCGAGAACGTTCGCGATCCCGAGAGATCCGTCCCCCCCAATCGCGATCAGCGCATCGATTCCCTGCTCCTCGAGCGACCTGACGATCTCGTCGCTGCGATCGACGATCTCGACGGTCCCGTCTTCCCGTCGCACGGGAAACGCCAGCGGGTTTCCCTTGTTGGTGGTGCCGAGGATCGTTCCCCCGAGGTGCGTGATCCCCCTGACGGACTCCCGGTCGAGTGGAATGACGCCTCCGTCCGGATATCGATCGGGCGCGAGCACGCCGTTGTACCCATCCCGGATACCGACCATCTCCCAACCTCGGCGGAGGCCCGAGATCACGGCCGCCCGGATGACGGCGTTGAGGCCGGGGGCATCGCCACCGCCCGTGTTGATCGCTACCCGCTGGATTCCTTCGGTCATGCTGCCGCCTGGAGCTGTCGGTGATCGTGAGTGGGGCCGGTAGTACCCGGAAAGATGAGACTCCGCCCATGCTGATGCACGCCCGAACCGTGCTGCCGGGTACCGGAGTGATACGGGGGTGGACAACCTCGACATCCCCTGCTTTCTTTCTCGGCCCCGACGGGCCCGGGAACGTTCGCGACGAGAGTCGGCCCGGGCGCGAGACACGTTCAGCAGGAATGGAAAATGGTCAAGAAGAAGACCTCGAAGAACACAGGAGAGATCCGCGTGACATTCGTTCTGCCCTCGAGCGATCCTCGCCTTCCGGCGTCGGTCGTGGGAGAATTCAATGGCTGGGACCCGCTTGCGCACCCTTTCCGCAAGCGAACCAACGGGACCTACTCCGTTGCGGTCTCGCTCGAACCGGGCCGGAGTTACGAGTTTCGCTATCTCGGGAACGACGGTCACTGGTTCGACGAGGTACCGGATGGAGAGATCGTCGCACGGGGGGCGGAAGGAGCCAACTGCGTCGTCTGCTGCTGAGCGACGGCCTCGCGGATCGAAGTCCTACTGCCTGGGATCGCAGAGCGAATAGGGATCGAGGAACCGGATCACCGTTGCCTCGGTGTCTTCCCGCGACTCGAGGATTACCGCCTGCCCACCCATCCGACGTACCGCTGCGGATACATCGTCCCGCTCGTGCTGCGTGGCAAGCCAACCCTCGTCCGCCGTAACCGACCCGATCGTCTCCCATGGGCAATCCGGGAGCTCCTCGGTCCGTATGAACAGGTAGACCGGCGCTTCGTCCGGCATGGGATCGAGTTTCGCCATCGGGTGCGTCTTCACACCGCTGCTGCTGCAGCCGATCCCCGCGACGAGTAGCAAGGGCAGAAGCCGAATCCTGTTCACGATACTCCTCATCGCCGCGAGTCGTACGTAAGTGCGCGGCCTTGCGTGACTGACACGATTCGGGCTATGCGTAGAGCCGGCGGGCCGCCCGGTGCCCGCTCGTCAATCTGCCAGGGGGACTCCGATGGTTGTAGGCAAGGTCGCAGGCAAGGTAGCGAAGCGGAAGGTCACCAAGCCGGTTCGAAAGGCCAAGAAGGAGGTGAAGAAGGCGGAGAAGAAGCTGACGAAGGCGACCAAGAAGGCGACAAAGTCTGTCACCAGGAAGAAGCCAGCGGCCAAGAAGCCCGCCGCCAAGAAGGTCGCGAAGAAGCCGGCCGCCCGGAAGAAGACCACTGCGGCCAAGAAGGTCGCCAGGAAGCCGGCTGCGAAGAAGCCGGCCGCGAAGAAGAAGACCACTGCGGCCAAGAAGGTCGCGAAGAAGCCTGCCGCCAAGAAGCCCGCCGCGAAGAAGCCGGCCGCCAAGAAGCCCGCCGCGA
>JAMJQL010000092.1 GCA_023554245.1 Gemmatimonadota bacterium
GAGCCAGCCCCCCAGTACCGCGAAGCCTACCCAGGCGTGAACCACCCCGGAACCGAACCATAGCTGCTGGATCCAGACGAGGAGGCACAGCATGACGTAAACGAGAAATGTCCGGCGCACGGCGGCAGCGTCCGATTGGCCTTCGAGTCTGACCGCACCATCCAGGACCGCCGGAACCAGCAGCACCATGTCATAGACCCAGCCGTAGGGGGCCGCCAGCCAGGAGACCGCGGCCAGTTGCGGAAGCTCGGCTTTCCAGCTCCATCCGTTCGATCGTCGATGATAGTGCGAGATTGCCCAACCGATGCCGAGGGCTGTCGGAATCCACTGTGCCCAGAAGTGACGAAACCCGATCAGCTGTCTGAGCGCCGCCCCGGGGGTCGACACGACGTCCTCCTCGGGGACCTCGGCCCTGGCGAACTCGAGATACTGTCCGAAAATCTCGGGTTGGAGGACAAGGGCCACCATGAAACCGACGGCGCAACCGACCGCCGCTCCGATCAGGTGCAAATACCTCCGCTCGTGCCAGCTCCAGAGCAGCACGACCACGCCGAATGGCAGCAGCAGGTGCGGCTTGAGCGTCAGCAGAGAGAGGAACAGCCCGGCCACGAGGTCTCTGCGCTTCTCGACAGCGACCGTGAATCCCGTCAGGCCGAGAAGGAGGACACCCCCGATCTGTCCCCCGAGGGCGACGAATACGGCAGGAGGAAACAGAAAGGTCAGGGTGATCGCAACGGACGGGCGCGCGCTGCCCTCAAACAGCCTCCACAATGTCGCGGCACAGACACCGATCAGCGCGATCTGTGCAACCGCCCACGCATACCAGCCGGCGCCGAACGGGAGCGCGGCGAAGGGTAGCAGCAGCGGCAGCGTCCAGGGAGGATTCCTTACTACGCCCGGCTCGACGAAACGTGATCCGAGCTCCCGCTGCAATTCGAGGATCGCGGCTGCATCGTAGGGATTGCCGCCTTCCAGGAGCAGCCGTCCCACGGCCCAGTACGCGAGGAAATCGTTCATGTACGGCGGGGCGGACCCGGAAAGCAGCCAAACCGCCACGAGAGCGATCAGGGCAGCAGCGACAGCGAGTGCTCCGGTCCTCAACGACCGATTCGAAACCGACTCGCCCTCAATTCCCGGCACCCGGCGACCTCCCCGCTCTGAAAACGCGTGGAACTACCTCGGACTTGTTCATCCCGCTCCAACCGGCAAGCTTCGCACCATGATCGGAGAGTCTGAAGGTTCGGGCGAGCCCCGCAGAGCGATGCAGGGAGAAGACAGTGGATTCCGGTCCGGATTCGTGGCCGTGATCGGGCTTCCCAACGTGGGGAAGTCCACACTCGTGAACGCTCTCGTCGGCCAGAAGCTGTCGATCGTTACCGCGAAGGCCCAGACGACCCGGCAGCGAATGCTCGCCATATACACGGATGACGGGCACCAGGCCGTATTCGTCGACACGCCCGGATTGCTGGAGCCTCGCTACCTGCTGCAGGAGCGAATGCGAGAGGAGGCCGAAGCGGCAGCGGTCGATGCCGACCTCATCCTGCACGTGGTCGACGTGGGCTATCCGCGAAGCGTGGCTCATGCGACCGACTGGCGAGCCCCCCCCGGCGTGCCGTCCATACTGTGTTTGAACAAGACGGATCGATTGGAAGCGGAGGAGCTGTCGGGCCTTCGATCCGAATTCGAACGGACAGGAGCCTGGCTCTCGCTGCACGCCACCGTGGCCGTCCGTGCAGAAGGTGTCGAGCCACTGCGCTCCGCGGTGCTGAACGCGCTTCCGGCAGGACCGCTTCTCTATCCCGAGGATGAAGTCGCAACGGCACCGCTGCGGTTTTTCGCGGCTGAACTCGTGCGCGAGACGTGCTTCGAGGAGCTGGGACAGGAACTGCCTTACAGCATCGCGGTCGGGATCGAGGAGTTCCGGGAAGCCGAGGAGCCGATCTATATCGGCGCGACCATCTTCGTGGAGCGAGACTCGCAAAAAGGGATGGTGATCGGAAAAGGCGGTTCGATGATTCGACGCATCGGGACCTCGGCCAGACGGAAACTGGAGTCAATGGTGGAGGCTCGCGTATACCTGGACCTCCGGGTCAAGGTGCTGCACAACTGGCGCAGAAATCCGGCCCGTCTTAAGCTGCTCGGGTACCCCGTACCCTCGCGGAAAGTGTGAGAATGTCTCTCGACCCCCAACTTCTCGAGATCCTGGTTTGCCCCAAGTGCCGCGGCGAACTGGAGTACCTGGACGAGGAGCAGCAGTTGCGCTGTCCGAGTTGCAGGCTGGTCTACCGCATCGAGGATGACATCCCGATCCTGCTGATCGATGAGGCGGAGCCCTATTAGAGCCTGGTCTGGTTTGCTACTCCTGTCGATCTCCGCCTCCAGCGCTGCCGGGCAGAGCGTGGGAACCGAGATCGAGCGCAGCGACCGGAGTTCCGCGGCGGAAACCGCCACCTTCCTGCTCGTGCCGGTCGGCGCTCGCTCGGTCGGCCTCGGTGGGGCCGTGAGTTCGGCGCGGGGAGACATAGAGGGTTCGCTGTGGAATCCGGCCTCGATCGCGGGCCTCGAAGGCAGCGCACTCTACCTCATGGGCGGTGAGGACTTCGCCGCCTCTTCGCGCGTTCTGGGTGGCGTCCTCGCTGTCGGCCGGGTGCGAGCGGGTCTGACGGTCCTCCATTACGACCTGGGTACCATCGAAGCCCGCGATGGGAGCAACAACCCGCTGGGCGAGATCGAACCCGCGCAGACGGCGTTCGTTCTCTCGGCCGGGTACCCCGTCCTCGACTGGCTCGATCTGGGTGCGAGCTGGAAGCTGCTCCGATTGTCGGCCTCATGCTCGATTGCCTGCGGCTCCCTCGACGAGACATCCACGGGAAGTGCGTTCGACATCGGGGCCGTCGCGAGTCTCTCCGGGAACCGGGCTCTGAGGGGAGGTCTCCTGGTCCGGAATCTGGGAGCAGGCATCGGCTACGCGGACGGTCCGGCGGATCCGCTTCCAACCCGTTTGCGGTTAGGCGTCGAAGCTGATCTTCCCGCGCTGTTCCAGTCCCCGGACGCCTGGCTCGAGGGCGATCTCGATCTGCTGGTCCGCGTCGATCTTCAGCAGACCTTGAGCGAGTTCGACGACTTCGATGCTCACCTCGGCGCCGAACTCGGCTGGCGCGATCTGCTTCTGATTCGCGGGGGCTACGCCGCTTCCAGCGAAGGCAGATCCGGCCCGACGCTCGGCCTGGGAATCCGCTATTCGGGCCTCGTCCTGGATCTCGGCTATGCCTTCAACGACTTCGCTCGCTTCGCGTCGGGCACACCTCTTCAACTGTCCGTCGGCTACGGTTTCTGAGGCGCAGGAGGGGACCGCATGCCTGACTCGCCGGTCACTCGACAGCAGGTGCTCACTTATCTGACCGATCACCCGAAGCGTCCTCTCACGGCGCGCGAGCTGGCGCGGGCTCTGGGCGTAGATTCCGAGAATTATCGCTCATTTCGAAGGCTCCTCCGGGAGATGGAAGGCGACGCACTGCTGTTCCGGCAGCGGAAGGGCCGTTATGGGCTGCCGGCACAGTTTGAAGCGGCCAGCGGCAGGCTTCAGGTCACCCGCTCGGGGGACGGATTCGTCATTCCCGATGACGCCGGTTCCGAGGATGTCTTCGTGCCGGCCCGCGATCTGGAGACGGCGCAGGACGGAGACCGGGTCGTGGTCCGGATCGATCGTCGGCCGCGCGGACGCAATCCGGAGGGGCGCATCGTCCGGGTTCTCGAGCGGGCGGTATCACAAGTGGTCGGGATCTATCACAGGCAGAAGGGCCAGGGTTACGTCGTCGCGCAGGAACCGCCACTGACGACGGATGTCCTGGTTCCGCAGGACCGCAGCGGCGGGGCCGAGGCCGGGCAGGTCGTCCTTGTGGAGATCGAGGACTGGGGTGCGCGAGGTCCGCGTCCCATTGGCCGGGTGACGCGGATTCTCGGCCGACCCGAGGAACCGGGCGTGGCGGTCCTCTCCATCCTGTTCGGGCATCAGCTTCCGCTGGAGTTTCCCGACCGCGTGGAGCGCGAGGCAGAGCGAATCGCGCGCCGTGGGATACGGCCGGAAGACCTCGACGGTCGGGAGGACTTCCGCGATCAACTCGTCTACACGATCGACCCGGCCGATGCACGTGACCACGATGATGCCGTGTCGGTCCGGGAACTCGACGACGGGACGCTCGAGGTCGGCGTCCACATCGCAGACGTGTCGTTCTACGTCAAGCGGGGCAGTGCCGTGGACCGCGAAGGAGCTGAGCGGGCGACCAGTGTGTACCTGGTAGATCGTGTCGTCCCTATGCTCCCCGAAGCGCTGTCGAACAGCATCTGTTCACTGGTTCCGGGTGAGGACCGCCTCGTCGTTTCGGTGCTGTTCCGGGTGGATGGGGAAGGGCGGGTCGGACAAAGCAGGATCGTACGCGGTGTGATTCGGAGCGCCCACCGTCTCTCGTACGAGCAGGCGCAGTCGAGGCTGGATGGGGCTGCGGCGGGAAGGCTCGATCAGGATCCTCTGACCCGGAGTCTTCAGCAGCTGTCCCGCTTCGCCGGAAACCTGCGAGATGCCCGCTTCGAGGCCGGCGCCATCGACTTCGCGATGCCCGAGGCGAAAGTCGAGCTGGACGAGCAGGGAGAGCCTGTCGCTATCGCGCCACGCGAGCGACTCGAGGCCCACAGGTTGATCGAGGATCTGATGATCCTCGCCAACGAGACCATCGCACGACTGGGGGAAGAGGAAGATCTCCCCATCCTGTTCCGGAATCACGAGCCGCCGTCCGAGGACCGTCTGGAGGGGCTCCGATCCCTCGCCCGCCTCCTCGGTCACCCGCTTCCCGAGGGCCAGATCCGCCCCCGCGACATCGCCGACCTCGTGGAATCGCAGAGTGGCACACGGCGCGAGTATCTGGTCTCCGTCGTCGCGCTCCGCAGCATGAAGCAGGCTCGATACTCGGGCGACAATCGCGGCCACTTCGGACTGGCGTCGGAGGCGTACTCCCACTTCACGTCACCGATCCGGCGGTATCCGGACCTTCATGTTCACCGGGTCGTGACGGGCTGGATCGAGGGACGTGCCGGACGGTCCCGGCTGACGAGGGATGATCTCGAGACGATCGCACGTCACTGTTCGGTCAGGGAGCGGAGAGCGGAGGCCGCGGAGCGGGAGTCGATCGAGCTGATGACGATCCGCTACATGGAGCGTCACCTCGGCGACGAATTCGAGGGAACGATCAGCGGGGTGACGGGGTTCGGGCTCTTCGTGATGATGGACGAAGTCCTCGCCGAGGGCCTCATCCGGGTCAGTTCGCTCGTCGATGACTATTATGTTTTCGACGCCGAGACGTTCACTCTTACGGGTCGAGGAAGTCGGCGGCGACTCCGGCTCGGGGACAGGGTCCGGGTTCAGGTCGTGCGGGTGGATCCGGAAAACCGTGAGATCGATCTCGATCTGCTGGACGGACCGCTTGACCCTGGTCGTGGCTCGGGCTAGACTCGGCCGATTCGGGGTCTTCGCCGAGCGGAGACCCCTGTTTCATCCCCGCGAGGAGCACCAGCGAAATGGCCGTATCGGAAGCCAGCCTTCAGAGGCTCGAAGAGCAGCGCGCACGTCTCGACGAGCTCAGGGGGTTCCTTTGACATCGACGCGAAGGCGCTGGAACTCGAGGCGCTCGATGCGAAGATGGCCAGCCAGGGTTTCTGGGACAATCAGGAAGACGCACGCGCGGTCATAGATCGCTCGAAGGCGCTGAAGGCCTGGACCGAGCCGTGGTCGTCTCTCTCGGGGCGCGTGGACGATCTGCTCGAAATGGCGAGCCTGCTCGCCGACTCGGACGAGGCCGAACTCGAGTCGGAAATCGAGACGGAAGTGGAGGAGGCGGCGCGCGAGCTGGCGAAGCTCGAGTTCCGCAACATGCTTCGAGGTCCCGATGCCCACCGCGATGCCATCCTCACGGTGCACCCGGGCGCTGGTGGTACGGAGTCGCAGGACTGGGCCGAGATGCTCGTCCGCATGTACTCACGCTTTGCCGAACAGCGCGGGTGGAAGGTTGAGGTCCTGGACCTGATTCCGGGTGACGAGGCCGGCATCAAGTCCGCCGCCCTCGAGATAACGGGCGACCACGCGTATGGCTATCTGACAGCCGAGAACGGGGTGCACCGCCTGGTGCGTATATCTCCCTTCGATGCGCAGGGTCGGCGGCACACCTCTTTCGCCTCGGTATTCGTCTACCCGGTGGTGGAAGACGACGTGGAGATCGAGATCGACGAGGGAGATCTCCGCATCGACACCTACCGCGCCTCGGGGGCCGGCGGGCAGCACGTGAACAAGACCGACTCGGCCGTCCGGATCACGCACGAGCCGACGGGGATCGTGGTGTCCTGTCAGCAGGAACGCAGCCAGCACAAGAACCGGGCGAAAGCCATGAAGATGCTCCTGGCAGCGCTCTACCAGCGGGCCCAGGAGGAGAAGGAAGCCGAACGTCAGAAGCTCGAGCAATCGAAGACGGACATCGCCTGGGGCAACCAGATCCGGTCGTACGTGCTGCAGCCTTACACGATGGTCAAGGACCACCGGACCGATGTGGAAGTCGGTAACGCGCAGGGCGTGCTGGACGGTGATATCGACACCTTCATCGAGGCTTATCTGCGGAGAAAGGGAGAGTCCGGGGCATGACGGACGGCAGCATCGGGGATGCGGGCGCGACAGGCGATGCCGACCCGACGGGGATCGGCCTCAGAGACGACCTGCCGATCGAGCAGTGGTACGAGGCGCCAGCGCGTCCCAAGCCGATCCGGGACCGCTGGACGAAGCTCGCACGGTTGCGGGAGCTCGGATTCGAGCCTTACGCCTACGGCTGGGATTCGAGCCACGACCTGACGGCGGCGCGCGAGGCCTGGCCGGGCGAGGGAGAAGGCCCGACGGTGCGTGTCGCCGGCAGGATTGAATCCCTGAGGGACATGGGCAAGAGCGCGTTCCTGCATCTCGGTGACCGGAATGGCCGGCTTCAGGCGTATTTCAAGCGTCAGCAACTCAGTGAGAGAGATGCCCAGCTGCTCGACCTTCTCGACCTGGGCGACTGGATTGGAGTCGAAGGCCCGCTGTTCGAGACCCGGACCGGGGAAGTGACCGTTCGAGCCGATCGGCTGACTCTGCTCTCCAAATCGCTTCGGCCCTTACCTTACGGAAAGGTGGAGGTGGACGAGACGGGCGAGAGAATCGTCCACAGCGGGTTCGCCGACACGGAGTCGCGCTACCGCCAGCGGTATGCGGACCTGGCCGTAAACCCGGAGGTCCGCGAGATCTTTCTGGTCCGAGCGCGTGTAATCGCCTCTCTGAGGCGACGCCTGGACGAATCCGGATTCATCGAAGTCGAGACTCCGATCCTGCAGCCCCTGTACGGTGGGGCTTTCGCAAGGCCGTTCACGACGCACCACAACACCCTCGATCGCCAGCTCTACCTGCGGATTGCGGACGAGCTCTACCTGAAGCGGCTGATCGTGGGTTCCCTCGACAGGGTATACGAGATCGGCAAGAATTTCCGGAACGAGGGAATCGACCGGACGCACAATCCGGAATTCACGATGCTCGAGCTGTATCAGGCCATGGCCGACTACGAGACCATGATGGATCTGGCGGAGAGCCTGGTCTCGGAGACGGCGAAGGAGATCGTCGGCGGGAATCGAATCGAGTGGGACGGACACACGGTGGATCTGTCGCCGCCCTGGGAACGGGTGACGTTCTTCGAGGCAATCGAGCGACACGCGGGATTCGATGCGCGAGCCGCCGATATGACGGATCTCGCGGAGAGGCTCCAGAGGGCCGGTCGCGATGATGCCGATTCCATGAATCGAACCCGCCTGCTCGACGCTGTCTTCTCGGAGTGGGTCGAACCCGAGCTCGTCGATCCGACGATCATCTACGATTACCCGATCGAGATGAGCCCTCTGGCGAAGCCGAAGCGAGGCGATCCGGAACTGGCCGAGCGATTCGAGGTCATCGTGGCGGGCACCGAGCTGGTGAACGCGTTCAGCGAGCTCAACGACCCATTAGACCAGTGGAAGCGCTTCGCCGAGCAGGCGCGTGCCCGGGCCGGAGGTGACGCCGAGGCGCAGGGCCTGGATCGTGATTACGTCCGGGCGCTCGAGTACGGATTGCCTCCAACCGGCGGATTGGGTCTGGGCATCGACAGGCTCGTGATGCTGCTGACCGGCAAGACCACCATCCGCGAGGTGATCCTCTATCCGATCCTGCGCGAGGAAGAGATTTAGCGTGGCCTCAGGATCGAGTCGGCGGGGCCTTCACGGCTACATTGCCCGGCGGTACCTGTCGAGCAGGAGAGGACGCGGATTCCTCAACCTGATCACCTGGATCGCGATCGGAGGGGTCGCGGTCGGCGTGATGGCCCTGATCGTGGTGATCGCGGTCATGTCGGGACTGCAGACGGACCTGCGTGAGAAGATCCTCGGAGCCAACTCACACGGCATGGTGCTGGAGCTGGGTGAGACGGTTCGAATGGACTCCTGGCCTTCCGTTCTGGAGCGCATCCGAGGTGACGAGGACGTAATCGCCGCGGCTCCTTTCATCTATACGGAAGTCGGCCTGAACGTACCCGGGGGGAGCTACTCGGAAGGCGCAGTCCTGAGGGGCATACAGAACGACTCGACGGCACTCGAGGTGACCGAGATCGATGAGCACCTCGTCTCCGGCACCATGCCGTTCGGGGAGACCGAGTCCGGCCGCCCCGGGATCGTGCTGGGTGCGAGCCTCGCCGATCGGCTCGGGCTGTTTCCGGGGCGACAGGTTACTCTCGTCTCCTTCCAGGGAGCGGAGCTGACGCCGACCGGCATTCAACCGCAGATGCGTTTGTTCGAGGTGACGGGGCTCTTCGAGACCGGACTCTACCAGTACGATACGAAGTTCGCGTACGTCGACCTGGCTGCCGCTCAGACGCTGTTGCGCATGGGCACGGCGGTGACCGGCGTGGAATTCAACGTACGGGACCCCTGGAAATCCGGCGAAGTCTCCGACCGCCTGGAAGCAGATCTGGGATTCCCGTATCGGGTAGACGACTGGCAGAAGCAGAACGCCAGTCTCTTCTCGGCCCTCAAGCTCGAGAAGTTCGCGATGGGCGTGATTCTCCTCCTCATCGTGCTGGTCGCTTCCTTCAACATCGTCTCCACCCTGATCATGGTAGTCACGGACAAGATCCGTGAAATCGGAATCCTGCGGGCGATGGGCCTCACCGAGCGAGACGTGACCCGGATCTTCGTCGTTCAGGGCGTGGTGATCGGACTGATCGGCACGGCCATAGGAACGATTTTCGGCCTCCTCCTCTCCTGGCTGCTCTACGAGTACGAGTTCATCAGCCTGCCGGGTGACGTGTACTTCGTCGACCGGCTGCCCGTCGATGTGCAACCGCTCGACGTGCTCACGATCGTCGGTGCATCGCTCCTCATCTCCTTCCTCGCGACACTGTATCCGGCGCGCCGCGCGGCGGAGTACACGCCGGTGGAGGCGATCCGCCATGAGTGAGCTCCGAACTGGTGCGAGGGAGGACCTTCCACGCGATTCGCTGCCGATCGAAGCGCGGGACGTGGAGCGGACGTTCCAGGGTGCGACAGGTGATCCGATTCGGGTTCTCCGGGGCATCGACCTCGAGGTCGAACGTGGCGAGACGGTTTCGATCGTCGGGCCGAGCGGCGCGGGCAAGTCCACGCTCCTTCACGTTCTCGGGGGCCTTGATCTTCCAACCGCCGGGCGCGTCCACCTCGGGGGGCGCGAACTCTCGCGCCTGAGTGACGAGGAGCTCGCGCGGGTCCGAAATCAGTATGTCGGCTTCGTCTTCCAGTTTCACCATCTTCTCAGGGACTTCACGGCACTGGAGAACGTGATGATGCCGCAGGTGATCGCAGGTGCCGAGCGGGCCGAGGCGAGGGCCCGGTCCGAGAAGCTCCTGAGGCAGGTCGGGCTGGAGAGCCGAATGGAGCACCGCCCGGCGAAGCTCTCGGGGGGGGAACAGCAGCGAGTCGCCGTCGCGCGGGCCCTTGCCAACGAACCGCCCGTATTGCTGGCCGATGAGCCGTCCGGTAACCTGGACCGGGAGACCAGCGAGCGCCTGCACGACGTGCTGTTCGACCTGGTCGAGCACCACGGTACGGCGCTGGTCGTCGTGACCCATAACACATCTCTCGCCGACCGGACGGACCGGGTGCTGGAGCTTCGGGACGGCATTCTGCGGCGGCTGGACGGACACGAGGCTGCGACCTGAGCGGGAGCGGAGTGCAAGTGTGAGCGACGGGATGAATTGTGACAATTGCGGCGAGCGCCAGGCCGAGATCCAGTTGACCACGATCGAGGACGGCGAGATGTCGACGCTGCATCTCTGCTCGGTCTGTGCGAGTGAGAAGGGTGTGTCCGCTTCAGCTCCAGCCAAGGCCCCCCTGGTCGACTTCCTCGCGCAGCTCGGCAAGGGTAGCGAGACCGAGTCCGGGCGCTTGCCGATGGATCCCTGTCCGTATTGCGGCACTACGGCCGCCGACTTCCGTCGGACCGGACGGCTGGGGTGCGCGGAATGCTGGGTCCATTTCGATGAACGTCTCCGCGGTCTCGTCAGGCGTCTCCAGGGGTCCGTTCAGCACGTGGGCAAACTGTACGTACACGCCGGCTCGGAGATCGGCGACCGGATCGGAGAACTGGCCGCGCTTCGCCGCCGCCTTCAGCGCGCGGTCGACACGGAGGACTTCGAGGCAGCCGCTGAATTCCGGGATCGGATCCGTGAAATCGAGGCCAGTTCCTGATGGAAGCGCGGGGAAGCCTCGACGGTCGAGGCATGGCCTGGCTGTCCGGGGGTGGCGAAGAATCGGAGATCGTGCTTTCGACCCGGGTTCGGCTCGCCCGAAACCTCCAGGGTTTTCCGTTTCCGATTCGCGCCGGCGTGGAAGACTCGGCTCGGGTACTGGAGCGGGCACGGGCGGCGATCGAAGCGGCCGATTCTCTCGCGGGAGCCGACATCTGGACGGTCGACTCGATGGAGGCGCGCGACAGAGATCTGCTGCTGGAGCGTCATCTCGTCAGCCGGGAACTGCTGGAGCGGGCCTCCGAAGGACTCTCCCATGCGGCACTCGTTCTATCGACGGACGACGCGATCGGGGTGATGGTCAACGAAGAGGACCACCTCCGACTGCAGGCGTTCGGGGCGGGGTTCGCCCTGGAGGATACCTGGAGACGGGTAGACCGTCTCGATGAGGAGCTCGGAGCCCTGCTCCCGTTCGCGTTTCACCACGAGCTCGGATATCTGACCTCCTGCCCCACCAACGTGGGCACGGGTCTGAGGGCCTCGGTGTTGATTCACCTCCCGGGACTGGTTCTCACCAAGGAGATCAACAAGGTCCTGGAGGGTATCTCTCAAGTGGGCCTCACCTACCGCGGCTTCCACGGAGAAGGCTCGGAGGTCGTCGGCAACCTGTTCCAGATCTCCAACCAGACGACGCTTGGCAAGACGGAAGAAGACCTGGTCGATCACCTCGCCCGGGTCACAGGCAAAGTGATCGAATACGAACGTAGCGCCCGCACCGTTTTGCTCCGAGAAGCTCCGACCGTGCTGGAGGACAAAGTCTGGCGTGCCTTCGGAATCCTCAGGACCTCACGCAGTCTCTCGACGGGCGAGATGCTGAATCTCCTCTCGGGCCTGCGGCTGGGGGTTTCCTTGAAACTACTGCCCATGCCCAGGGTAGAGACGCTCAACGAGATCCTCGTTCTCGGCCAGACGGCGCACAGGTCGCGCGAAGTCGGAAGCACGCTCGACGAATCGGATGCCGACGTGGCCCGCGCCGCCTATGTCCGCGAGCGTCTGGCGGAGGACGAAACGCCCCGGGACCACGAATGACGGTCCAGGGCGGAATCTGAATTGAACCGCGGCGGGCCGCTCCGCCGTCAGAGGTGTGGATGAACTACAATTTCACCGACCGTGTCCGCAAAGTGCTCGCTATGGCGCGCGAGGAGGCCGTGCGCCTGCAGCACGATTACGTGGGAACAGAGCACATCCTCCTCGGACTCATTCGGGAGGGAGAGGGGGTCGCGGCCGAGGTCCTGCGCAACCTGGCCGCTGATCTCGACGATCTGCTGCGCCTGGTCGAGGAGAACATCCGGGCGGGGAAGGCGACGACCCCGATCGGAGAGTTGCCGTATACGACACGCGCCAAAAAGGTCCTCGAGTACGCCATGGCCGAGTCCCGTGAGCTGAACCACAGCTACGTCGGTACTGAGCACCTGCTTCTCGGCCTGCTGCGGGAGGAGAAGGGACTCGCGGCACGGGTGCTCGGAGAACTGGGCATCGGACTCGACGAAGCCCGTGCGGAGATGCTCAAGCTGCTCGGGACCGACATGCCGGCCACGCCTCAGGAGGCTGCGCAGCCGACGGGTTCGCCTCGCGGCGAAGGAAAATCCAAGACTCCTGCACTCGATCACTTCTGTCGGGACCTCACCGAGCTGGCTGCGGAGGGCAAGCTCGACCCGACGATAGGACGCGCTCCGGAGATCGAGCGGGTCATGGAGGTTCTCTCACGGCGCAAGAAGAACAATCCCGTCCTGATCGGAGAGCCCGGCGTGGGCAAGACCGCCATCGTCGAGGGCCTCGCTCAGAAAATCGTGCGCGCCGACGTCCCCGACAGCCTCACGGATCACCGGGTGCTCGCCCTGGACATGGCCGCCGTCATTGCAGGCACCAAGTACAGGGGTCAGTTCGAGGAACGACTCAAGGCCATCGTCAACGAGATCTCGCAGAATGAGGGGATCATTCTATTCATCGACGAGTTGCACACGCTGGTAGGAGCCGGCGCCGCCGAAGGCGCAATCGATGCCTCGAACATGCTGAAACCGGCCCTCGCGCGCGGAGAACTGCAGTGTGTAGGGGCATCGACGCTGAACGAATACCGGAAGTACATCGAGAAGGATGGTGCCCTCGAGCGTCGATTCCAGACCGTCATCGTGGAGCCGCCCTCGATCGATGAAACCTTCGAGATCCTGCAGGGCCTCAGGGTGCATTACGAGGATCATCACAACGTAGAGCTTCCCGACGAATCACTGATCGCCGCGGCGAAGTTGAGCGACCGGTACATCACGGACCGCTTCCTCCCGGACAAAGCGATCGATGTCCTGGACGAGGCAGGCGCCCGCTCCCGCCTGAGTGCTCAGGTGCCGCCGCCCGAGGTGCAGCAACTCCAGGAAGAGATGGACGACCTGAGTGAACGCAAGGACGAGGCGATTCGCGACCAGGATTTCGAGAAGGCTGCCCTCTTGCGCGACCGCGAGAAGGAGCTGAACGCCGAGATACGCCGCCGGAAGGAGGAGTGGGAGAAACAGCAGAGGGATTTCCGGCCTGTCGTCGACGAGGATGCGATCTCCTTCATCGTGTCCCGCTGGACCGGTATCCCGGTCAGCCGTCTGCGGGAGGAAGAGACGGAACGGCTGCTCAAGATGGAGGAGGAGCTCCATGACACGGTCGTAGGACAGCAGGAAGCGATCGAGGCGCTGAGCCGGGCTATCCGCCGGACGCGTGCCGGCCTCAAGGACCCCGATCGACCGATCGGGAGCTTCATCTTCTGCGGACCCACAGGAGTCGGAAAAACCGAGCTCGCCCGGCAACTTGCGCGCTTTCTGTTCGCCGATGACCAGGCGCTCATCAGGGTCGACATGTCCGAGTACATGGAGAAGTTCTCGGTCAGCCGCCTGATCGGGGCTCCTCCCGGCTACGTCGGATACGAGGACAGTGGCGCACTCACGAAGGCGGTCCGTCGAAGACCGTACAGCGTGGTGCTGCTCGACGAGATCGAAAAGGCGCATCCCGACGTGTTCAACATCCTGCTGCAGGTGCTCGATGAGGGCCGTCTGACGGACAACTACGGGCGCGTGATCGACTTCAAGAACACGGTTCTGATCATGACGTCGAACGTCGGGGCGCGGGACATCGCCGGGTCGAAATCGCTCGGCTTCGCCTCGGAGGAAGGACCGGGAATCGACTACGATCGAATGGCCGAGCGGATCCGGGACGAAATCGATCGCGTGTTCACGCCCGAATTTCTCAACCGGATCGATGAGACGATCGTCTTCCATCCGCTGTCGAAGCTGGAAATCGGGCAGATCGTCCACATCATGTTGCGCGATGTCCAGAAGCGTCTGGCCGAGGAGGAGCTGACGCTGTCGCTCGATGACGCCGCCGTGGACTTCCTCGTCGAGCGGGGGTATGATGACAAGTTTGGCGCGCGTCCACTGAAGAGGACAATTCAGAGGTATGTGGAGGACGCGCTCTCAGAGAAAATCCTGATGGGAGAATTCGCCCGGGGAGACGAGATCGCCGTCAGTGTGACAGAGGATGGCGAGTCCCTCGTGTTCCAGGCGGTATCGCACAGTTCCGCTACGTGAAATCAGGCCGGTTTCTTCGGGTTGGAGTGACCCTCGCCACGTTGATGGCGGCGAGGGTCATCCCTTTGTGGGGGCAGGAGCAGACGCTCTACCAGGTACGGGTGGACAGCGTCGCCGTGTCCGGTGCATTCCGTTTCTCCGACGAGGGCGTGCGGCGAATCGCGGGCCTCCGGGAGGGAGAGGTCGTCAACGGCCCGGATGTTCAGGCCGCGATCCAGAGACTGTTCGCGACCGGTGAGTTCGAGGATGTGAGCATCCGCGTCACGGCACGCGAGCCGAACATCTTCTATATCGACGTCTCCGAGCGTCCCCTCGTCGGCGACTTCGTATTCGACGGGCTCGATCACGTCAGCGAGAGCACGATCCGCGATTCCGTCGGCCTCGTAGGCGGCACTGCGCTCGACCCCGCCCGGGTAGCTCAGGCCACGGTGCTGACCAGACAGCTGCTGGCCAACGCCGGTTTCCCGCAGGCCACGGTCGACACGAGCATGGTCGCGGATCCCTCCGGCCTGGACCAGGTCAACGTTGTGTTCGAGGTCAACGAAGGACCACGCCTGGCCCTTGCACGGGTCGAATTCACCGGCAACCGGGCATTCACCGATTCGCAGATTCGCGGGGCCATGAATACCTCTGAGGAGGGGTTCTTCTGGTTCAAACCCGGAGAACTGCACCGGGATGAGTATCGTAGAGACCTGGCCGAGCGGATTCCGGAATTCTATGCCCGGTACGGCTACATCGACATGGAAGTTCTCGGCGATACGATTGTCGTCGACACCCTCACCGGGAAGGGCCGGATCGAGATTTCGGTCAACGAAGGACCGCAATACCTGATCCGTTCGTTCGAGATCGAAGGAAACCGGCGCTTTCCCTCTTCCCAGCTCGCAGAGTACTTCCCGGACGTGGTCGAAGGACTTCTCGGTGGGGCCCGGTCGCAAGAGGCACTTGACGAGATCAGACCACCGTTCGATCGCTCGGCTTTCGATGAGGCGAGCCAGAAGATCGCGGATCTCTACAGAGATGCCGGATATCTCTCTGTTAACATAGCTCCCGAGGTTCGCCGGCACCCGGTTGAAGAGGGCGAAGCGAATCCGACCGTGGAGACGCGCCTTCTCGTACAGGAAGGTCAGCCGGCCTACATCAGGACCGTCAGCATCGTGGGCAATGACTACACTCACGACGCAGTCATCCGAAAGGTCCTTCTCACCCTGCCCGGCGACGTTTACTCTCAGCAGCTCCTGGTGCAAAGCATCCGAAATCTTCAGTCGCTCGGGTTCTTCGAGACTTTGCCGCCGGACGAAGCGATCCAGATCAAGCCGCGCGACGACGGCGACATCGATCTCGTATATCGCGTCAAGGAGAAGCAGACCGGCAACGTCAACTTCGGGATCTCGGCCGCTGCAGCGACCGGTCTGGCAGGGTTCATAGGGTACGACCAGCCGAATCTTTTCGGTCAGGCAAAGGTCGGCCATTTTCGCTGGTTGTTCGGACGGCGGTCGCAGGACATCGAGGTGAGCTACACGGACCCGGAGATCTTCGGGTCTCGAAACAGTCTCTCAGTGGGCGTTCAGAGCGCACGGGACCAGTTTCAGACTTTCAGCCTCGGGACGCGCCGTCAGACGGGTGGCTTCTTCGAGTTTGGAGTTCCGATATTCCGTCTCCGGTCCACCCGGTTCTATGCCGGATACTCGCTGTTCAACGACGAGGTCTCGGACCTGGACACCTTCGGGATCCCCGAGGGCCAGGAAGACCTCATCACCCAGGGCACCCGGAGCACGATCAGTCTGCGCCTGGTCCGGGACAATCGGGCAGGCGGTCTGTTCCCCGTTTCGGGGAGTCGAAACTCGATCTCGGCGCGCTTCACGGGAGGAATCCTGGGCGGGGACGGGAACTACAATCGGTGGGACCTGACGAGCGAGTGGTTCGCACCGGTCGGACAGATCGGTGGCAGCGGGGGAGGGGTGCCCATCGAGCTCGTCCTCGGCCTCGCCTTCCGTGGTGGCCTCGTGTTCGGCGACAACCCGTTCTTCGTCGAGCGTTACTACGTCGGGGGCACGCAGGTTGGACAGCAGGTGCGCGGGTACGAGGAGGCGACGATCACCCCTCAGGGCCATGTGCCGCGCTCGGCTCCGATCAGCAGTCTTGACCGTGTCGGAGAAGCATACTTCACGACTACCGCCCAGTTCGGGGTCAAGCTGACGGACAACATATTCGGCAGCGCCTTCGTCGATGGGGGCAACGTCTGGAAGAACGCGGGGGAGTTCAATCCCACGGACCTTCTGCTGGGAGCGGGGTTAGGAGTTTCCCTCGTCACCCCGTTTGGACCGATCGGAATCGATTATGCCTACGGATTCGATCGACGCGATGTTCTGGGACGAGCCGATCCGGGCTGGCAGCTCCACTTCAGATTCGGCCGGCTGTTCTGATCGAGAACTTTGTGGAGCCGGTCCCGCGCAGGGCGAGGGCCGGAGAGACATACCGTACCCTTTTTAGGAGAGCGTATCGATGTTTCTGGTTCGAATGACCGCGGCGGCCTTCGCGGCCCTTGCATTGCTCGCCGTCCCCTCAGCTCAGGCGCAGAACGTGCCTCCGGCTGGGACTACCTTCGTCTACTTGAACTCAGCGCAGATTCTGCAGGCTGCTCCGGGATCGGCAGATGCCCAGCGCACGTTCGACCGGGAGCTGGGAGAGTGGCGCCAGGAGCTGGAGCAGCAGGCGGCAGTGGTTGACTCCCTTCTTCGGGACTACCAGCGGCAGGAAGTCATGCTCAGTCCTCAGGCGAAGGAGCAGAAGCAGGCGGAGATCCAGACCCGTCAGCAGGAGCTGCAGAATCGCAGGCTGGAGCTCGAGAATCAGGCGCAACAGCGTCAGCAGGAGCTGCTGCGGCCCATACTCGAGAGCGTGACGGGCCTGATCGACCAGATTCGTTCGGAGAACAACTACGCGATGGTATTCGACATTTCGACGGAGGGTGTGGTGGCGGCGGCTCCCGAACTCGATATTACATCGTTAGTCATGCAGCGGATGGGCACGGCAGAGCCTGCCACGGGGGACACTCCCTGACCCATCGCGGTACGTCCGACCCGGATTGCGGACACCAGCGGAACGGATAAGCGGATGACCTTTACGGCCAGAGAACTCGCGGAGCGAGTCTCCGGACGCGTCGAGGGAGACCCGGACCGTCTACTCGCGGGAATCGCCCCTGCGGGTAACGCCGGCCCGGAGCATCTTACGTACGTCGTCAACGAAAAGTACGCGCGGCGCCTGCAGCAGAACGAGGCGGGGGCCGCGCTCGTACCGGTAGACCTCGACCTGGATGCGAATGGAACGACGTTGATCCGGGTGGAGAACCCGGAGCTCGCATTCAGCCGACTGATAGCCCTTTTCCTGCCCGCAGAGTCTGCGCCTCCCGGGGTACACCCAACCGCCGTGCTCGGAGAGGGGACGGTTCTCGGAGTCGATGTTTCGCTCGGACCTTATGTGACGGTTGGTCGAGATTGCCGGATCGGCGATCGCTGCGAGATCGGACCGGGCGTCCACATCGGACAAGGCGTGTCGATTGGTGACGACTGTGTCATCGGGGCCAATTGCTCACTTCTGCAGGGTGCGGTTCTGCGAGATCGAGTCCGGCTCCACACGGGCGTTCGGTTGTCCGTTGACGGCTTCGGGTACGCCGCGGGTGCGGATGGACCGGTGAAGATCCCCCAGGTCGGCCGGTGCGTGATCGGGAATGACGTGGAGATCGGAGCGAACAGCACCATCGACAGGGGTTCGCTGGGGGATACGAGCGTCGGCGACGGTACGAAGATCGACAATCTGGTTCATATCGGTCACAACTGTCGAATCGGGAGGAACTGCTTCATCGTCGCGCAGGTCGGGATCGCGGGGAGCAGTATCGTCGAGGACGGCGCACGTCTGGCCGGCCAGGTCGGCCTCGCAGGTCATCTCACGGTCGGAGCGGGAGCGTCGGTGGGAGCCCAGTCCGGCGTCATGACGGACATTCCGGCCGGTGAGATCTGGTCCGGCTACCCTGCCAGGCCTCACCGCATGTGGCTCCGGGCCACATCGTACTTCTACAAGCTTCCCGAGCTCGCGCGCCGGATCGAAGCTCTCGGTCGGTCCGCCGGAGAGGACTCCCGGTGAGCGATCCCGCACAGGACGTTCACGTGCAACGCACGATCGCGTCGCCCTTTACGGAGCAAGGAACCGGACTTCACAGCGGTCTCCCCGCCCATGCCGAGGTGCGGCCGGCAGGTCCTGACACCGGGGTCATATTCCGACGTCTGGACTTGAAGGGAGAGCCGACGATTCCGGCGGATGTCGAACTGGTATCCGGCGTGGAGTGGGAGACCGTACTGGGACCGGCCGACGCGTCGGTGCGCACCGTAGAACACCTCCTGGCTGCCCTCGCCACCCACCGGATAGACAATGTCGAAGTCCGACTGCAAGGATCGGAGCCACCGTCACTCGACGGGAGCAGCGCCCTCTGGTGTGCGGCCATCGAGGCCGCGGGGATCGTCGAACAGGAGGCGCCCGCCCGGACGATCGAGGTACGGGAGGCCTTCAGTCTCGAGGACGGAGCCTCGCGGTATGCCGTTGCGCCCTATGACGGATACCGGGTGAGCGCCGGAATCGAGTTCGATCACCCGGTGATTCAGCGCCAGTACGCCTCGGCGGAGATTCGGGCGGGAGAATTCTGCCGCGAGGTAGCGCCTGCGCGAACTTTCGGTCTGCAAAGCTGGGCAAAAGCTCTGCACGCGCGCGGGCTCGCGATGGGAGCAGATTTCGAGAACACGATCGCCCTCACGGACGAGGGCATCGCCGATGGCATCGAGTTGAGGTTTCCGGACGAATTCGTCCGTCACAAGATCATCGACGTGGTGGGCGATCTGGCCCTGGCCGGAGCCCGAATTCGGGCTCACATAATCGCCGAGCGGCCCAGTCACCGGGGAAATGTACAACTGGCGCGACGGCTTCGCCGCCTGCAATTCCGGCCGGCCGACGGTTCCCCCGTTCTCGAAGCCGAGCGGATCTTCGACTTTCTCCCGCATCGTTATCCGTTCCTGCTCGTCGATCGAATCCTCGAATTCGAGCCCGGTCGACGCATACTCGGGCTGAAGAACGTCACGATCAACGAGCCGTTTTTCTCCGGACATTTCCCCGGTCACCCCATCATGCCGGGTGTGATGATCATTGAAGGAATGGCCCAGACGGGCGGGCTGATGCTGATGAACGAGGTTTCGGAATCCTCGAAGAAGCTGGTGTACTTCATGTCGCTGGACAACGTGAAGTTCCGGCAGCCCGTGCGGCCGGGCGACACGCTGCTGTTCGACATGGAGATGCTCCAGTTCCGCGGCAGGGTGTGCAGGCTGAGGGGAGTCGGGACCGTGGACGGGCAAGTCGTCGCGGAGGCCACTCTGATGGCCCAGGTCGTCGACCGATGACACGAGGGCCGTTCTCGCCCGGTGAGGGAGTCCACGCTTCCGCGTTCGTGAGCCCGGACTCGGACGTTGCCCATGGAGTCAGGATCGGTCCCGGGTCGCTCGTAGGTCCGGGGGTCAGCATCGCGCCCGATGTAATCATCGGCGCGAACGTGGTGATCGAACGTGACACCCGGATCGGCACAGGGTGCCGCATCTACCATGGGGCTGTCGTGGGCACAGATCCGCAGGACCTCAAGTACGAGGGAGAGCCTGCCATTCTCGAAATCGGCGAGAGGACGGTCGTGCGGGAATGTGCCACTGTCAACCGCGGAGCGGCTACCGACGGGGGCACACGGATCGGTTCCGATTGTCTGCTGATGACGGGCTGCCACGTGGCTCACGATTGCGTTCTGGGAGACCACGTGGTAATGGCGGGCCTGACGGCGCTCGGAGGACACGTGGAGATCGGAGACTGGGCCATCCTCGGCGGGTTGGCCGGGGCTCACCAGTTCACCCGGATCGGCGCCCACGCGTTCATTGGCGGTGCGACGAAGCTCACCAAGGATGTTCCACCATACCTGCTCGCCGACGGCAATCCCTGTCGCACCCGCGGGATCAATGTCGTCGGGCTCCGGCGCAGAGGATTCGACCGGGAGGTGATCGAGGATCTTCGCACGGCATATCGTCTGCTGTTCAAGAGCCCCGACATGAATATCGGGCAGGCCCTGTCCCTCATGGAGACTCAGGGCGAACTCGGACCGGAGGTCGCTTCGCTGGTTTCCTTCATACGTGAAAGCGAGCGAGGCGTTCACACGTGAGCCCTCTTCGATTCGGAGTGATCGGAACCGGGCACCTGGGAAGCGCGCATGCGCGAATCCTGTCCGAAATTCCAGACGTCGAGCTGGTCGGAATCCACGACGCGGACGCGACCATTGGCACCGCCGTGGCCGAGCGCATCGGGACAACTCACTTCGGCGAGTTGGGTGCGCTTCTCGATCGCTCCGACGCCGCGATCGTAGCAGTGACCACGTCGGCTCACCACGCGGTTGCCGGAGATGCACTCGACTCGGGCTGCCACGTCCTGGTCGAGAAGCCCCTTACTCCGACGATCGAGGAGGCGGACGACCTGATCGAGAAAGCTGATCGGAATGGTCTGTTTCTGGGCGTTGGGCACGTCGAACGATTCAATCCTGCGATTCGGGCGTGCCGGCCGTACCTCAAGGATCCTCGATTCCTGGCCTGCCAGCGCCTCGCGACCTTCCAACCGCGCGGAACCGATGTTCCCGTCATGCTCGACCTGATGATCCACGACATCGATCTGGTGCTCGGTCTCGTGGACAGCGAGGTCGAATCGGTTCATGCGATCGGAGTTCCGCTGCTCACCGACTCCGTGGACATGGCGAACGCCCGGATCGTCTTCGGGAACGGCGCCGTGGCTGACATCAGCGCGAGTCGTGCATCGGCGGTTCGGGCACGCGAGCTGAGGCTGTTCCAGCCCTCGGGCTACTTCAGCTTGGATCTGGCGGCGGGACGTGGAGAGTACCTGCGAAGACGGGACGACGCAGACCCGGCCGAGGTGTTTCGCGCCGGCGGTGCCCCCGAGTTGTCCCTTGCCACGATCGTGGAACGGGTTCCGCTCGAGGCCGAACCCGCCGAGCCATTGCGATTGGAGCTCGAAGCGTTCCGTGACGTCATTCTCGGCCGACCGAGTGATGCCGCGACGGCACGTGACGGCAGAGCCGCCCTCGAGGTGGCGCTGCGTATAGGACACGAAATCGAGCGATCCGCCCATGTCCCTGTATGACATCCGCGAAGAACGCAAGAAGTTGGGTTCCGGTGCCAAGCGAGGTCCACGCACGATCACGCTCATCCTTCTCCTGGTGCTGGTCATCCTGCTGATCGGCTACCTCGATCGTGTCGGATAGCGTCACGATCTTTCTCTCCGCCGGTGAAGCCTCCGGCGACCAGCACGGGGCCGAACTCGCGAGATCCCTTCGCCGTCAGCTTCCCGACGTCCGGCTCGTAGGGCTCGGTGGAAGCGAGATGGCGGAGGCGGGAGTCGAACTGATCGCCGGGCTGGATCGACTGGCGATCCTCGGATTCGCCGAAGTGATCCGCCACCTGCCAGACATGCTGAGGCTCCGCCGGGAAGTGCGCGAGCGATTCGAGCGGGAATCCGTCGATCTCTTCGTGCCGATCGACTACCCCGGATTCAATCTCCCGATGGCGAGATGGGCGCACGATCGAGGGACTCCGGTCGTGTACTACATCGCACCGCAGGTCTGGGCGTGGCACGAGTCAAGGGCGAAGCGACTCGCAGAGTTCTCGGACGAGGTCTGCGTGGTACTGCCGTTCGAGGAGGAATTCCTGCGCCGTTACGGTGCGAACGCGAGGTTCGTCGGCCATCCGCTGCTCGATCGGGTCGGGCCGTTGGAGCCGGAGAGAGCTGACGGTTCATCGCGCATGACTCCTGTCGGCGGGGGGCGTTCGGATCGGCCAGTTCTCGGTCTGTTTCCGGGTTCTCGCGAGCAGGAAGTCCGACGCATGCTGCCGGTGTTCCTCGAGGCGGCCCAGCGCCTGTCAGCGACGCGTCCGGATCTGCAGCTGCGTGTAGCTCGCTCCCGGGACCTGTCGCCTGCCTTATTCGATGGGTGCCCGACCGGTACGGTTTCGACGCCCGAGGAGGTTGCCTCCACGTCGACCGCAGCCATCACCAAGTCGGGCACGATCACGCTTCAGCTAGCGTTGAACGACGTGCCGATGGTGGTCGGATACCGGGTGAGCCGCAGCACGGCGATGCTGGCTCGGCGCCTGCTCCGCATCCCTCACATTGCCCTGGTGAACCTGGTGGCCGAGCGGGAAGTCGTTCCCGAGCGCGTTCAGGAACGGATGACGAGCGAGGAGCTCGCGCGAGCTGCCGAGCCGCTCCTGGATACCGGCTCGCCGGAGCGTCGGGAGGTACTCGACGGCCTCGCCTTCGTTCGGTCGAGGCTCGGCGAACCCGGGGCCGCCGAGCGCGTCGCCAGGCGTTGCGTCGTCGCCCTGCGGAAGGCCCGGGGGGGCGCCTCGTGAATCCGATGCTGAAACGATCGGCCATCGCGGGCGGTCCCGGCATCCTGCGATCGCTCGCCTCCTCGTGGCGTTTCACTGAAATCGATCGGACCGACGGCTCATTGGGACCTCCGAAACGGCGTGCGATCGGAGAAATCTACGCTCTCTGGCATCAGCACCTCCTGATGCTGATGCTTCGACACAGGGACGAAGAGATCGCCGTCATGATATCGCGCAGCAGGGACGGTGACCTCGCCTCCCCGATCGTGGAACGGCTGGGCTTTGAGGTCGTCCGAGGTTCGAGTAGTCGTGGGGGCAGCCAGGCGCTCGACGAGATGGTGCGGGCGGCGGACGAGGGCCACGCGCTCGCTCTGACGGTCGATGGACCCCGTGGGCCGGCCCGCCGCTCCAAGCCGGGCGCCGTGCTCATCGCGTCACGCGCCGGTGTTCCCCTGGTGCCGGTGGTCGCAATACCTGCCTCAGCCCGGTGCCTCGACAGCTGGGACCGTTTCCTCGTCCCGTACCCTCGATCGAGGGTGTACCTCGCATATGGTGAACCGATTCCGATTCCCACATCTCTCGCGCCCGGTGACGTGCGCGGGTGGCAGCGTGCGCTTGACAACAGGCTCGAGCATCTCGTGAACCTGTGCGAATCGGCTGCGCAACGGCGCTGGCCGAAGTATCGGCCGGCATGACGGCGCTCAGTCGTACCCTGCGAGCCGAGCTGGAACGCCGCGTCCGGGACGCGTGGAGCGTCCGACCGGGGGTCGGACTGAATCTCGCCTCCATGGTCTACGGCCTCGCGCACGACGTCCGGGACTTGCTTTACGAAGCCGGAATCCTGCACGGCAGGCGTGTACCCGTCCCCGTGATTTCCGTCGGAGGATTGACGTCGGGGGGAAGCGGGAAAACACCCGTTTCCGCCTCGATTGCCGGGTGGCTGTTCGAAGGTGGGGGCAGGCCCGCGATGATCACGGGCGGCATCCCGGATGAGGCGGAAGTTCAGCGCCTGCTGAACCCGGACGTTCTCGTCGAGGACGACAGGGATCGGCGAGCGGCCATTCAACGCGCCATGGCTTCTGGAGCCCGCTCCGTGGTACTGGACTCCGGTTTCCAGCACCGTCGGATCCGGTCCGACCTCCAGATCGTCTGCATCGATCCGCTGAGCGCGTCGATGACGGCCAGACGACGGCTTCCGGCAGGGCCCTTCAGGGAGCGCTGGTCGAGCCTCCAGCGAGCCGACGCCATTGTCCTGGTGCACAGGGGGAACTCGGAGGATCCGAGCCTGCGAACCCTGGAGACGGAGGTCCGCCGAGTCGCTCCCGGACCCCTGATCGTCCAGTGCCTGCTGCATTCCTCCCGATTCAGTCCCGCAAATCAACTGGCCGAAGGAACGGAGCCGTCTACGGAATGTGCTGCCGTGGCGGGAATCATGTGGCCGGAGCCATTCTTCGACGCGGTCGATCGACTCGGGCTCAGTCCCTCGACCCGTCTGGCGTTTCGAGATCACGAGCCGTACGCCGCAGCCGAATTGTCCCGGATCCGGGCAGCCGGTCCGGGCGGGGTGGTCTGCACACTGAAAGATGCGGTCAAGCTCGGCCCTCTACTCGCGGGCGAATGCCCTGTATGGTATCTGGAGGAGCGACCGGTCTGGGGCGTCGGGAAGCGCCGGCTACGCGATGGAGTGCTTCGGACGGGCGGAGGAGACCGATCCCTCGTGCCCGCTCCAAACCCGGGAGAACAGGGATGAAGGGATCGGAGCGGATTCGGACGGACGTACTGGTCGTGGGCAGCGGAATCGCAGGTCTCAGCTTCGCGCTCAAGGCGGCGAGGTACGCCGATGTTCTCGTCGCAACGAAGAAAGAGAGAGTCGAGTCTAATACCAACTATGCACAGGGCGGTGTCGCCGCTGTCTTCGATCCCGGTGACTCGCCGGACCTCCACCTGTCGGATACGCTCGTGGCAGGAGCGGGTCTCTGCCATCTGCGAGCCGTCGAGGAACTCGTTCGTGAGGGCCCCGAGAGGATCAGGGAGCTCATTGCGTGGGGGGTCGAATTCACCCGTGAGGAGGACCGATTTGCCCTCGGCCGTGAGGCGGGACACAGCCGCAGGCGGATCCTGCATGCCGCCGATCTGACCGGACGTGAGATCGAGCGCGCACTCCTGGCCGCCGTAGCGGCGGAATCTCGCATCAGGGTTCTCGAAGATCACGTCGTCTGGTCACTGCAGACGGCGCACGATCCGGATTCCCAGCGCAGCCGCTGTTCGGGTGCCCTGGTCCTGGACGTGCACGGGGGAAGCTGGATACAGGTGGACGCCAGGGCGGTCGTACTGGCCGCGGGCGGCTGTGCATACCTCTACCGCCACACGACCAACCCGGCGATCGCCACCGGCGACGGAATCGCGATGGGATACGCCGCCGGTGCGGCCGTAGCGAATCTCGAATTCGTACAGTTCCATCCCACCGCCCTGTTCCCTGCGGAGTCGCGTGCGCACCTCATCTCCGAGGCGGTTCGTGGCGAGGGCGCCATCCTTCGCCGACTTGATGGCAGTACGTTCATGGAGGACTATCACCCGGCGGCCTCCCTCGCTCCACGCGACATCGTGGCTCGCGCCATTGACGCAGAGATGAAGGCCTCCGGCGACCCGCACGTTCTTCTCGATCTTTCAACCATACCGGCCGAACGGGTAGCCGAGAGGTTTCCCTATATTCGAGGTGTCTGCCTCGAAGAGGGGATCGACATCCCGGCCGATCCGATCCCGGTGGTCCCAGCGGCTCACTACCAGTGCGGCGGCCTGCTTACCGACTGGGACGGTCGGACGTCGCTCGCGGGTCTGTTCGCCGCCGGCGAAATCGCCTGCACGGGAGTGCACGGGGCCAATCGCCTCGCGTCGAACTCGCTGCTCGAGGCTGTCGTGTTCTCACACCGGGCGGCCCAGCGCCTGCGCCGTGACCTGGTGGAACTCACACCGCTCGCCGAGCAGGAGGTTCCGATCCCGAAGATCGCGCAGGCGGGCCAGGATTCGAACGAGGTCGAGGGTCGAATTCGATCACTGATGTGGGAGGATGTCGGTATCGTGAGATCAGACGAGCGACTCGAGTCTGCGCGAGCCGAACTGGACCGGCTCTCAGAATCCCCGATTGCCAGGGACGGCACGGGACCGGGTGCGTTTCGCGCCCGGCAGATCGAGTTCATGCGTGACGTCGCAACGTTGATCGTCCGCTCGGCACAGAGGCGCCGGGAGAGCCGCGGGCTCCACTACACGCAGAGCCACCCGTACCGGGACAACGAACGTTTCCTGCGCGATACAGTGCTGGTGCGGTGAGCCTGCGCTTGCAGGTACTGAGCGTCGGTTCACCCCGACTCCCGGGAATTAACGAGGCGATTCGTGAGTACGAGTCACGTCTGTCTCGCTATTTCGGTTACGAGTCCGTGATCGTGGATCCCCGGAGATCGGGGTCGCGCGACCCGGAGCGCGTACGGTCTGAGGAGGGAGCTCTGCTGCTTCGCCGGATTCCGGAGAACCTCGAGACGTTCGCGTTGACGCGAACGGGAAGAGCGATCGATTCGCGCGAACTGGCGGATCGACTCGGGGAGATGGCGACCTACGGCAGGCCGGGCGCCGCCTTCGTGATTGGCGGTGCGTTCGGACTCGATCCGTCGGTGATCGAGCGATGCGATCGCTCGCTGTCACTCTCCTCGATGACCCTACCACATGACCTGGCCCGTCTCGTCCTGACCGAGCAACTCTATCGTGCCGGTACGCTGTTACGGGGCGAACCATACCACAAGTCGAGCTAGAGATGGCTCAGAGGCCGGATCCCGCCCCGAGAGACTGGTTTCGAGCCTGGTTCGGAGACGAGTACCTCGCGATTTACCCGCACCGGGATGCGAGGGAAGCCCGACGAGCGGTCCGACTCTATCTCGATCGGGTTCCGCCGCCCGCCGGGTCCGTGCTCGATCTGGCATGCGGTGCCGGCCGCCACCTCCGGGAGCTGCTCTCGGCCGGCGTCCACGCCGTAGGCCTGGACCTGTCGATCACGATGCTCGAGCGTGCGCGAGAGGAGAGCCCGAAGGCGCAACTCGTACGAGGGGACATGCGGCAATTGCCTTTCGCCGACTCGGGGTTCGCCGGCCTTACGAGTTTCTTCACTTCGTTCGGCTATTTCTCCACCGCCGAACAGGATCGGGGGGCTGCAGCGGAGATGCACCGAGTGCTGCGCCCGGGTGGCAGCTTCATGCTCGACTTCCTGAACGCAGACCGTGTCCGGCGGGAACTGGTCGCGAGCGAATCCGGCCGGATACGGGGCTACGAGGTGAGCGTTGAGAGGAAGATCCAGGACGACACAGTGGTGAAGGAGATCACCTTGCGTGCGGAGGAGGGAGACGAGGTGCGTCGGTACGAGGAGCGTGTCAGGCTGTACGAGGCGAACCAGCTCTCTGAAGTTCTGCGCGACGTCGGACTGGAACCGCGGTATCGATTCGGAGACTACGAGGGAGGCGTGTTCGCATCGGATTCATCCCGTCTCATCCTCGCGGGCGTGGCAGCATGAGCGACGACGCGACATCGGTGCTCGACTTCCGTCGCTTGCGACCCGGGCCTCCGGGAACGGTAGCCGGGGATCTTCATGACGGTGCGGGACTCGCGGCACGACTGCTTCACCCGGCTCGACCGGATGGCACAGTCTCGGCCGACCGACCGGGAACGATCGGCACCGCGCCCTTCAGCGCGACTACCGAGGGAGCGAGGAGGAAGCTCGACCTGATTCTCCATGGAGGTGGCGTCCTTGTCAGCACCGGTCAGCAACCGGGTCTGTTCCTCGGGCCGCTCTATTCTCTCTACAAGATTCTCACAGCTGCTTCCTGCGCGCAGCGGATCGAGGCTGCCACCGGAAGGCCGGCGCTTGCCAGCTTCTGGATCGCCGGCGACGATCACGACTGGGAGGAAGTCGGGGCGGCGAGTCTCGTCGATCGAGGTGGGGTGGTGCAGCGTGTCGTCCTGGAGCCCGGAAGCTCGGAGGCGGGCAGGGCAGTCGGAGCAGCTCGACTCGGAGACCGTATCGTACCGGTGCTGGATCGCTTTCTCGAGGCGGCCGGCGATTCCGAGTTTGCTCCGGGTGTCGAAGACTTTCTGACATCGGCGTACTCGCCCAGCGCAACGATGACCGGGGCATTCCGTGACGGATTCACCGCGCTTCTCGGCGACGTCGACGTCGCGTTGTTCGATCCGACCCACCCGGAGGCACGTCGAGCGGCGGTGCCGTTCCTGTCGAGTCTTCTCGCGAACTCCGACGCCGTATCGGCGGCTCTGCAGTCGGGGACGGTGCGCGTACAGGAAGCCGGCTACGCCGTGCAGTTGAGCCCCCCGGCGGAGGGGGCCCAGGTGTTCTTCGACGATGGAAACTCGCGTGCTCACCTGATCCGAGAGGCGGGCGGATTTCGTCACGGCAGAGCAGGGGAGTGGCGGTCGATTGACGACTGGCTCGACATTCTCGACTCGGATCCAGCTCGATTCAGCCCTGCGGCTGCATCTCGTCCGATGCTCGAATCGAACCTGCTTCCCGTGGCGCGCACCGTGCTCGGACCCGGGGAGATGGCGTATTGGGCCCAGCTGGGACCGTTGTTCGAACAGTTGTCCGTCCGGTTCCCGGAGACCGTTTCACGCGACTCCTGGCTGATCGTGGAGCCGAAGGTCGATCGCTGGCTCGCAGGGATGGACGCGGATCCGGTCGAGTTCGAGCAGGGCACCGAGGCCATCGAGCGGCGTCTCACCGAAGAGAGTCGACCGGAGCCGGTGGACCGGGGGCTGCGCAAGCTGGACAACTCCCTTTCCCGGATGCTGGGCGAACTCGCAGATACGACGCGTTCCGAGATCCCCGGGCTGGACTCCGCATTCGGGAAGGCGGGCAAAGCGTTCCGGGGAGCCCTGTCCGAGCTGGAGGGGACAATCGACCGCCGGGTACGCGATACCCGGCGGACCTCGATCGATCGAGTCCGCCGGGCGGCGGCTCTCCTGTATCCGGAGGGGCAGCGGCAGGAGCGCGTCGACAGTCCGATTTCCTTCCTCGTCCGGTACGGTCAGGCATTCGTGAGGGAGGCTTCGGCAGCCAGCGGGCTCGAACCTGTCCCGCCGAATTCGTCCGGGTGAGACGGAATCGCCCTGCGTTGCTGGCCTCCGGCAGGGCTCGTAGCTTGGAACTCGCTCCCGATCCGCGGTCATGCCGCGGCAGAATCGCGCTCGTTGACGGAGAGACCGGGTGGTCTGGGCCTTCGTAATCGTCCTCGTCCTGATGATTCCGATTCTCGCAATCGTGATCGACTCGCAGATCGGGCAAGCCCTCGCTGCCAGAATCTCGAGGTCGGTCCCGGGCAGCGAATCGGATGTGGCGAATCGGCTGGAAGCCCTCGAGGCTGATCTCCGCTACCTCACGGAATCGATGGAGAGCCTGCGGGAGGAATCGGAGTTCGTCCGGTCCCTGATAGAGGGTGGCGCATCGACTTCGCTGCCCCCCGTCGCACCGGAAACTTCCTCCGACGGCGATGCCTGACCGGCGGGTCGCCAGCCGACGCGCGGCCTGCGTGACGCGTCCTCACCATCTCCGGCTGTGATCCGACCTGCGACGGGACCCGCCACCGCCGTCGGATCCGGGATTCTGGTCAGCCGGGTGACCGGGCTGCTGCGCGACATGGCTGTCGCGGCTTTCCTCGGCACGCGATTCGCCGCCGATGCCTATTGGGCGGCGATCAAGATCCCGAATATCATTCGCAACCTTCTCGGGGAGGGAACGCTCTCGGCGGCATTCGTTCCCGTCTACAGTGCGTTGCTCGCCGGGACCGAATCGGACTCCACCGCAGCTCGCCGCCTGTCGCGCTCGGTCCTCGGTGTCGTCGCGGTCACGGCCCTGGCACTCTCGGCGCTCGGAGTGCTCCTCGCGCCCTGGATCACGGACCTGCTGATGGTCGGTTCGGATGAGCCGACCCGGGCTCTGACCACCAGGCTCGTGCGCATCCTGTTTCCCATGTCCGGCGTATTGATCATCGGCGCCTGGTTCCTGGGAGTTCTCAACAGCCACGGACGCTTCTTTCTGCCCTTCGTCGCGCCGGCGATATGGAACCTCACGCAGGTCTCCGGGCTTCTGCTCGCGGCCCGGCTCGGCTCGGACCGACTGGCTGAGGCCCTGGCCTGGTCGGCGCTCCTGGGCGCAGTGATTCAAGTGGCCGTGCAGGTTCCGCTGGCACGACGTCTTTCGGGCGTTGATGCTCCGGGTCTCGAGCTGTCCTTCGAGCCGGTCCGCCGTGTCGCCCGCAACACGATTCCGGTCGTTTCGAGTCAGGGAGTGCTCCAGATCTCCTCGCTTGTCGATATCATGCTCGCGTCGCTCGCCGGACCGGGTGCGATGGCAGCGCTCGGGTACTCTCAGCGACTCGCATACCTTCCGATCAGCCTGTTCGGCATCTCCGTCGCCGCCGCGGCACTTCCTTCGATGTCGCGCGAATCGCATACGGAGGCGTTACGGGATCGTCTGACCTCTGGCTGGTTTCAGATTCTGTACTTCGTGCTGCCCGCCGCCGTCGTTCTCCTGCTGTTCGGAGATCTGGCCGTGGCCCTCGTGTATCAGCGTCGCGAATTCGGTGTGGACAGCACGGCGCTGGTCGCCGCCGTGCTCGCCGCGTACGCGCTGGGGCTGGTTGCAGCCAGCTCGATCAAGCTCTTCGCTGCGGGCTTTCACGCGATGCAGGACACTACGACGCCGATGCGAATCGCGGTGGTCTCGGTCACGGTCGCGGTGCTTGTCAGCGTGACACTGACCCTGGCATTCCGCAGGGCAGGATTGGGCTCCTATTCCGCGGTAGGAATCGCCCTGGGGAGCGCGGTGGGCTCGTGGACCAACCTTCTTCTACTCTGGGCCTTTCTGGGACGCAGAACCGGAGGGTTGTTCGAAGGCGAATCCATGCGCCGGGTGCTCCGTCTGGCCCTGGCTGCCGCGGCCGCCGCCGGGGTTGGTCTCTTCGTCCGCACGCTGCTCGAACCGCGCTTCGACAGCTCGGGCTTCGTCGGCCGGTTCATCCTGTTCTCAGCCGTCCTGACTGTCGGTGCCGTAGCCTACTTCGCGATCGCAGGCAGACCGCCTTCACGATCACGAGCCTCTGCAGAGTCGAACAAGGAGCTGGAGAGCGAGGAGGGCGCTGGTGGCACTGCCTGAGAATCTTCGCTCATCGATCGCCGCGCTCCCCAGGGGACCGGGTGTTTACGTCTTCCGCGACGATCTCGGCGAGATTCTCTACGTCGGCAAAGCGAAATCACTTCGTGATCGAGTACGAAGCTACTTCCGCCGGGATGCCGCCGATTCTCTGAAACTGGCGCGCCTGGTTCCCCGCATCGCGTCCGTGGAGAGCTTTCTGACCGGCTCCGAGCCGGAGGCGCTGCTGCTGGAATCCAACCTGATCAAGGAGTACCGCCCGCGCTTCAACGTCCAGCTGCGTGACGACAAGAGCTTTCCCTACGTAAAAGTCACCGTCGCCGAGGATTACCCGCGCGTGCTGGTCACGCGCACGCTCGAGTCTGATGGTTCGAGATACTTCGGCCCCTTCACGGGTGTCGGCACCATGCGTCGGGCACTGCGGCTGATTTGCCGCCGCCACCGGGTTCGAACCTGCCACTACGAGTTGCTCGACCGGGCTCCCGACCGACCCTGTCTCGACTATCACATCGAACGTTGTCTCGCTCCCTGTGTCGGTCTCCAGAGTCGCGAGTCCTATCGAGCCGAGATCGATCAGGTGGTATCGATTCTCGCGGGGAACACGGGAGACTTGAAACGCGAACTTCGTGCTGAGATGAGGGAGGCGGCGAGTTCCCTCGAGTTCGAGCTCGCCGCGGAGCTGCGGGACGTGATCCGCGGACTCGAGATCCTCGAGCGCCGGCAGACGACGGTCGACTTCCGAGGAGGAGATCGTGATGTGCTCGGCATCGCCGTCGAGTCGGCCTCGGCCTGCACGATTCTCCTTCGTGTTCGCGACGGACACCTGCTGGGTCGTGAGGTGCGATTCCTCGACAACGTGGATGAGCAAGACCTCGTAGCGGTGGTGGACGCGGCGCTCAAGGGGTTCCTGCTGCGCCGTGCGGACATACCGGCTCAGATCCTCGTGCCTGTCGATTTCCCCGACCGGCAGCTCCTCGAATCTCTCCTTTCGGAGCGGCGGAGAGGAACCGTACGGATTCTCAGGCCCGGGCGTGGAACCGGACGCCGACTGCTGGATCTCGCATCCCGGAATGCCGAACACCTCCTCGAAGAACGAGCCGACCCGGATTCGGCATTTGCAGCCGGCGAAGGGGAGATCAGTGCGTTCGGGGGTGATTCTCCCGCGGCTCGCGGGCTCGCCAGTGCGCTCGAACTGAGGACGCCCCCCCGCGATCTCGTCTGCTTCGACATCTCCACGCTTGGAGGACGCGAGTCGGTGGGAAGTGCCGTCTGGCTGCGGGACGGACGCCCGCACCGGGAGGAATACCGGCGATTCCGTGTCCGTGGGACGGCGGACGGCATAACCGACGACTACGCGATGATGCAGGAGGTCGTCGGTCGCTACTTCCAGCGCCGTGTCAGCGAAGGGCGCCCTCTGCCCGATCTCGTTCTCATCGATGGCGGTCGGGGACAGCTGGGAGCGGCCGTACAGGCGATGGAGGGCGCAGGCGCATCCGACCTTCCCGTCGTCGCGCTCGCAAAGCGCCGGGAAGAGCTGTACGTGCCCGGGCGAGACCAGCCGCTGGTGCTCGACGGATTCGACCCGGCTTTGCACTGGCTTCAACGGGTTCGGGACGAAGCGCATCGATTCGCCGTAGGATACAATCGGAAGCTGCGTCGAAAGCGAACTCTGAAGAGCGTTCTGGGCGATGTTCCAGGAGTGGGAGCCAAGCGGGAAGCGGATCTGTTGCGTCGGTTCGGGAGTCCGGCAGCCATTTCTCGTCTCGACCCAGGAGAACTCATGCAGGTACCCGGCATAGGTCCGGCCACCGCACGGCGGATCCTCGACGCACTCTCGCCGCTTCCGGGAAAGGACATGGACCGTGGCAATCGAAGCTGACCCCGGGTTCAGGCTGGAATGCGGTGTCTGCGGGGCCTCTTCTGATGCAGCTCCGCTGGCTTCGCTCTGCACGATCTGCGGCGGTCCGCAGCTGGTCCGGTATCCCGAGGTAGCGGAGTTGGGACCCGACGTCGCAGCGAGATGGGCCGATCGTCCGCGAGGCATGTGGCGATTCAGAGAGATCCTCCCGTTACGGCAAGGAGAGGTACCGATCAGCCTCGGAGAGGGAGACACTCCACTTCTGCCTCTGCTCCGTTTGGGAGAGGACCTGGGCCTCCGACTCCTCATGAAAGACGAAGGCCGCAACCCCACGGGGAGTTTCAAGGATCGTGGCCTCGCAGCCGCATTGACGCGAGCCGTGCATGACGGGGCGCGCGAATTCGTGATTCCGAGCGCAGGCAACGCGGGTGCTGCGCTCGCGGCGTACGCGGCACGTGCCGGAGTCCCAGCGCGCATCTTCCTGCCCGAGGACACACCTCCCGGCGTCCAGGTCCGCTGCCGTGCCTTCGGCGCGGAGGTCACGGCTGTCGATGGACTGATCACGGATTGTGGAGCGCTGGCGGCAGAGGACGCGTCCCGTACCGGGGCGTTCGATTTATCCACGCTGCGCGAACCATACCGGATCGAAGGAAAGAAGACGATGGCGCTCGAAATCCTCGAAGCGCTCGAGTGGCAACCTCCGGACGCGGTCGTCTATCCCACCGGTGGAGGAACCGGTCTGATCGGAACCTGGAAAGCTCTGGAGGAACTGGCCGCAATCGGACTGATCACGAACCCGGAGACGCGCCTTTATGCCGTCCAGGGGGAAGGGTGCGCACCGATCGTCAGAGCGTGGCTGTCGGGTCAGCAGGTGGCAGAGCCCTGGCAGGACGCCCATACGGAGGCCTGGGGCCTGCGCGTGCCGCGCGCCCGGGGCGACCGCCTCATCCTGCGGGCCATCAGAGATACCGATGGTGGCGCGATCGCCGTGTCGGACGACCGGATGCAGCAGGAGACGTTGAGACTCCAGCGCACCGAGGGAATCAACGCCTGCATCGAAGGTGGCGCCGTTCTGGCCGCAGCTCGCGCGCTCAGGGCCGCGGGACAGATTCGTGAGGGCGAGACCGTAGTGCTGTTCAACACGGGAAACCTGCAGAACTATTGAGCGTATCATCCTGAGGGTTGCACACACCCGAAGAAACGTGACAGGATAGGGGATCGTTTCGACCGCATCAGGATCGGCCCGGGCGAGGCGAGTTTGGCGTGTATTTCGTAACTGAACAAGGACTTCCGTACCAATGATGAGAAACTACTTCAAGTATGTCGGCGTGGCATTCTCACTCGCGCTTCTCGCGCCTCTGGCAGTGCCGACGGCCGCGGTGGCTCAGGAAGACTGCGTCGAGGGCGGCGATGCCCACACCAGGGGCGCCGAACTGGAGCTGACCTGGGCGAGCCGGAAGGACGACCCCCAGACGAAGCCGGAGCGCTACAATCGTGCGCTCGAGAAGCTGGCAGAGTCGTACGCAGACCCACCGGTCGAGCCGCGAACGCACCTGCTCGCGGCCAGATCGTATCTCGGTCTTCGCGACTACGTCGGGGCCGACTCTTCCCTGAACATGCTCGTGGAGTCTGCGCCGCAGTGCAGCGATCAGGCTCTCGAAATGCGCTTCAACGCCTGGGTACCGCTCTACAACAGCGGAATCGAGAAGCTTGCCGCCGGTGACGAGGACGGCGCCCTGGCTGCATTCGAGCAGGCGAACCAGATCTACACCGATTCCCGCTCGATGAACAACATCGCTTCCATCTACCAGAGCCGCGGTGAGACCAGCCGAGCCATCGAGATGTACCAGGAGGCTCTGGAGTCCGGTGGGGAAGAAGAGATGGTGCGAGTCGCCAGCATCAATCTCGCGGAGCTCATGCGAGCCGAGGGACGCGATGCCGAGGCGCTCCAGATCTACTCCGACTATTCGGCGAACCATCCGGAGGACATCCTCGGACGGCTGAACTACGCGATCGCCCTGCTCGACGCGGGATCCGACGACGAGGCGCAAGCCATATTCACCAGCCTGCTCGACCGGGACGATCTGAACTTCCTCCAGTGGTCGCAGGTCGGGATCGGCCTCTACCGTGCGCAGAACTTCGAGGAGGCGGCCCTGGCGTTCCACAAGGCGCATGAGTTGCAGCCCCTCAACAAGGAAACGCTGGAGAACCTGGCGAACTCCTATTACCAGGCAGAGCGCTTCGATGAGCTCGAGCCGCTCGCGGATACCCTGGTCATGCGGTATCCGTACGAGAAGGTCAACTACAACCTTCTGGCCAATGCCAGGACCGAGACCGGGGACGAAGACGGGGCGCTCGAAACCCTCGAAGCACGAGAGGGGATGACTTTCGAGTTTCTGCGCGCGCAGCTCGGTCCGGTGGCCGAGGGAACCTATTCCATCGACGGTACGGTAATGAACACGAGCGGGACCGGCGGCAGCGAGGTGACGATTCCGGTCCACTTCCTTTCGGAGGGCGGCCAGGTAGCCGTCACCGAGCCCCTGACCCTTACGCTGCCTGCGGCGGGCGAGGCCTCGGGATTCCAGATCCAGGTCCAGAGCGACACGCCGATCCTGGGCTTCCGATACGACAAGGCGGGTTCATAGAGCCCGCGGGCCATTCATGGGGTGAGGGCGGCGACGATGACCGGGGTCAGTCGCCGCCCTCCTTCGCTTCGATTCCACTCGGTCTCTGATGATCCGCGTCGCCTCCGTCCGCGGAGGATCGATCGGAGCGGATCTTGCCATTCGGCCGGGGACTCAGCTCCTCCGAATCAACGACCGTGAGCTTCGGGACGCCCTGGACCTGGCGTTCTACGAAGCTGACGAGTCCGTGCAGCTCCTCACCCGGAGCCCCGACGGGGAAGAGACTCTTTACGAGATCGAAAAGCCGGCCGACGAGTCGCTGGGGCTGCTGCCGGAGCCGGACAAGGTCCGCCGCTGCACCAACGCCTGTCCGTTCTGCTTCGTTAAGGGCAATCCGAAGATCGAGAAGCTGAGGGCGGGTCTCTACATCAAGGACGATGACTATCGACTGTCCTTCATGTTCGGTCATTACGTCACCCTCACCAACCTGCGAGACGAGGACTGGACCCGGATCTTCGAGCAGCGGCTGACACCTCTCTACGTTTCGGTGCACGCGACCGACCCGCAGGTTCGGCTGGCGATGCTGCGCAATCCCCGATCCGCGCGGATCGCAGAGCACCTGGATCGGCTCGCCGAGGGCGGTATCCGGATTCACGCGCAAGTCGTACTCTGTCCGGATCTGAACGACGGTCCCGTGCTGCAGCGGACGATCGATGACCTCTATTCCCGTGGCGACTCGATACTCTCGCTTTCCATCGTCCCGGTAGGGCTGACCGAGTACAATCAGGATCGAGGCGTCCGCCCCCTCACGAAATCGGAGTGCATCCAGACGATCGAGCTGGTCGAACGTGCACGGGAAAGGGCGCGGCGGGAGCGAGATACGTCCTGGGCGTATGCGGCCGACGAGCTGTTTCTGCAGGCAGGGCGCGAGCTGCCCGGGGCCGAGTACTTCGACGACCTGGAGCTTGTGGCCAACGGCGTCGGAGCGGTCTCGGATCTCAGGGATCGGGTCAGCGCGGACCTGGACTCACTTCCGAACCTCGCGGGAACACGAATCGTGATGGTGACGGGAACGTCCATGGCACCACATCTCGACGCGATCGGCAGAGACGTTGCGGATGCCACCGGGGCCGTAGTCGAAATCGCCCGGACCGAGAATCGCCTGTTTGGACCGCTCGTTACCACAGCCGGTTTGCTGGGCGGCGAGGACCACCTGCGAGCCCTCGGCCCGTATACCGACTTCGATGTCGCCATGATCTCGCGAACGGCGATCAACGACGATGAACTCTTCCTCGACGATGTTACGCTTGCTGACCTGCGTGACGCTTTTCCGGGAATGGAGATATGGCCGTCGGAGCACGTAACGGACGTTCTACGAGACATGCCGGGCTTCCGACGGTAGCGATCGTCGGGCGGCCGAACGTCGGCAAGTCCACGCTGTTCAACCGGATCGTCGGCGGACGCATTGCCATCGTTTCGGAGCAGGAGGGTGTGACGCGTGACCGCCAGTTCGCCGAGGCCGACTGGAATGGCCACCCGTTCCTGCTCGCCGATACGGGTGGAATTCTGGATGTGGCGGAGCGTCCGCTGGACCGCCAGGTCCGCGAGCAGGTCATGGCGGCGGTGGATCACGCCGATGTCGTGCTGTTCGTGGTCGACGGCAGATCGGGTCCCCATCCCGTAGACCATCACGTGGCAGATCTGCTTCGAAAGTCGGATCGGCCCGTCGTGCTCGCGGTCAACAAGCTCGACGATCTGGCTTCGTCGCTCGAGCACCACGAGTTCCACGCGCTGGGGATCGGGGATCCCGTACCGCTGTCTGCACAGAGCGGCCGTGGAAGCGGTGACCTGCTCGATCGGATCGTGGAGGCGCTCCCGGAGCCGGCGGACGCGGAAGACGAAGAGGTCGACCTCAGGCTGGCCGTGATCGGAAAGCCCAACGTGGGGAAGTCCAGTTTCGTCAATTCGCTGCTGGGCGAGTCCCGGGTTCTGGTCCACGACGAGGCCGGCACTACGCGGGACGCGATCGACACGTGGCTCGAATTCGACGGGAAACGAATCTGCCTCGTCGACACGGCCGGACTGCGACGTCGCTCCCGCGTGGATGACGAAATCGAGTTCTACAGCCGGTTGCGGGCGACCGCGGCGATTCAGCGGGCCGACGTCTGCCTGCTGATCGCCGATGCGAGGACGGGCCTCACGAACCAGGACTTCCGGATCGGAGAAGATGCCTGGAAGGCGGGATGCGGACTTGTCCTGGTCGTCAACAAGTGGGACCTCATCGAGGACCGAGGGCCGGATGTGGTGGCGGCTTTCGAAAAGGAGCTTCGCGAGCGAGCCCCGTTCCTGCGTTTCGTTCCGATCATCACCATCTCGGCGTTGACGGGTAAGCGCGTCCGGAAGGTCCTCGAGCTCGCCCGGACGGTTCAGGAAGAACGGCAGAAGCGGATCCCGACCGCCGAGGTGAACCGGATTCTGGGCGCGTTGCTGGCGCGAAAGCAGCCCCCGCAGGGCCCACGTGGCGACGTACGAATCTACTACGCCAGTCAGGTTTCGACCGAGCCGCCCGAGTTCGTCCTGTTCGCGAATCGACCGCGCGACCTGCAGGAGAGCTACCTGCGCTTTCTCTCGAACGGCTTCCGACGGGCATGGAGCTTCGAGGGCTCTCCCCTGCGACTGCTGGCGCGCCAGCGACGGCCGGAAGACCGTTGATGACCAGTCGAGGGGCCCGAACCGGATGTCGGATGCGATGTTGACCGGCTTCCTCCCGTGGGCTCTGCTCGCGTACCTGGTCGGGTCCATTCCGACCGCGTGGCTGGTCGGCCGCGCCTTCGGTATCGACCTGAGAGAGAAGGGGAGCGGCAACCTGGGTGGAACGAACGCCTACCGCGTGCTCGGTGCCCGGGGAGGGCTGCCCGTCATTGTCGTCGACATCACGAAGGGATACGTACCGGCCGCATTCTTCCCGCAATGGGATGGGTCGGGCGTCGGGGAGCTCGCTCTCGCATACGGGCTGCTCGCGATCGTGGGGCACGTGTGGCCTGTCTGGCTGAAGTTCCGTGGCGGGAAGGGAGTCGCCACCGGAGCGGGCGTTCTGATCGCTCTGGCTCCGTTCGCTGCTCTGGTCGCGACGCTGGTCTGGATCGGCATGGTCGCCCTGACCCGCACGGTCTCGGTGGCTTCTCTGGCGGCTGCTACCGTGGTCCCGGTGGCGGCGGCCATCACCGACGCGCCATGGTCCACGACCCTGTTCTGTGCCGGCGTCGCGCTGTTCGTCTGGTGGACACATCGTAGTAATCTTGTACGCATCGCCCGCGGTGAGGAGCATAAATTCGGCGCGGACCGATCGGCCTCGCGGAAGGAGAACGGAACGTGAGCAGTCGGAGAATCGGGGTGATTGGAGCGGGCAGCTGGGGCACCGCGCTGGCCGACTGCCTGTCGCGCAACGGACATGCTGTCCGTCTCTGGTCCCACGAGATCGAAGTGGCAGATGCGATTCGTGAACAACACCGGAATGAAGCTTATCTCCCCGGAGTCGAGCTCGATCCGCGACTGGAGGCGTCCCCCGACCTGGCCGAGGTGCTCGACCGCGCCGAGGTAGTCGTCTCGGTCAGTCCGTCGGAATTCGTCCGCGCAACCATGGAACGGGCCCGTTCCTGCCTGCCGACGGACCCGTTTCTGCTCGTCAGTGCGTCAAAAGGACTCGAGCTCGAGACGGACCTCCGGATGAGCGAGGTACTGCTCCAGGTACTCGGCGGCGAAGTCGCCGAGGGTTGTGTGGTTCTCTCCGGACCGAGCTTCGCGGCCGAGCTCGCCCGTCAGCGACCGACAGCGGTCACCCTCGCATCTCGCAGCGAGGAAATGGCCATCGCCACCCAGGAGCTGTTTCAGAACGAGCACTTCCGACTCTACACGCAGAGCGATGTGATTGGAACCGAGCTGGGAGGCGCGCTCAAGAACGTCATCGCACTGGCCGCAGGGATCAGCGACGGACTGGGCCTCGGACACAACGCCAGGGCGGCGCTGCTGACTCGAAGCCTGGCGGAGATCCGCCGGCTGACACACAAGCTGGGCGGCGAGCCCGAGACGCTGGCGGGGCTCGCGGGCGTGGGCGATCTGATCCTCACCTGCACCGGTGATTTGAGCCGGAATCGGACAGTCGGAATCGAGATCGGAAGGGGGCGGAAGCTCGAAGAAGTGCTCTCCGGCATGCGGTCGGTGGCCGAGGGTGTGCGGACGACGCGAGCCGCGGTGGATCTCGCGGTGCGACACGGGGTGGAAATGCCCATATCGGAGGCCGTATACTCCATCCTGTACGAAGACGTCGAGCCGAGGATGGCGCTGGCGCGCCTCATGGCTCGCGAGCCGAAGCCCGAACGCTGGAGCTGAATCGAGTGGATCAGCGAATCGCGCCGAAAGAATACTACTCGATCGGTGAGGTCTGCTCCCTGACGGGACTCAAGCCACATGTCCTTCGCTACTGGGAGTCACAGTTTCCGGCCCTGCGCCCCACGAAGAATCGCGCGGGAAATCGGGTATACCGTCGCAAGGAGATCAAGCTGGTGCACCTGCTCCAGCACCTCCTCTACAACGAGAAGTACACGATCGAAGGGGCCCGGCACAAACTCGACCAGCTGCGCAAGGAAGGGAAGTTGTCCCGTGCCGCCAGGGTCGCCTGGGAAAACGAGACGGTGCGCCAGCTGCGCAGGGAAGCCGATGCCCTGGTGGAGTTGCTCGACACGTGAGCCAGCCGCCGCCGAACCGGCGACCCAACATTCTCTGCACAAATGACGATGGGATCCATGCTCCCGGACTCGGTGTCCTGACCGAGGCTGCACGCCGAATCGGTTCGGTGGTCGTGGTAGCCCCCGATCGGGAGCAGAGCGCGACGAGTCATTCTCTGACAGTCAATCGTCCGCTGCGCGTCACGCGCAGAGACGAAGACACTCACGTCGTGGACGGCACGCCCACCGACTGCGTACTGATCGCCGTAAACAGCCTGCTCGATATCCGGCCCGACTTCGTATTCTCGGGCGTCAATCACGGGCCGAATATGGGAGAGGACGTCCTCTACTCGGGCACGGTAGCCGCCGCCATGGAGGGAACGATTCTCGGAATCCCCTCGGTGGCGGTCTCTCTGTCGAGCCGATCGTCCGACAACCTCGAGGGATTCGTCGAGATCCTCGCCCGTCTGCTCCGTGGGCTGGTGGAGCGGACCGACTTCCCGGATGAGACCTTCTTCAATATCAATCTCCCGGATATCCCCGCCGAGGAGATCAAGGGCGCCCGGATCACTACGCTCGGCCGCCGGGTCTACTCGGACTCCCTCACACGAAGAGAAGACCCCTCCGGACGCGAGTACTTCTGGATCGGCGGTGGCGTCTCCAGCTGGAGCGGAAGGGATGACTCGGATTTCCGCGCAGTCCGTGCCGGTTTCGCGTCCGTGACACCGCTTCACCTCGACCTCACTAACTACAGGTTGATGAAGGAGGTAGAGGGTTGGTCGCTGCCGATATGAACGCGGCGTACCGCCGATCTCGTCGTCGCCTGGTCGAGCTGCTTCGTGCGTCAGGGATCGAGGACCTTGCTGTCCTGCACGCCTTCGATGCCGTACCACGCCACCTCTTCGTTCCCGAAGCGGTCCGGCACAGGGCCTACGAAGATGTCGCGCTGCCTCTCGGCCACGGCCAGACCATCTCCCGGCCTCTCTCCCATGCTCTACACCTGCAGCTTGCCCGGCTCGACGGAACCGAGCGGGTGCTGGAAATCGGCAGTGGCTCCGGCTTCCAGACGGCGCTGCTGGCCCGGCTCGTGCAACAGGTCTGCTCGATCGAGGTCATTCCCGAACTTGCCGCAAGGGCACAGGCGCAACTCGAGATGCTGCAGATCGACAACGTAGAGCTGCGGACAGGCGATGGGAGCACCGGGTGGCCTGAGCGCGCCCCGTTCGACGCGATTCTGGTCGGTGCGGCGGCGCCCGTCGTTCCAGTTCCGCTGCGCGAGCAGCTCTCCGAGGGTGGAAGACTCCTCATACCCATCGGGAACGAGAACGGACAGCGCCTGCTGCTCGTCGAGCGCAAGGGCGAGGAATGGACCGAAACAGAGGTCGAGAGCGCGCGATTCGTGCCTCTCGTGGGAGAGGAGGGCTGGTGAACGATCCGGTGCAGGGGAGCGCGGCCGAGGCGGTCGTCGAGTCGGAGGAGTTGGAACTGGCGGAGGATGGATCGCACGGCGGTCCCTTGCATCGCCTCTACCACTGGGTACTGGGATGGGCCGACCGGCCGGGCGGAACCTGGGCGCTGTTCGGAATCGCCTTCGCGGAGTCATCCTTCTTTCCCATTCCTCCCGATGTGTTGCTGATTCCCCTCGCTCTCGGCAATGTGCGACGGTCCCTCTGGTTCGCCTTCGTCTGCACGGTCGGCTCGGTGGCAGGTGCAGCCCTCGGTTACGTGATCGGAAGCTCCCTCTATGCCTCCATCGGCGAGCCGATCATCCAGTTCTACCATGGACAGGAGCACTACGACGAACTTCGGGTCCTGTTCGAGGAGAACCTCATTCTCACGCTCGGGACGGCGGGCTTCACTCCGATCCCGTTCAAGGTCTTCACCATTGCGGCGGGCGCGTTCGGTGTGTCCTTTCCTGCGTTCATAGCGATCTCCGCACTGAGTCGAGGTGCCCGGTTCTTCCTGGTCGCAGGTCTGATCCGTGCCTTCGGCGAGCCGATCCGCGAGTTCATCGAGAAGTACTTCAACCTTCTGACCATCGCCTTCGTGGTACTGCTGGTGCTCGGGTTTCTCAGCGTCTCGTTCGTATTCTGAGCAGCTGGTCGGGGCACACACGCTGACCTTCTCGTTGACTCGGGCCCGCACGACCGGATAGGTTTTCAGGCCTGTATCCGGCCGGGAGGGGTACGGGTACGGCACAGGCGATATAAGTCACGCGCAAACAAGTACTTACAGGAAGTGGTTGATCTGTCATGGCAAAGTCGATGGCCACGAAGGCCAAGAAGGAACCGGTCAACACCGAGGATCGTGTCGTCGAGAGCGTCGTCACCGCGGCGGACTGGGCGGACCGGAATCGCCGGGTGGTCACACTGGGTACCGTTGCGCTGATCGCGCTCCTGTTTGCCGGTTGGGCATATCTCGACTACCGGAGCAAGATCTCCGAGCGTGCGGCAGTGCGGCTGGACGAGATACGAATGACCTCCGCGTCGGGCGCTCCGCCCGAGCAGGTCAGGGCTGAGCTCGCCGAGTACATCGGCCAGTTCGGCGGAACGCCGTTCGGTAACGAAGCGCGCCTCTACATGGCCCAGATGGATCTGAGAGCAAACGACTTCGATTCCGCGATCCGGAATCTGGAGCCAGCAGCCGACCTCGCCATGGGAACCCCTGTGGCATTTCGGGCCGCCGAGGCGATCGCCGCTGCCCACGAGATGGCGGGGCGCCCGGAGGAGGCGATCCGGTGGCACGAGCGGATCGCGAGGGAGGCCGTGTTCGGCTTTCAGCGCGAGGACGCTATTGGCGAGCAGGCCAGAATTCATGCCCGGATCGGCGACCTCCAGCGTGCGGAGTCACTCTACCGTCAGCTGCTCGCGGATGAGGAGCCTCAGGCCGAGGACCAGGCATCGATCTGGGCGGTCCGGGTGGGCGAGGTTGAAGCGTTACAGGCGGCGGGCGGAAGTGTCCCGCCGGTTCCGGAGATGCGGACCTTCGACCCGGAGGCGCTTACCGCACCTTCCACGGGCCGTCCGAGCACGGAGTCGTTCGACGCGGCGCCGTCGGAGTCCGGGGACGAGGCCGGGAATCCGGAGACGGACTCGGGAGAGTAGTCCGGCGCGATCCGTCCTCCGGTCGAGGGCCTTTTTCCGGTCCATCCCGGCACCCGGCTCCTGTCGACCGGCGTCAGCCTAACGGCGCATAATGTATATTATGTTAACTAGCGCCCATGGGTGGTTACGCTTTCGTGGCACTCCGGCCTCTCCTCCGGCCCGCACGACCTGCTAAAGTCGGCCGGTAAGACCCTTCATTCTCAGCGCCCATACCCGCCATACGGCCTCCCGCACGATAGCGCCCGACATCTTGCTCTCTCCCTCGGCCCGATCGGTGAACACGATCGGAATTTCCTTGAGCCGGAATCCCTGCTTCCAGGCTCGATAGTCCATCTCGATCTGGAATGTGTATCCGGTGCTGCCCACGCGGTCGAAGTCGATCGCTTCCAGCACTTCCCGTCGGAAACACTTGAATCCGCTGGTCGCGTCCTTCAGCGGAAGGCCCGTGATCCAGTGCGCGTACTTGTTGGCGAACCACGACAGGAGCAGGCGACTCATCGGCCAGTTGATCACGTTGACCCCCCGGACGTAGCGGGATCCGATCACCAGATCGGCCTCTCCGGAGGCCGCATCCAGCATCTCCGGCAGATACTTCGGATCGTGCGAGTAGTCGGCATCCATCTCTATCAGCCACTCGTATCCCTGCTCCAGCCCGATTCCGAAGCCGGTCAGATAAGCCGATCCCAGGCCCTGCTTTCCCTCACGGTGCAGGACTCGCACGCGCGGTTCGGTCGATGCGATGCGATCGGCGATCGCCCCCGTACCATCGGGAGACGCATCGTCGACGATCAGGATGTCGATCCGCGGGTCGGCCTCGAGAATCAGCGGTACGATTCCCTCGAGGTTCCGGGCCTCTTCGTACGTGGGAAGCACGACGAGCGCTCGTCCACGTCCTCGATCCCCGGCGGTCCGGTCCGTCGATGCTCCTGAACTCACCCCTCACCTCGTTCCTGCCGGACTGTACCCGCGAGTCCCGCCGCCAGTAACTCCGTCGCCACCGCCCACAGCCGCGCGAGTACCGCGACTGCCGCTCCGACGGAGAGAGGCACGCCGGCAACAGCGGCCAGCAATCCGGCCATCGTTCCTTCTCTCACCACCAGTCCTCCGGGCGCGATGAGGACGAGATATCCGGCGACGTAGGAGGCTGAGAACACTCCCGCCATCGTCAGAAAGCCGGGTTCGGTGCTGCCCCCCGCCCCTCTCCAGACACACCAGAGGCCGAGACCGTTCACCATCCACGCCACGATCAGGCCGAGGGCAGCCAGCACGGCCGAGCCGGCTCCCGGTGGCTGCGCCGGCGGCGTCTCTCCGAAGCGCTTTGCCAGCGCACCCGTCAGACGGCCCGTCAGTGAGGGTCGCACCAGCAGGACCACGAGCAGCAGAAGGATGACCGCGATCGGAACGGTCGCTCCCCCCGCCAGAAATTCGGCGCCCAGCACGGCCGCGGCGACGGCGACCCCCGTCCCGAGGACGAGCACCTGAAACAGACCGGCTGCCGTCAACGCTGACGCGCCTGCCCTCCGGCGGTCCCGCATGTAGAACGCGAGGCCCGACAGCTGCCAGAGCTTGCCCGGAATGTAGCGGCCGAGATTGGTCACCATCCACACCCGAACCCCCTCCGACGTTCCGATCCTGCCTCCCAGTGCCCGAAACAGCCCTACCCAGATCGCGCCCATGAGAAACAGGTTTGCGGTGCCGATCACGAGAGCCGCAATGAGCCAGCCGGGGCGAAGAGTCCAGCCGAAGTCGCGCAGGTCGGAGCGCAATCCCGACACCTCTCCACCCTGGCGCACGAGAAGGAAGAGCGCAAACACGAGCGACAGGGCCACGAACGTCCAGCCGATCGCCCGTTTTCGCTTCTCGTGGACGGGCAGTGCCCTTCCGGGATCGGAATTCTCGCCCCCCCGCACCGCTCTCAGCCCTCTGTTCCCGGGTCGCCACCAGTTCTCCGCCACGCCGCCATGCCCGAGAGCAGGACGCCGCCCGCGAGCAACAGTCCGGCTGCCGAGAGCCCGAAGCCGAGGCGAAACTCCGCAGCAGAATAATGCAGCCTCACTTGATGCGGGCCCTCGGGCACTACCACACCCCGGAATGCGACGTTGGTCCTCAGGACCTCGGCCGGCTCCCCGTCCACCGTCGCCAGCCAGGACGGGTGCCAGATCTCGCTGACGAACAGCAGCCCCGAGCGCTCGGCTACGACATCGAGCACGATTTCGTCCGCTTCGAGTCGCGTCACTCTCGCCTCTCCGGCCCCGGCCGGCGGCGCCCGGTCGGCCTCGACGATGGCGTGCGACAGCGGATCCTCCAGCGCGAGGACCCGGCGCAGGGCTTCGGAAGTGTCCCGGGTCGCCTCGACGGACTCGGGGAACCATGCGTGCGGTGCGTCGAACGCGACCTCGTAGACCACACCTCGAGCGCCACGTTCCAATTCCGTGAGAAGGAGGGTTTCGACCGGCGCATCCGTGGTCAGGTATCGGAGGTCGAACAGCTGCCAGACTGCCGGAGCTCCTAGATTCCGGTAGGAAAGTCCTCCGCTCAATCGCTCGAACCACTCGAGTCGGAAGTTCTGGCTCCCCGTGACCGACGGGACCCTGTAGCCCATCAGTTCATTCGGGCGATAACCGGTCCGCCCTGGCACCGGAAACACCCTCTCCCCTGCCCCGAGGCCCTCGCGCATCCGCGCGATCGAAGGATCGGCCGGAAACACCTCCTCCGGGCGCACCGTTTCCACGTAGCGCGTATCCACTCTCCACAGATCCGCTACGAGCACACACGCGACGAGCGCGGCGGCGGCCAGCGGCATCACTCCGCCGCGGTCGGAGCTCCAGGCTGCCGCGAAAACGGCGGCGGTACCGAGAACCACCATCATGCCGTTCCCTCTGAGCTGAGCGATCCCTTCGGGGCCGGGAAACCGGTCGAAACCGGTGGGAAACAGAGCGGTATGCGCCCACCGGGCCAGTCCCTCGGGGCTGGCCAGCGCGAGCAGACCGACGAGCAGCAGTGGTCCCAGCAACACCGCGAGCGCTGCTCCGGAAGGTCGAGAATTCCCTTCCGAGCCCGATGGCTGAGCGGTGATTCTCTCCCAGCCGATGCCGGCGAGCAGGGCTACGAACAGGGCACCGGGCCCCAGCATCATCGAAGGTGCTCGAAACCGCGAAATGAGCGGAACGAGTGCATAGGTCAATCGGTGGAAGGGAGTAGCTGCACCCAGTGCGAAGAGGATGCAGAGCAGTGCGATCGCACTCAACAACCGGACCCTGGCATCGGACCGGATCCCGGTCAAGGCGACGAGGGCGAGCGCGACGGGGACGACGCCCAGGTACTCCGTGTGCAACTTGAACGGATTCGTGCCCCAGTACGTCTGCAGGGAGCCGACCAGATCGGGCAGAATGAGCGCTGTCAGCTCCTGCGGTGGCAGGGCCCAGGAGGACGCGAATCCGTAGCCGGACTCTCCGGTTCCACCTCGAACCGCGATGTCGAGTATCCGCCACGTGGGGACGAGCTGGGCCGCTCCGACCAGGGCGGCGATCAGGAATCCGAGCCCGAAAAGCCCGAACAGCCGGAGGGCCCCGCCCCGCCCCGCCTCTCCGCGACCGATGCTCGAGATCCTGACCAGTGCATACAGGGACAGACAGAGCGAAGAGAAGTACATCAACTGCACGTGGGGGGTGAAGATCTGCAGAGCCACGACGAGTCCCATTCCGGCGAACCAGCCGGCTCTACCCGTCTGCAGACCCTTCTCGAGCAGTGCGAATGCCAGTGGAACGAGAACCATGACGAACATCCGGCCGTCGTGCCCACCGTATACCGTCGACAGGACCATTCCGGTGAGCAGGAAGGCGAGACCGGCGGCAGAGCTCGCCTTCGGGTCGAGACGGATCGACCGGGCCGCGGCATAGGCGAAGACTCCGCTCAAGGCCGTGTGCAGCACGAAGGTCCACCCGATCGCCCTGTGCAGCGGCATGATCAGGTACAGCAGACTCGTCGGATAGAACACCGGGCCCGGCAACACGGCCAGGTAGGGGAGGCCTCCGTACACGAACGGATTCCACAGGGGGAATCCTCTCCCGCTGCGGATCTCCTCCACACCGAACTGGCGAAGCTGAAATGCCTGGTCCACCATGTCCGTTCCGAACAACATCGTCCCCGGCCCGAACACGAACTCCCGATAGAAGAGAATCGAGAGCAGCAGGCAGACTCCCGAGAAGGCCAGCCACGGCGGAACCCGGGGCCTCCGGTCGATCGTCAGCTCAGTCATCGCCGCTCCCGGTTGCGTCACTCGTCCGGGTCAGCGGTTTTTCCAGCATGAAGAACCACTGCGGAGACGCGAGGCGAAGCAGGCCCGCACGCGTATCGTCGCCCAGACTGCCGGCCGCAGCCCAGGCAGCGGTCCAGGACCTGCCCCGGGTTCGATCCAGAAGCTCATCGATCGCCCTCTCCGTGATGTCGTGAACGACGAACCCCGCCTTCCGCATCAGATCCGTGAGGGGTCGATAGGTAAGAAACCGGATCCCCTCGTAGCTGTCGCCTCTACCTGACAACCGAAGGTATGCCGAGGCCACCGGTCGGGGCAGCCAGCTCAGGAACGGTAGCCGGTAGTGCGGCTCGATCACGGCAAGACGACTGCCCGCCGTGACGTAGGCGCCCCCGCCCGGGGCAAGCACGCGGAATGCCTCTCGAAACAGAACATCGGGGTGCGAAACATGCTCGTAGAGGTGATTCATGATCACGAAGTCGAGCGCCCCGTCAGCGAGGGGCAGGCGCTCGACGTCCGCTCCGACCATGTGCTTCGGCTCCTCGACGAACGAGATATCGATCTCGAATCCATACAGCGGCTTCCCCATCTTGTCCTCGAGTACGGCTCGCATGATCCCGGTTCCCGCCCCGAGGTCGGCCGGCCTTTTCGCCCGAAGCAGCCGGTCACCGCACAGATGCCAGATGACTTCCGCCTTCGCGACCCTGGCACGACGGTAGGCCTGCGACGTGACGAGCTCGCCGTAGCGGTCCGCGGTCGCGTGCTCACGCACCATCTCGCCGCTCCATTGCCACCCGGTACGCGCGGCTGGTTTCCATCACTACCCGTTCCCAGCCGAATTGCCGGCGGACATCCTCGCGGCCGGTCGCTGCCATGGCGCGCGCCCGCTCGGGGTCAAGCGCCATCTCTTCGATCGCGGATGCGAGCGCGTCGGAATCCCCCGGCGGAACCAGCAGTCCCGAGCGACCGTGCTCCACGATGTCGGTGATGCCTCCGATTCCGCTGGCGATCACCGGCCGTTCGAATCGAAGTGCCTCGAGCAGCACGACTCCGAGACCTTCGGTGTCACCCTTTTCGTCCACGACAGCCGGGAGCACGAAGATATCGTGATCCTCATAGCTCTCAACCAGCCGATCTCGGGAGACCGATCCGAGCATCCGAACACGATCCGCGACCCCGTGAACCCGGGCCGTTCGCTCGATGATCGTGGCGCGCTCCCCGGTGCCGATCACGGTGAGCTCGGCATCGGGAAACGCGGAAAGAGCCGATAGCGCCCGCACCAGCACTTCCACGCCCTTCCGCTCGACGAGACGCCCGACGAACAGGAGCCGCAGCGGCCGCTCTCCTCTGAGAGCCGAGCAACGAACCGGGAGGCCGTCATCCTCGAATGCCGCACCGTATGGCACGATGTAGACCGGTGTATCGGTGAGTTGCCGGACGGCGTCTGCGGTCGAGGTCGAGATCGCGGTCACTGCGTCCGCGCTTCGGGCCGTCCAGCGCAGAAATGGCATCAGACGCGGCATGCTGCCCTTCACCCAGTTCAACTCGACGCTGTAGTAGCTGCACACCATCGCCGTGCGTCCTCCGGAGCCCCGACGCACCGCCGCGCCGATCAGGGCATGCGGCATCGGCCAGTGCACATGCACGACCTCCGGGCTGGATCGGCCCGCCTCGTGGCCGGCGCGGATGCCTGCGGCCAGGTATGGTGGCACGAGGCCCGCGACGTATCGTCGCTGCCGAATCCGGTCCGGCACGGTCTCATCATGCGTGAGCATCTCCCACGACGCCGGGGCATACCGAAAGCGATGCACGGGGATGTCCTCGAACGCCTCGCGCTCCGGACCGCCCAGGTAGGCTGGAGCGAGGACCTGCGCATCGAGTCCCGCCGCCCGCTGCCTCCTGATCAACTCCACGAGCCAGGGCGTGATCGGATCCTCGGGTGTCCGGGGAAACGCGGTGACTACGTGGAGAATTCGCAAGGCGTGAGAGATGGAGTTCCGGGTTCGCGTCGGCGCCCGGTCAGGACCGGTCTGCCCGGCGCAGCTCGCGTCGGAGATCGTCGACCTCTGACCGAAGCCCCGCGATCAACTCACCGATCAGGCCCGCAATGAACAGGAGGCCGCCGAGCAGCACGAGCAACAAGACCAGGTTCAGCAACGGACGGAAGCCGGATCCTTCCACGAATCGAAGCCAGAGGGCGATCAGACCGACCACGCCTCCCGCGGCCAGCAGCGCGAGTCCGGTGACCCCGAAGAACATCAGCGGCTTGCGGCTGAACACGAGCTGGAACCAGACGGCCAGCAGGTCCAGCATGCCCACCAGGATCCGACCGCTCCCTCCGTACTTCGGGTCGCCATGCCGGCGCGGAAGCAGTTCGATGTCGATCTCACCGATTTTCCAGCCGCGAGCGTTCGCGAGCACTACGAGATACCGATGCCAGTCCTCCCTGAGGTGCAGATCCTCGAGCACCTCGCGCCGGAACGCCTTCATCGAGTTCATGTCCCTGACCGGCACGTCGAACAACCGCCGCGCCAATCCGTTGTAGACACTCGATACGAAGCGCTTGTCGTACTGCCCCACTTTCCGCCCGGTCACGACATCGAGTCCCCCCTCGATGCCTTCGAGGAAGCGAGGAATCTCCTCCGTGGAATGCTGCAGATCGGCATCGTACAGCACCAGCACCTCGGCATCGGTGGCGCGGGCACCCGTCACGAGAGCGGAGGTCTTTCCGCGATTCGTACGATGACGCAGCAGTCGGAGCCGGGCGAACCCCTCCCGCGCCGCAGCCTCCCGTGCCGCTGCCAGCGTACCGTCCGACGAGCCGTCATCGACCAGCACGACCTCGCCGTCGAGCTCGTGATTCCTGAAGGTCTCCGACAGCTCCGCGAACAGGTCCGACATGTTGGCGGCTTCGTCGAAAGCCGGGATGATCACGGCAAAGGAAGACGCGGCCGGGACGGTCGCAGAGGTAGGGAGCGGTGCGGGAGAGGTCCCGCGCGAGGCCCCGTGCGGGCCCCGCGATTCGTTCATACGCGCTTTCGCATCCGCGCCGAGAGAATGCCTAGCTGGTCACGATACTTCGCCACGGTCCGCCTGGCGATCTGAACACCTTCCTTCTTCAGGATATCCACGATCGCCTGGTCGGTCAGCGGTTTCTTGGTGTCCTCCTCGGCGACGAGCTTCTGAATACGCGCTCTGATCCCACGGGCCGATACATCTTCGCCGTAGTCCGTCGAAAGACCGCTCGAGAAGAAGAACTTGAGCGGAAGTACGCCTCGCGGCGTCTGCACGTACTTCTCGTTCGTCACCCTGGAAACCGTCGACTCGTGCATGTCGATGTGCTCGGCGACCTCCCGCAAAGTGAGCGGCCGCAGGTGCTCCACGCCCTTCTCGAAGAAATCGCGCTGTCGGTCGACGATGAAATGCATGACCTTGAGCATCGTCTGGCGTCGCTGCTCGATCGCCTGGATCATCCATTGAGCACTGTTGAGCTTCTTGGCGATGAACGCCTTGTTGTCGCCCTTGAACTGGTTCTTGTCCGCGGCCACCTCACGATAGGCCCGGGACAGCTTCAGCCGCGGCAACGTCGAGTCGTTGTGAAACACGTAGTACTCACCGTCAACCTTCTCGACCGTGAGATCGGGCGTGACGTAGTTGTCACTCATGTCGGCGTACTTGAGCCCCGGCTTCGGGTCGAGCTTCGCGATCTCGTCCGCCGAAGCCTGGACGTCCTGGGGCGAGATACCGTGTTCCTTGGAGAGCTCGCTCCACCGGTGGCTGACGAGCAGGTCAAAATGATCGCGGACGATCCGGCCGGCGAGCGTGTCCAGCTCGTCCCGGTCGCGCATCTGGAGAAGCAGGGTCTCTCTCAGATCCCGAGCCCCGACGCCACTAGGGGAAAAGGACTGAATTACCGCCAGAACGCCCTCCGCCTCCTCGAGCGTGAACGGCTCCAGCTCCTCCCATAGCTCGGGCTCCGCAGAAGAGAACCACTGGTTCGCCGATTCCACTATTTCTTCGAGCGGACAGGTGAGAAAGCCCTCCCGGTCGATATTCCCGATGATCTCCTCGCCGAGGAAACGCATCCGGGGATCGAGCCGCGTCAGGTTGAGCTGTTCTCTAAGATGATCCCAGAGGTCCGGGGGAGCGGCCGGAGTCGGGAGATACGCTTCCTTCTCCTCGAACTCGGCCCGGCGTCCGCCAGTTTCGAAACCGTTGAGGAGAATCTCCTCCCAGTCGATCTCGTCCTCTCCCTTTTCCTCTTCCTTCTCCTGCTCTTCTTCCTCCTCGTCGATCGGCTCTGCCAGCTCGAGGAAGGGATTCGCCATCATCTCCTGCTTGAGGTGCTGCTGCAGGTCGAGAAGAGGCATGTAAAGAAGGTCCATCGCCTGATACAGGCGAGGATTGATCTTCAGCTCCTGCCGCATACCGAGGCTCTGACTGAGCCCCCGTCGCATGTTCGCCATCTGCCCCCGGCTTCACGTGTGCTTCAGGTTTCACAGTTTCCGAGATACGACCCGTCACGACTCATGAATGGTAATGATAGGGGGTCGGGAGCGCTACGGCACGCCCCTTGCAATCAGGAGGATCTCCTACAGCTCGAAATCAAGCCCGAGATACATCTTACGAGCTTCCGGGTCTTCCACGAGCTTCTGCGCCGGTCCTTCGATGTGAATCTTGCCGTTGAACAGCAGGTACGCCCGGTCCGTAATCGAGAGCGTCTCGCGCACGTTGTGATCGGTGATCAGGACACCCAGTCCCTTCGTGCGCAGGTCCGCGACGATTCGCTGTATGTCGTCCACCGCGATCGGATCCACGCCGGCGAACGGCTCATCGAGCAGCATGAACTTGGGTTCCGTTACCAGGGCTCGTGTGATCTCGAGCCGCCGGCGTTCGCCCCCGGACAGGCTGTACGCCTTGCTCTTCCTGAGATGCGAGATCGACAGCTCCTCGAGCAGCTCGTCCAGCCGGCGATCCCGCTGCTTACGACTCAGGTCGAGCGTCTCGAGAATCGCCATGACGTTCTGCTCCACCGTGAGACGCCGAAAGATGGACGGTTCCTGTGACAGATATCCGATCCCCGCTCGTGCCCTTCGATACATCGGCACCCGTGTGAGATCCTGGTCGTCCAACAGCACCTGCCCGCTGTTCGCCTTCAACAGGCCCACGATCATGTAGAATGTCGTCGTCTTCCCTGCCCCGTTGGGGCCCAGCAGCCCGACGATCTCTCCCTGGCTCACGTCCAGGCTGACACCGTCCACCACGCGCCGCTTTCCGAACTCCTTGACCAGATCGACGGCCCTCAGGACGCTACCCACGCTCTCCCTCCTCGGCCGGTTCCAGGTACACGCCGATAGCGTCCGTACCCGACAACGTCTGCGGCTCTCCACCCTCGAAATCGATCTGGATGGTACCGCCGAGCAGATAATTGCGGGAGGGATCCAGACTCCGGGTGGAATCCCTGACGGCCGCGAAGAACGAACGCGCGTCTCCGAGCGCCCGGAGCCGTCGGATCCGAGAATTGCCGCCTTCCGAAGTAGCGGGGTCGCCGATAACCGTCGGGTCGGGTTCGAACCAGGCCCGTACCGTGTCTCCCGCGATCCAGCTCGAGCCGGGGTCGATCCCCAGCGCCGGCTCGACCAGGCCATTCGCGGCCGCGGCCAGGGAGTCCGGCCCGGCAAGGATCGAATCGGGGCTCGATACGGGTACGGGCGGAGCTGGCAACGATTCGGTCGATCCCATGTCCTGCTCCGCCGCAGCAGTGCCGATCGCGGATACCGAGTCCGCCACCCCGTCGATGAATGCGAATTCGATCGAGTCGCCCGCCAGGGTGAGGCGTTCGGATGAGGCCAGCGAGCGCCCCTCGCCGAATGCCCAGATCATCTCGACCTGATCTCCGGCGAGACGGGCCCGGATCTGCTCGGCGAGGAGCCGGAAGCGGCGTCCGCTCGCCGTCGCCTGTTCGAAGGCGTGGATCGACCGGATCTCGCCGAACTCGAACCCGGCCGAAATGCTGTCTCCCGCCAGGTCGAATCCCTCTCCGCTGATTACGGCGTCATCGTAGAGCACCGCCCTCGCAGCCGTCTCGGAGAAGCTGGCCCGCTCCGACGTGGCGCGGATGGCGCCTCGCGTCATCACCACTTCCCCACTCGCCGATGCCTCCGACTCTCCGACGAATTCGGCCACGTCGGCGTCGACGATCGTCTGGGGACCCGCGCCCTCGCCCGCCCGGGTCGCCGGCAGAGTCATCCGTGGCCTTTCCGTGGCGACGGTTCGCGAGCCGACGAACGGAGTGCGCGTGAAACTGACTCGCGGTCCCTCGAGTTTCGCTCCGTTCGCGATCCGAACGAGCCGGACGTCTCCGGTCGCGACCACCTCGTCCCGCGCACCGAAGAACGTGAGTCGCTCGGAGTTCAAAGTCCGGGTCGTATCACGGTAGCGCACGTTCCCGATCATCAGGCCCGTTTCCTCGACCTGCCGCCAGACGGCGCTGTCGCCGGTCATTGTCGCATCGCCGCAGGTTATGGTGACCGGTCCGCTGATGAATGCCGTGATCGCACCTTCGCGTTCCGGATCCGGACGTTCGACACGTGGCCCTGCACGCTGGATGTTGATCGGGCATCGGTTGACGCCCTGGGGGCTGGCAGTCGATGGGACGAAGAGTCCGCCGGCCGTCGCCAGCAGTGCCGCCGCCAGAAATCCGACGCGACCGCTCACTGGGGAACCGTGACCTCCGGGGTCGTCGTCCGCCCCTCACCGTAGCGGGTCTCGTCAGTACTGAGATCCCGAACCACGTACGTACCGCGGTCCACCGTTCCGTCAGGATAGATGAGAACGTAGCCCGAGTCGGCTCGAATCTGGTTGGAGGCGGAGATGTAGGCCAGCACCGGGGCCTCGAATCGTTCACCGGTGCGCAGGTCCACTTCGACGTCGCCACGAACCGTTACATCGCCTGCCTCCAGCTGGTATTCCGCCGACTGTCCGGTCAGGACACCCACGGTATCGCCCGCCTCGCCGAAGAACGTCAGCGTCACCTGCTTCAGGTCCAGACGTCCGGCGTCTTCGAAGGTGTAGGCCGTGTCCGCCTCCAGCTCGGCCTGCCGAACGCCCTGCCGGGTGATGTGGTTCTCCACGCCGACCATGACCTGGTCCGCCCCTTCGACGAACACGCTCGGCGCTTCACCCGCGAGGACGGGCTCCTTCTCGTCACACCCTGCCAGCATGAGAACGACCAGCACCGACGCCAGCTCCAATCCCGGTGGACGAACAACCGGAGCGCGCCGGCTCACGGAAGCTCCGCCGGCTCCAGGGCCGTGGACGATCCGACCTGCCCTTCGGATTGCCGGTCCCGCCGATCCCGGGCAGCCCCGATGAAGGCGGCGAACAACGGATGCGGCCTCGTCGGACGAGATTTCAGCTCGGGATGAAACTGCGTCGCTACGAAGAAGGGATGGTCCGACAACTCGATGATCTCGACCAGCCCACCATCCGGCGAAAGACCGGCGAAGACGAGACCTTCCGCTGCCAGGCGCTCCCGGTAGTCGTTGTTCACCTCGAATCGATGGCGGTGCCGTTCGGATATCTCGGGTTGATCGTAGATCGCGAGAACGTTGCTGTTCGGCTGGAGCACGCAGGGATAGGCGCCGAGTCGCATGGTGCCCCCCTTGTCGGTGACCTGCCTCTGAGAATCCAGAAGAGAGATCACGGGATGCGGCGTCGTCGGGGAGAACTCCGCCGAATCGGCGCCACCGAGGCCGCATACGTTGCGGGCGAACTCGATGATGGCGCACTGAAGGCCGAGACAGATGCCGAAGAAGGGCACGTCGTCCTGGCGAATCCGTCTCACCGTGTCGACCATTCCCTCCACGCCGCGGCCGCCGAAGCCCCCCGGAATCAGGACCCCGTGGTAACGATCCGGGAAGGATTCGCCCTGCACGTCGATCGCTTCGGATGACAGCCAGTCGATCTCGACGCCCGTATCGTGCGCGATCCCCCCATGAATCAGCGCTTCCTGAATCGACTTGTAGGAGTCCACCAGCGACGTGTACTTGCCCACGACCGCGATCCGGACCGGCGGATCGGATGGACGCTTCACTCGCTTGACGATCGATTCCCAATCCGACAGGTCGGGCTCACGGGTTTCCAGCCCGAGCGCTTCGACGATCGAGCCGTCGAGACCCTGTTCATGGTAGCGCAGGGGAACCTCGTAGATGGTCTCGAGGTCGCGGGACTCGATGACGTGCCGCAATTCCACGTTGCAGAACCGGGCCACCTTGCGACGGACCTCTTCGGTCAGAGGCAACTCGGTCCTGAGGATCAACATGTCGGGCTGAATCCCGATTTCCATCAGTTCCCGCACCGAATGCTGCGTCGGCTTCGTCTTCAGCTCGCCGGCTGCCGCGATGAACGGAACCAGAGTGAGATGGATGAACAGCACGTTCTTCCGTCCCACATCCTGGCGAAACTGCCGAATCGCCTCGAGGAAAGGCAGCGATTCGATGTCCCCCACGGTGCCCCCGACCTCGGTGATCACGACATCGTGACCCTCCGACAGCCGCCGCACGTACGATTTGATTTCGTCGGTCACGTGCGGGATCACCTGCACGGTGGCGCCGAGGAAATCTCCGCGCCGTTCCTTGGTGATGATGTTCTGGTAGATCCGGCCCGTGGTGACGTTGTTCGACTGGGAGAGTGATTCGTCGATGAAGCGCTCGTAATGTCCGAGATCGAGATCGGTCTCGGCTCCGTCGTCGGTGACGTACACCTCTCCGTGCTGGAAGGGAGACATCGTGCCCGGGTCTACGTTGATATAGGGATCGAACTTCTGGATCGTAACCGACAGTCCTCGTTCCACGAGGAGTCTGCCGATGGATGCGGCAGCGATCCCCTTCCCGAGCGAAGATACCACACCGCCCGTGATGAAGATGTATTTCGTACGCCCTTCCGCGGACTCGGACATGGCCTGGCGCCTTCCTTTCAGTCGGATTGCAGGGTCCGAAGGCGCGCTTCGGCCCATTCGAGATCTTCCGGTTCCTCAATGGCCCCGGGACAGGGGCCCACCACCGCTACCTGAATCCGCCAGCCCGCCTCCAGCGGCCGAAGCTGCTCGAGACGTTCGAGCCGCTCGAGACGCGACTGCGGCAGGCGGACCCACGCCTCCAGCGCGGCCCGGGAGTAGACGTACAATCCCAGGTGTCGAAGCCACGGGCTGGTCGACCGACCTTCGAAGTCAGGCGATCCCGACTCCGCCCAGGGGATGCCCGCCCGACTGAAGTACAGTGCACGGCCATCCTCAGCCCGGGCTACCTTCACCTCGGCGTCCGAGTTCCATTCCTCGGCCGACGTGAACGGCGTCGCGAGGGTGGCGATCTCGGCCCTCTCCTGAATCACGGGCTCGATCGCCGCTGCGACGTGCGCCGGCGGTAGAAACGGCTCATCCGCCTGGAAATTCACGACCACGTCGAATGCCCTTCCCTGTGCGGATCGAGCGACTTCCGCGACCCTGTCCGTACCCGACGGGTGATCGGGTGAGGTCATGACGACGACGCCACCGAAGCTGCGCACCCGATCCGCGATTCTCGCGTCGTCCGTCGCCACGCAAACGGCGTCGACTCCAGGTACGCTCGATGCAGCTCGCCAACTCCACTCGATCAGCGGTCGGCCAGCGAGCATCTGCAGGGGTTTCTCGGGGACACGCTGGCTGGCGATCCGCGCAGGAAGCACGCAGAGCACGGCCATCAGCGGCGCGATCCGGTCCTGGGGCTGGTTCCGTTCACGCCCCGCAACGTAAGCTCGGCGCGAAGAGGCTGTCAAAGGTGCTGCGGGTCGGATTCGGCTTGCGGGTGACGACGGCCGCTCAGAGGTCTCCCGGAAACCTCAAAATCGCATACAGCCGCGAGGTCGGATCTGATCCGCCCGGGTCGACGGCGACACCTGCCTCGAAGACCGACCAGCGAAGTCCCGCAATGAGGTTGGATTCGAAATCCTCCGAGTCGTCGGGCCCCCAGGCCGAGCCAGCCACGGCTCTGAGCAGAACTTTCGGCGGCCCGATCATCGCCACCCGAAGCGCCGAGATCGGAATCAGATACGAGGCCTGCCCGTAGACGAGTCGGGGTCCGCGGAAGGAGAGCAGGTCGAACGTGGGGAGCGTAGCGCGGCCGCCGAAGGCGCTCCACCGTTGCGCGGGAAGGTCTCCGCTCAGATCCCCCCGCACAATTCCGAAGAGCTCGACCTCATGAGAGCCGAACCCCGGAGTGAGCCAGTAGAGCCTGGCTTCGCCGAATACGAAGCTGAAATCTCCTGCAATCGAAGAATCGGCGACCTCAGCCCGAACCGAAGCTTCGAACCGTCGGTCGGCCCCTCTCTGCTGCAAACCGAGGCCGGCGATCAGGCTGACCGTTTCACCTTCGTCCACGACTGGATTGAGAGCGGGCTCATCGTCCCCGAACAGCACGAACTGCTTCCTGGCCTCCTTGCTGCTCGCCTCCTCCCATTCGACAGAGAGCAAAGGCTGCAAGGAGGCGGTCTCGCTGCCACGCAGCACGATCGAGACTCGATCCGCCCCGTAGTAGTTGCGGAAGTCGTCTCCGACGAAGAAGTACGAGAGGGAATTGGAGATGTCACCGCGGATCCAGTCCTCGTTCGTCCGGGTCACCCTCTCGGCTTCGAATCCGAATTGAAACGAACCGCTCGGATACCAGTACTGCTTGAGGGTTCCCTGGAATTCCCCCTGCTCCGTGATGAACCTGAGCTCTCCCTCCAGGCTGGGCTGCCAGGCCCATCCCGTGGCCCTGAGCGTCGCGCCCCAGCGCAGCGTAACCGCGTCCACTCGCTGGTAGTAGGGAAAGCCGAAACCGTACAGGCCGTGCAGATCTACGGCCTTCGGCTCCTCCCTGATCGGAAAAATCCGCCAACCCCCGTCTGTGCGGGCCACGCTGTACAGCTCATTCGGAAGGTAAATGACCTCGCCCGAGACTTCCGCCAGCTCCGACGCGTAGTAGCCGCCGCCGAGCACGACGACGTCTCCTTCGACGCGCGCCCCGGGGCGCAGAAAGAGATCACCATCCACGACGAACACGTCACCCGGGACGGTAGTCGCCAGCCGAACGGCTGCATCCAGCACCAGGATGCTCCGGTCCGGTGACGCCGGGACTCGGAGTACGGTATCCGAAGTCAGTACGGCGTAGTCCGCACGCTCGAGGAACTCGTCGAGTCGCCTCTCGACCGGTCGATCCGCTCGTGGCGTGAACTCCACTTCCTGGGCGTCGCCAGCGCGGGGGATGCACGCGAGAATCGCCAGAGACAGAATCCCTGCGACCGGAAGGGCCGGCCGCCTTCCATGCCCTCTCACCCGTGTTCCTCCCACGCGTCCCAGGACACCGTCTCGTGGACGGGACGACGATCGGGAAGACGCACGAAACCGTCCGGGTATCCCACAGCCAGAAGTGTCACGACCGGAATGTCCTGAGGTATGCCGAGAATCGTACGCACCGATGTTTCGCGGAAACCCGTGATCCATGACGACTGCAGTCCGAGGTCGGCCGCGCAGAGAGACATGGCCTGGGCCGCCGCAGCCAGGTCGGTCGGGTGCGCGGGTCTTCCATTTCCGCTGACTCGCGAGTGAAGGCGGGCGCAGCCGACGATTACGACCGGAGCCGTCCGGGCCAGGCGGCTGTGAAAGGCCGCCTCCGCGAGTCGATGACGAATCAGCGGATCCCGCACGATGACGAATCTCCAGGGCTGATCCTCTCCCGCCGACGTCGAGTAGCGGCCGCAGTCCAGGATCCGATCCAGCAGTTCTTGCGGTACCGGACGATCGGCGAACCGCTTCACGGGTTTCCGATTCCGAGAGAGATTGTAGACTCGGGAGAGGTGGCTCACGCTCGCTCATGCTCTCGGGTGATAGCGCCTGTGCTCCGCCTGCAGGTAACTCCGGTCCACATGCGTATAAATCTGGGTCGTCGAGATGTCCGCATGTCCGAGCATCTCCTGTACCGCGACCAGGTCGGCTCCGCCGTCCAGCAGGTGGGTTGCGAAGCTGTGGCGGAAAGTATGAGGCGTCACACTCCCCATGATCGGAAAGCCCCCTCTCTCCGCCTCGGGTCTGGCGCGCTCGACGGCCTCTTTGACGATCTTCCAGGCCCCTGTGCGACTGATCGGCGTCCCTCGCTGGTTCAGGAACAGCGCGCCACTCGACTTTTCGGGGCGCTCCAGCAACTCCCGTCCGTCCTCAAGGTACCGGAGCAGCGCACGCCTCGCACCACCGCCCACGGGCACGATCCGCTCCTTGTCTCCCTTGCCCCGAATGATCGCGAATCCCGACTCGATCTCTATGTCACGGACGGCCAGACCGATCAGTTCCGAGATGCGAAGTCCCGAGCCGTAGAGGAATTCGAGCATGCAGGCATCTCTGAGTGTTGCCGCTTTCGCGCGGGCCGTGAGGCCGCCGGCTCCACTGGCGATCTCCGCCCGTTTCCGCGCTGTGTCGAGTATGCACAGCACCTGATTGACGCTGAGCACGTCGGGCAGTCGAGATCTCCGGCCGGGAGACTCCAGCCGTTCGGTCGGATCTTCCGAGAGGTATCCCTCTTCGAGCAGGAATGCGAAGTACGTGCGGAGTGCGGACCGGGCCCGAGATGCAGTGCCAGGCGCGAGCCCCCGGATTGAGAGCTCCGCCATCCACGACCGGAGCAGTCCGTAGTCGACGGCGGATGGGTTTCGGGCGTCGTTCTCGAGGGCGAAGTCTGCGAATCCCCGGCAGTCGTGGAGATACGCCGCAACCGTACGATCGGAGAGATTCCGTTCGAAACGGAGGTATTCTTCGAACAGCTCGACCCGGAATGCGTGGTCCCGGTCGGGGTTCTTCCCGACCGCCACCGTGACGTCCTTCCAGCCCCGAGTCATTCGCCCGGATCTTCGGGGTGCCGACTGCGCCACCACAGCAGCAGGAGCAGGAGGGTCGCGAGTCCTGCGACCAGCCCCGCCGTGGTGTTCACGGCGCGCAGGGATCCGATGAGTTTCTCGATGTTCCGCGAGAAGATCACCCCGGCCGTGACGAGTGCCCCGTACCACGCTGCTGAGGCCAGAGACAGTGGAACCGCGGTGCGCCAGAATCCCAGCTTGCTGATCCCGGCGAATGCCGGGACCAGAACGCGGAACACCGGGAAGAACCGACTGACGAGTATCGTCAAGGTTCCGTATTCCCGGTAGAAAACAGACATGCGATGCAATTGCTCCGGACGGAGCAGCCAGCGACCCCACCGGGTCCCGAAGATTCCGCCCCCGTAGCGCCTCGCCGCCCCGTACACCATGAGTGCGAGAATCAGGTTACTGACCCATGCTACGAGGAACACGATGCGACCGTCCAGCAGACCGCGGTCCGCGGCAACGGCTCCGGCCACCACGAACATATCCGACGGAATCGGCGGAAACAGATTTTCGATCGCGGCGCCGGCGCCTACGAGCAGATAGAGAACCTCCACGGGGAGACTCGAAACGAGCTCCAGGAGGCCATCGATCGACTCGTGCACGGGGGCCTACCCCCCGGCGCGGATGCTGGCATGCAGGGCATCGATATCGCCGATCTGATCGAGAAGTGCCACGGCGGAGACGGCCAGTCCCTCGGAACGCCCGATCCAACCCATCCCCTCGTTGGACTTGCCCTTGATGGAGACTGAGACCGGCGAGATATGCAGGTAGCGCGAGAGTACTTCGGACATCGCGGCCGCGTGCGGCGCTATTCGCGGCCGCTCCGCGATCACTGTGACATCCACGTTCACGACCTGGTAGTTCCGCTCCTCGACCCAGCGCATCGTTCGCTCGAGAAGATCCAGCGAGTCGGCTCCTTCCCATTCGGGGTCGGTATCGGGGAATCTCCCCCCGATAGATCCGAGTCCCGTCGCGCCGAGGAGCGCATCGATAATCGCGTGGACGACGGCATCTCCATCGGAATGGCCGGAGAGGCCGTTCTCATCGGAGATGCGGACGCCCCCGAGCACCAGGGGGCGTGATCGCTCGAATCGATGGGAATCGTAGCCCTGACCTACGCGCATGCAGTCTCGAGGGGATTCCGGTCAGCGGTCCGACCGCCCGGCGATGATGCGAAGCGCCAGGTGGGCTGCATTGCGTGCATTGTCGATCCCGACGGCGGCTACGGGCACGCCCGGGGGCATCTGTGCGATCGACAGCAGTGCATCCATACCTCCGAGGCTGCCAGCCGAGATCGGGACCCCGATCACCGGGAGACTCGTGTGGGCCGCGACGACACCGGGAAGCGCCGCTGAGAGACCGGCGCCGCAGATCACGACATCGTATCCATCCTCGGCGGCCGACGTCGCGATCGCGGCCGTGCGGACCGGATCGCGATGCGCACTGCTGACGACGACCTCGGTCTCGACGCCTGCATCGCGGAGCACCGCGGCCCCCTTCTCCATCGTGGGCATGTCGGACTCCGAGCCCATCAAGATCAAGACTTTCGGCATTCTGGACTCCTCACTCCCCGTCCCAGCGGCGAACGGCCAGGCAGACGTTGTGTCCCCCGAATCCAAAGGAATTCGTGAGCGCCGCCCGGACCTCGGTATCGACCTTGCCGGCCACCGTGTAGTCGAGGTCGCATTCCGGGTCAGGGGTCTTGTAGTTGATCGTCGGCGGTACACTTCCCCGATTGCACACCAGTGCGCAGATCGCTGCCTCGAGCGCCCCGGCCGCCCCCAGGGTGTGGCCGGTCATCGACTTCGTTGAACTGACGCGCACGTTCGCGGCCCGATCCCCGAGCACGGCCTTCAAGGCAGCCGTCTCCGTCGCATCGTTGGCGGGTGTCGATGTCCCGTGTGCGTTGACGTAGTCGATTTCGTCCGCAGTCAGGCCTCCGTCACGCATCGCACCACGCATCGCGATCTGAGCACCCGCGCCTCCGGGGGACGGAGCAGTCATGTGATATGCGTCCGCGCTCTGGCCGAACCCGGCCAGCTCCGCGATGATCGGAGCGCCCCTGCCCAGAGCGTGATCGAGTGTCTCGAGAATCAGCATCGCCGATCCTTCGCCGAGCACGAATCCATCTCGCGTCGCGTCGAACGGCCGCGAGGCAGTCTCGGGAGACTCGTTCCGCTCGGATAGCGCCTTCATCGATGCGAATCCGGCCATGCACAATGGGGTCACCGTCGCTTCCGTGCCCCCGGCGATCATCACATCTGCTTCTCCTACCCGGATCGCACGCAGGGCGGCACCCACCGCATGCGCGCTCGAGGCGCAGGCGGAGACCGTGGCGTAGTTCGGACCCTGGGCGCCGTAACGCATCGAGATCATGCCCGCCGCCATGTCGCCGATGAACATCGGGATGAAGAACGGCGACACACGTCCCGGCCCCTTGCCCAACAGCTTGGCGTGCTGGTCTTCGAGGGTCGAGAGTCCCCCGATGCCGCTGCCGACGATGACTCCGACCCGTTCGGGCTCGATCGACTCCATCGCCTGTTCGAGCCCTGCCTGGGCCGTTGCCTGCGCGGCGGTGGCCATGGCGAACTGGAGGAACCGATCAGCCCGGCGCGCTTCCTTCCGCTCCATGTACGACTCGGGATCGAACCCCTTCACCTCACAGGCGAAGCGGACCGGATACTCACTGGCGTCGAATTGAGTGATCGGAGCCGCGCCGCTCTCGCCGGTGAGAAGGGCGGACCAGGTCGACTCGACGTCGAGGCCGACCGGCGTGACGAGTCCCAGCCCCGTCACGACCACGCGCGGACGATCGCTCATCTCGGTTCCACCTTCCGCCCCGCCCCCGTGATCAGTCCTGATGCTCCGCGAGATATCGGATCGCGTCACCCACCGTCTGCATCTTCTCGGCATCTTCATCGGGGATCTCGACAGAGAACTCCTCTTCGAATGCCATCACGAGCTCCACGGTGTCGAGCGAGTCCGCCCCAAGGTCCTCCACGAACGATGCAGCGTCCGTGACCTTCTCGATCTCCACGCCCAGCTCGTTCGCGATGATTTCCCTGACCTTCGCAGCCGCATCCGACATGTCGTTCACCTCTCGTTATCGCGGGTTTCGTTCCGGGCACACGACCGCGCTCGGGTGCCTCGTGTGCGCCGACCCGGAGGTCAGCCGTTCATCACCATCCCACCATCGACGACCAGCACCTGCCCGGTCATGTACGCAGCGGCCGGTCCGGCCAGAAACCTGACGACGCCGGCCACGTCCTCCGGTCGACCGAGTCGCCCGAGCGGAATACGCTCGAACAGCGCCACTCGCGCTTCCTCCGGCAGATCCGACGTCATGTCGGTCTCGATGAAGCCTGGCGCCACGACATTCACCAGGACGCCTCGCGATGCCAGTTCCAGCGCTACCGACTTGGAAAAGCCGACCAGCCCGGCCTTGGACGCCGCATAGTTGGCCTGCCCCCGGTTCCCCGTCAAGCCTACCACGCTCGCAATGTTGATGATCCTCCCCGCTCGACGTTTCATCATCCCGCGCGCCACGGCCCGGGTCGTATTGAAAGCGCCTCGAAGGTTGGTGTCCATCACCGTCTGCCAGTCCTCATCTTTGAGGCGGACCAGCACGTTGTCCCGGGTGATGCCGGCGTTATTGACGAGGATATCGACGGGTCCCAGCTCCCCATCCACGGCCGCGACGAGATCCGCGCACGCCGCCGGATCGGAGACGTCGCAGGCATACCCCCTGCCTTCGCTTTCCAGCGTGTCCGCGACCGCGGCAGCCCGCGCGGCGTCTCGCGCCACGCAGGCGACGCTGCAACCGGCCTCCGAGAGAGATCGGGCGATGGCCTCGCCGATCCCCCGGGAGGCACCCGAAACGATTGCTACTTGTCCATCGAGCTCAGTCACCGCAGACCTCCACGAATTGAACGATCTGTTCCGGGGATCCCACTGCCATCGATTCGAGTTCGCGATCGATACGTTTGAGGAGGTTGCACAGAACGCGTCCGGGACCGAGCTCGACCCAGAGATCCGGGCGCTCCGTCTTGAGAGTCGCCACCGATTCGACCCAGCGCACCGGTGAGGTCAGCTGGTCGACGAGCTGTCTGGAGGCTTCCTCCGCCGAGCGAGTCGCCGCGGCCGTGGCATTCGCCACGACCGGAAAAGACGGATTCTGCAGGTTGGCTGCAGCGACGGCCTCAGACAGCCCCTCCCTCGCGGACTCCATCAGGGGAGAATGGAACGCGCCACTTACGTTCAGCGGCATGACCTTGCGTGCGCCGAGTTCGGTGGCTTCGCTCATCGCACTCTCGACCGCTGACACGTCGCCGCTGATCACGACCTGACCGGGGGCGTTGAAGTTGGCCGGCACGACCACGGATTCGACGCTGGACGCCCTTCGACAGGCCTCCGTCACGCCGTCCGGGTCGAGTCCGATGACGGCCGCCATCGTTCCAGCCCGCTCATCGCCCGACGTGGCCATGAGCTCTCCTCGCCGCCTGACCAGCCGAAGAGCGTCTTCGAGGCTGAGGGAGCCGGCAGCCACGTAGGCAGAGAACTCACCCAGAGAATGCCCTGCGCCGCACACCGCCCGGGATCGAATCTGCTCGGGGAACAGCGACCAGATTATCGTGGAGTGCAGCAGAATGGCCGGTTGCGCGTTCTCGGTCCGTCGGAGCTCATCTTCCGGACCTTCCCAGCAAACGCGACTCAGTGCGAAGCCCAGTGCGTCGTCTGCCCGCTGGAACAGCTCCATCGCCCTGGCATCGGTCGCAGCGAGGTCCCGGCCCATTCCGACGAACTGCGAACCCTGTCCCGGCATCATCACGGCGAGACGCATGACCTGTATCCCTTCGCGCAATGAGTCGGGGCCGCTTAGAACTCCTCGGTCCGAACGACCTCGCGGTCTCCATAATGTCCGCATGTCGGGCAGACTCGGTGGGGACGCCTGGGGTCGCCGCAGCGCGGACAACTCTGATGCGCCGTTTCCGCCGCCACATCGTGTCCCCGGCGCTTTCGCTTCCGCTGCTTCGAGGTCCGTCTCTTCGGTACGGCCATGGATTCCGTCCTGTATCAGTCGTCGCCCGAACCGTCACCGGCGCCCGTGGCGGCGTCCGGTTCGCTCGGAATTTTCTCTCGCAGCGCGTCCCATCTCGGGTCCGTCGCTTCGATCCGGCAGTCGCAATCGTCCTCGTTGCGGTTCGTACCACACAGCGGACACAGTCCCCGGCACCCGTCGCGGCACAGCGCGAAGTCCGGCAGAGCGAGCAGCAGTTCTTCGCGCAGCGCAGGCAGCAGATCCAGCTCCGCCACCTTTGGATCGAGGGCATACAGCGCCTCGGTCTCCTCTTCGGGCCCGATGTTCGGATCGAATCGCAGATCGAGATCGAGCCCAACCTGCGATCGAACCGGGTCCAGGCAACGCCTGCACTCCTGCTCTACATCGACCACGAGCCGCCCTCGAAGCCGGACCGCTCCGTCCCCGGTCTCTTCGATCCGAAGGTCGATCAGCGGATCGCCCTCGAGGCTCACGTCGTCGAGATCCCACGCCTCCCGGTCGGCACGGAGCGGACCCGACAGTTCGACGGGGCCGGCCGCGAGTCGTTCCAGCGCCAGCAGCCGGTCCGGGAAGCCCATATTCATAGCCGTTTCCACGATTTCTGTCAACGTGCCAAGCGGCCGAATCGCCGTCGATCGGATCGCCTCAGATCAGATCCGTGCCGGGAAAGAAGAAAGACACCTCTACGGCCGCGTTCTCATCGGAATCAGAGGCGTGAATCGCGTTGCGCTCCTTGCTCTCGGCATAGATCGCCCGCACCGTACCCTCTTCGGCTTCGGTCGGATCCGTCGCGCCGATCACACGGCGAAGGTGTGCCACGGCGTTCTCGCGTCGCAGAACTATCGGCATGCACCGGCCCGAGGTCATGAACTCGACCAGTGAACCGAAGAACGGCCGCTCCCTGTGGACCGCGTAGAATTCACCCGCCTCGGCCACTCCGAGATGCGTGACCCGCGCCGCTACGATCTCGAAGCCCTCCTGCTCGAGGTGCGCGAGAATCCGGCCGGCCTTGCCCGACCCGAATGCATCCGGTTTGATGATCGTCAGCGTCGTATCGCTCATTCCGTGTCCCGCTTTCTCCGGGGGTCGTAATAGATCGCCATGTAGGGCCTCAGAGACCGGCCTGGACCAGTCCTACGAAATCGGCGGGCAATTCGGCGACCGCGATGCCGCATTCGCGGAAGGCCCTCATCTTCTCATCCGCGGTCCCCTCCGAGCCGGAGATGATCGCACCGGCATGACCCATTCGGCGACCGGGAGGAGCCGTACGTCCGGCAATGAAACCCACGACCGGTTTGCTCATTCGATCGCGCACGAATTCGGCAGCCACCTGCTCATCGGTGCCACCGATCTCGCCGATCATGCAGACGGCCCTCGTGTCCGGATCGGCCTCGAACGCCTCCAGACAGTCTACGAAGTTCGTCCCGATCAGCGGATCTCCCCCGATTCCCACACACGTCGTCTGACCGATTCCCGCCCGGGTGAGCTGGAAGACGACTTCGTAGGTCAGCGTTCCGGACCGACTGACCACCCCTACAGGTCCCGGGGCCACGATCTGACCCGGGAGGATTCCCACCTTGCAGACGCCCGGAGTGATCAGGCCGGGGCAATTGGGACCGATCAATCGAGCGCCCCTTTCCTCGACGAAAGGCAGTACCCGCATCATGTCCTGCACCGGGACACCTTCCGATATACAGACGATCAACTCGATTCCAGCCTCTGCGGCCTCCAGGACCGCATCGGCAGCAAAAGCCGCCGGGACGTAGACGACGCTCGTGTTGGCGCCTCGCTCCGATACGGCTTCGACGACCGTGTTGAACACCGGGACCGAGTCGTCGAACATCTGGCCACCCTTGCCCGGCGTGACACCCGCGACGACGTCCGTCCCGTATTCGATCATCTGCCGGGTGTGAAAAGACCCGTCCCTCCCCGTAATTCCCTGCACGACGAGGCGTGTCGACCCATCGATGAATATGCTCATGCCGAACTGTCTCCCTTTGCGTTCGTGAAGTCGCCGATCCTCAGTCGCTGCCGCCGTGCGCCAGGCTGACGGCCTCCTTGACCACCTCGTCCATGTCGGTCATTGCCGCGAAGCCCGCCTGCTTGAGGATCTCCACCGCTTCCTCTTCGTTGGTCCCGGTGAGTCGAATGGCGATCGGCCGATCGATCTCGATCCGATTCGTCGCCTCGACAATTCCGTTCGCCACGTCATCGCAGCGCGTGATTCCTCCGAAGATGTTGAACAGAATCGACTTCACCCTGGGATCGGCAGTGATGATCTCCAGTGCCGTCACCACCTTGTCCGGATTCGAAGAACCCCCGATATCGAGAAAGTTGGCGGGCTCGCCTCCGTAGTGCTTGACCATGTCCATGGTCGCCATGGCGAGGCCGGCTCCGTTGACGACACAGCCCACGTCTCCGTCGAGCTTGATGTAGCTCAATCCGGCATCGCGCGCCTTCGTCTCGGCGGGCGGCTCGGCACTCGTGTCCCTCATCGCCTCGACGTCGGGCACCCGGAAGAGGACGTTGTCATCGATGTTCATCTTCGCGTCGATCGCCTTCACCTCGCCCTCCGGTGTGACGATCAGCGGATTGATCTCCGCCAGCGTGGCACCCGCGGCCCGGTACGCTTCATGGAGCTTACGGATGATCGACGCGGCTTGACGCACTTGCTTGACGTCGTCATACAGCGCCCATGCCAGCCCCATCGCCTGGTGCGGAAGGAGCCCGTACCGCGGATCGACCCGGAGCTTCGTGATCGCCTCGGGCTGGGACGCAGCGACTTCCTCGATGTCCACGCCCCCCTCTGATGAAACCATGAACACGTCGGCCTGGGAGGCCCTGTCCATCACGATCCCGACGTATGCCTCGCTCGCGATCTCCTCGGCAGGCGTAACCAGGACCTTCTCGACGGTCAGCCCCTTGATCTCCATGCCGAGAATCGCCGCCGCCTTCTCGGCCGCGTCCGCTGCATCGTCGGCCAGCTTCACACCGCCGGCCTTGCCGCGGCCACCGGTATGCACCTGGGCCTTGACGACCACCGGGCCGCCGTACTTCGACGCTATCGCTTCCGCTTCTTCAGGAGAGGTGGCGACCTCGCCCGGAGGAACCGGGATGCCGTGAGCGCGGAGGATCTCCTTCGCCTGGTACTCGTGAATGTTCATCTTCGCCTTCGTCCCGTGTGAAAATTGTCTCCCGGCTCGCTCAGCCGCGGGATTCGATCGTGGTTCCTGCTTCTCCGAGGAGAGCCATGGGTCCCTCGTCCAGAGCGGCGATGATCGCCCGGTCACCACCCGTCTCCAGGAAGTGGTGCGCCGCTTCGAGCTTTGGTCGCATGCTCCCGGCGCCCAGCGCGTCCCCCTCCAGAAGCCGCGCGGCCTCCGACATCGTCAGTCGTGGGATCCTGCGCGCCTGATCCGTCCCCCAGGCTTCGTATACTCCGTCGACATCAGTTAGAATCAACAGGATGCTGGCTCCGATCTCACGAGCGAGAATCGCTGCCGCCCTGTCCTTGTCCACAACGGCGTCGACCCCCTCGAGACCGAGCGAGGGATCTTCGTATACCGGGATTCCACCACCCCCCGCCGCGATGACGATGTCGCCCCGAAACACGAGCTCCCGCACCATGTCCGACTCGATGATCTCGACCGGGACCGGGCTCGGCACGCGTCGTCGCAGGTTTCCGCGTGGGTCCTGCTCGACGACCACACCCTCGGCTCTCAGCACCTCGGCCGCTTCCGGCGAAAGCCGCCGGCCGATGAACTTCGAGGGACTCGCGAGCGCCGGATCGTCCGGCTCCACACGCGCCTGCGTCACGACGGTGACGACCCTGCGCTCGCTTCCCGCGCTTCGCAGGGCGTTCTGAAGGGACTGCTGGATCATGTATCCGATCCACCCGGCCGTCTCGGCGACCTGAACTCCGAGAGGGAGCTGCTCCACCTCATCCCGCGCAACCTGATTGCGGAGCAGTTCATCCCCGACCTGGGGACCATTGCCATGGACGATGGCGATCCGCCATCCCTGGGTGGCAAGATCCACGATCGGAACGAGGCTCTCCCGCGTATGACGGAACTGGTTAGCGACGGACGCGGACTCGCCCGATGGAGAGAGAGCGTTTCCTCCTATGGCGACGACGACCGTTCTGCGGCCTGGACTCATCGAGACGCTCAGTCCAGCGGCGGGACCGTGACGCCCTGGCCTGCCAGCCACTCGGCCACGTCATCCCGGATGCGAACCAGTGCTTCGGGCGTGTCGGCTTCGAATCGGCAGACGATGATCGGCTGCGTGTTGCTCGCCCGGATCAGGGCCCAACCGTCATCGAACAGCACCCGCGCCCCATCGATATCGATCACCTCGTAGGACTGGCGATAGTGCTGCACCGTCCGCTCTACGATCCCGAATTTGGCGTCCTCATCGCAGTCCACCCTGATCTCCGGAGTGGACGGATAGGAGGGTATCGCCGCTGCGAGTTCGGAGAGCGGCTTCCCACTGCGAGCGACCAGCTCTGCGAGCCGCGCTGCATCGTAGATCGCGTCATCGAAGCCGTACCAGCGGTCGGCCAGGCAGATGTGCCCGCTCATCTCACCAGCGACGGGCGAGCCCCCCTCTTTCATTCGTTCCTTGATCAGCGAATGCCCCGTCCGCCACATCACCGGCACTCCACCCGCGGCCTCGATCATCTCCGGGAGCGCCTTGGAGCACTTCACGTCGAAGACGACCTCCGCACCCGGATCGCGCGGAAGGATATCGAGTGCGTAGAGCAGAAGAAGGTGGTCTCCTCGCACGATCCTGCCCCGTTCATCGACCGCTCCAATCCGGTCCGCGTCGCCATCGAGTCCGATCCCCATCGCTGCACCGGATTCCCTGACCCGTGCGAT